>JANQIR010000083.1 GCA_028282065.1 Aestuariivirgaceae bacterium
GGTTTCGATCTTGAGGCGGCGCGGATTGAACAACTGGCTCCTTTTGCCAACGGCAGCGTTGGGCGATTGCTCGAAATTGCCGGCTCAGATGGCGCCGACTGCTTTCTCGAATTTATCAAAACCGCCCAAGCAACCACTGAGCACCGGCTGAAGACTGCGGAATTTCTATCCGGCCGCAATCGGCATGATGACTTCAGGGTGTTCTGCCAGCTGTTGACCGACTGGATCGCGAGCAACGCCAAGCATCTTGCCTCGTGTCACAATTCTGGCGAACGTCCTGACAGCCAACTTTCAGCGCGCTGGGCCGACGCCCACGGCCACATAAGCCATTCCATTCAACAGGCAAATGTCCTAAATCTCGACCGCCGTCAGGTTGTGCTTGAAGCGCTTCAACGAATCCATGACCTTTCGGGTAGACCTTAACGCCTTGCTGGCTGGAGCCGGGCAAGCGCACGATCGATTGGCCAGCCGCACGGATATGTCTGACAAACCGAAATTCTACATAACAACGGCAATTTCCTATCCCAACGGAGCGCCGCATATCGGGCACGCCTATGAGGCGCTTGCCACCGACGCTTTGGCCCGGTTCAAGGCGCTCGACAATCATGATGTTTTCTTTCTGACCGGCGTGGACGAACACGGCATCAAGATGCTTCAGACCGCGCGAGACGAGGGCATCTCCGTTCAGTCACTGGCGGATCGCAATACACCGCTATTTGTGGAAATGGTGGAAAAGCTCAATTGTTCGAACAACGATTTTATTCGCACGACGGAGCCGCGCCACCACAAAGCGTCGCAGGAAATCTGGCGGCGCATGCATGACACCGGTGACATCTACAAAGGCACATATGCCGGATGGTATTCGATCCGCGATGAAGCCTACTATGCTGAGAAAGAAACAACCGTCGCAGACGATGGTGTAAGGTACGGTCCGCAACACACGCCAGTGGAATGGGTGGAAGAAGAGAGCTACTTCTTCAAGCTGTCCGCCTACCAGGACAGGCTGTTGCAGCACTACGAAGACCATCCCAAATTCATCGGTCCTGAAGAACGGCGCAATGAGGTGATCAGCTTCGTAAAGGGTGGCCTGCAGGATCTATCGATCTCGCGCACCACATTCGATTGGGGTGTACCTGCGCCGGATGCGCCCGGACATGTCATGTATGTTTGGCTCGATGCCCTGACAAACTACATCACAGGCGCCGGTTTTCCAGATGATCAGAATCCGAACTGGGCGTTTTGGCCGGCGGACATCCATATAATCGGCAAGGATATCGTCAGGTTCCATGCCGTCTACTGGCCGGCCTTCCTGATGTCAGCCGGTGTCGCCTTGCCAAAACGGGTGTTTGGTCACGGCTTCCTCTACAACAAGGGTGAAAAAATGTCGAAATCCGTCGGCAATGTGATCGATCCGATCGCGTTGACGGAGCATTACGGCGTTGACCAGGTGCGCTACTTTTTTCTGCGGGAAGTGCCGTTCGGCCAGGACGGCAATTATAGTCACGAGGCAATCGTCAACCGCACCAATGCCGACCTTGCCAATGATCTGGGCAACCTTGCCCAGCGATCGCTCTCTATGGTCGCCAAGAATTGCGCCGGAGCTGTTCCGGTTTCGGGGCCGCTTACCGATGACGACAAGCAGCTCTTGGCAGCAACCGAAGACCTCCTCGATACGGTTCGGCCGCTACATGATCGCCAGGCAATCCACCGGGCGCTTGATGCCATCTGGACGGTTGTCGCGCAGGCAAACAGATATTTCGCGGCGCAGGAGCCCTGGGCGCTCAAAAAGACCGATCCGGCGCGAATGGACACGGTGCTCTATGTGACGGCTGAGGTGATCCGGCAGCTTGCGATACTTGTGCAACCGTATATTCCGGCGGCTGCGCAGAGGCTGTTGGATACGCTGGCGGTGCCGCAGGACCAGCGCACATTTGCCTTCCTGGGTGAAACCGGGCGGTTGGGTTCGGGAACGCCTCTGCCCAAGCCGGAACCTATATTTCCCCGGTATGTCGAAAACAGCGAAGAGACGTGATGCCGGCATGATGGTTCCGATTGTCGATAGCCATTGCCACCTTGACTTTGAGGGTCTTCGGCAGGATCTACCTGGCGTCATCAGCCGGGCAAACGATGCCGGTGTGCGGCTTATGCTGACGATTTCGACCCGAGTGCATCAGATCCAGCGTATCATCGAGATTGTTGATGCCAATGAGAATATCTATTGCACGGTTGGGACGCACCCTCATAACGCTGCCGAAGAGCCCGATATCACTGCGGACCACCTTGTAAAGATTGCCGCTCATCCCAAGGTTGTCGGCATCGGTGAAGCCGGTCTTGACTACTACTATGACAGATCGCCGCGAGACCGGCAGGAAGCAAGTTTCAGGGTGCACATTGAAGCAGCCCGGCAGTCTGGCCTGCCGTTGGTGATACATAGCAGGGATGCCGAGAACGATACCGCGTCCATCCTTGAAGAAGAAATGGAGCAGGGGGCCTTCAAACCATTGCTGCACTGCTTTTCGTCAGGCCAGGACCTTGCGGAGCGCGGCGTCGCGCTAGGCGCGTACGTGTCTTTCTCCGGTATTTTGACGTTCAAATCGGCGGAAGCCATTCGTGCGGCTGCAGCATGTGTGCCAATGAACCGGCTGCTGGTGGAAACAGATGCGCCTTATCTGGCGCCGGTGCCGTATCGGGGCAAACCTAATGAACCGGCATATACGGTGCACACTTTGCGGCGCTTGGCTGAGGTGAAGAATGTCACCGACAAAGAAATGGCCCGCACAACCAGCAACAACTTTTTTGAACTGTTTTCAAAAGTGCCGCGCCCTGTTGAATACCAAGGCGCTGCGGCATGACGGTGAAGGTAACGATATTGGGGTGCGGATCCTCCGGTGGCGTGCCCCGGCTGGGGAACAACTGGGGGGCGTGCGATCCGGCAAACCCGAAGAATATTCGCACGCGCTGCTCTGTGCTGGTCGAAAAGTCGGACGAGACGGGCGAGCGGCCAACGCGGGTGCTGATTGATACGACACCGGACCTGCGCGGTCAGTTGCTGGCGCAGAATATCGGAGAACTCGATGCGGTGCTCTATACGCACGAGCACGCCGACCACACACACGGCATTGATGAGTTGCGCGTCATTGCTTTGAACATGCGCAAACGCGTCCCGGTCTGGGCGAATGACAGAACCGGCACCATGTTGCTGGGCCGTTTTGGATATTGTTTCTACACGCCGCCGGGCAGTGATTATCCACCGATTCTGCATCTTAGCCGTATTGAGCCTCATCGGCTGGTCACGATCAGCGGTCCTGGCGGTGATATGCAGTTCCTCCCATTTGAACTCCTCCATGGAAACATCAAGGCGCTAGGCTTCAGGGTTGGTGGCCTCGCATATACGCCTGACTTGAACGGTGTGCCGGACGAGAGTCTGCCGGCACTGTCGAATCTGGATATGTGGATTGTCGATGCGTTGCGGCCAACGCCACATCCGAGCCATCTGAGCCTTGATGAAGCGCTTGACTGGATTGCGCGGCTGAAGCCGGCCCGTGCGGTGTTGACGAATATGCACATAGATCTGGACTATGGGGCACTGGAAGCCAGCTTGCCAGAGGGTGTGGTCCCGGCATTTGACGGAATGGTTCTTCATGTGGAAGAGTCAAAAATGGCTTTAACAGCCTGATATAAATCATATTCACCGATCGAGACTCAACACCAATAGGTTCCATAATATCTATTATGCGAATCTTGTATTAGCTGTTTATGTTAAGCGGCAAATGCCCCGACCCAGACAGTGGCCCTCGCGTGATGCACTTTTTCGGTGATATGCCGTAACACCTCAGTGGCAATATGCACCGGCTTGTCTAAACTGCGGCGCCATGGACCCGTCAAAGCTTGACCCACGCGCGATCGGTACTCTGAAAGCCATTATGGAAGCCCTGCGCGCACCGGTGACCGGATGCCCCTGGGATATCGAGCAAACGTTCGAAACCATCGCACCGTACACAATCGAAGAGGCATATGAAGTTGCCGATGCGATACAGCGAAAGAACTTCGCCGACCTGTGCGAAGAATTGGGAGACCTGCTGTTGCAGGTTATTTACCACGCGCAGATGGCCCGTGAAGCTGGCAAGTTTGAGTTTGAAGACGTCGTGGAAGCCATCAACCGAAAAATGATCCGGCGTCATCCACATGTCTTCGGTGATGCGCGAGCACGCACCGCAAAACGCGCCAAGGGATCCTGGGAACGCATGAAGGCTGCCGAACTCAAAGACAAACAATCCCAGCACAATGACACTGAACACAATGGTGTGTTGAACGGGGTACCGGCCGCCCTGCCCGCCTTGATGCGCGCCAGCAAGCTTCAGCGAAAGGCGGCCCGGGTAGGTTTTGACTGGCCGCGTCCACAACCCGTCTTAGATAAAGTCAAGGAAGAGGTCGGTGAAATCGAGGCTGCGTTGCCAAATGCCAACCGAGCTGAAATTACCGAGGAAATCGGTGATGTCTTGTTTGCCGTAACAAACTTGGCGAGGCATCTCGATATTGACGCAGAACATGCCCTGCGTTGTGCCAATGATAAGTTCGTTTCCCGATTTGAAAGCATCGAAATGGCGCTACATCGAAGAGGCAGTTCACCGGAAGAAGCCTCGCTGGATGACATGGAGGAACTCTGGCAGGCAGCAAAAAAACGAACAGAAGACGTGCCGCCAGACCCGACCTAAAACTTCGGCGGCGGTTACTCGGCCGCTTCTGATGCCTCCGGCAACTTCAGCTGGCTACCGAATTTTTGCGATGCATGGGCAAAAGCACGTTCATCCAGCCGCACCGTGACCACGATGCCGCCATCGTCCATGTCCTGGCGGTTCTCAACCGTTCCTGTCCTGTAAAGCCAGGCAAGTTCCGCACCCTGTTCCGGCCTGAGTTCAATAGTACAGACTCGTTCGCTTTCCTGCACATACTGCCCGATCAGCTCAACGAGATCACCGATCCCCTCCCCGCTCAAGGCCGAAACCAGGACGGTACGCGGATCATTCCCCGCGCGCGCATCCAGCGCAGCCCTTGCGTCGTCGTCAAGCAGATCGGCCTTGTTCCATACTTCGACAATCCGCTCGCGCGCAGCATCGTCCATTCCAAGTGCGCCGAGTACGTCATGCACATCTGCTGACTGCGCAGCGCTGTCCGGATGGCTGATGTCACGGACATGAATCACCAAATCTGCTTCCAACACCTCTTCCAGCGTTGCGTGAAATGCAGCGACTAGGGTCGTTGGCAAATCGGAAATGAACCCAACGGTGTCTGACAATATGACCTGGCGGCCGGACTGTGGAAGCGCCAGCTGCCGCATTGTCGGATCCAGGGTGGCAAAAAGCAGGTCTTCCGCTTGCACCTGTGATTTCGTCAGCGTGTTGAACAGAGTTGACTTGCCGGCGTTGGTGTAGCCAACCAGTGCCACGATCGGATATGGCACGCGTTTACGTGCCGAGCGGTGAAGGCCGCGTGTCCGTTTCACGGTTCCAAGTTGCCGGCGCAGCTTTGCAATCCGTTCGCGGATCAAACGTCGGTCCGTTTCGATCTGGGTCTCGCCAGGCCCGCCAAGAAAACCGAAACCGCCGCGTTGCCGCTCAAGGTGGGTCCAGGACCTGACCAGACGCGTGCGTTGATATTCCAGATGTGCCAGCTCGACCTGCAGGGAGCCTTCCCTTGTTCTTGCCCGCCGGCCAAAAATCTCCAGGATCAGGCCGGTTCGCTCCAGCACCTTGGTGCCCCAGGCCTTTTCAAGATTGCGCTGCTGTCCCGGTCCGATCGGCCCATTCACGACGACCAGTTCAGCCTGCACCCGTTTCACCGCATCGGCTATTTGTGTCACCTTGCCAAGGCCAAACAGTGTTGCGGGTCTGGGGTGTGAGATGAACGCGATTTCCGAGCCCGCGACTTCAAGATCAATCGCTAACGCCAGACCGATTGCCTCTTCCAGTTTAGCCGCCGGCGAGCGCGCAGCATCGCTGTCATGCTGGGCTTTCATCTCCAGATGAACAACGTAGGCTCGGGTCGCAGTGGGACCTTCAATATGGAATTCTACAGTATTGCCTTGGGTCACGTGCGATCTTGAATGGCGTCCCGCGCCCTAACGGTCCGATTGCGAACCGTCATCCTCAAAGAGTGATATTGGCTGCCCCGGCATGATCGTAGAAATCGCGTGCTTGTAAACGAGCTGCGATAGCCCGTCTCGCCGAAGCAGCACGCAAAAATTATCAAACCAGGTAATCACGCCCTGCAGCTTCACACCGTTGACCAAAAATACGGTCAAAGGAACTTTCTGCTTCCGGACATGATTGAGAAATGTGTCTTGCAGGTTTTGTGGTTTTTCTTGTGCCATTCTATCCCCCGCGGGACCGTGTTTGCTGTCGCGAACGTCACTTGTTCTGCAGCGTATGGTTAGGTATTGGGGCAGTTTTGACTTTACCGTTCAAGGCAAAACAATCCACCCGAATATGACGTTAACACAATTTTCCAGAATTCGCGATGCTGCCTTTGGCATTGTGTGACAGTCGATACAGATCAAAAATACTCAAGGCTTACCCGGAAGAGATGTTGAATTTCCTTGATCTGATCGCGCAATGCAAACAGCACGATTCTGTCATGCGGTTTTATCTCAGTGGCGCCGGTCGGAATAACGACATCATTTTCACGCACGATGGCGCCGATGCGAACGCCCGCCGGTAGTTCGGCTTCGCGCAACGGTTTACCGATCATCGGTGATGTTTCGAGAGCCTCGGCTTCGACCAGTTCGCCTGCACCGCCTTGAACCGGATGCACGCCCCTGATCCGTCCGCGCCGGACATGCCGCAGGATGCTGGAAACGGTGACCGTACGCGGATCGATGTACGAATCGATCCCCAAAGGGGAAACCAAAGGTGCCGCATGTAGGCCGGATACCAGACAAAGGGCCTGACTGGCACCATCCTGTTTGGCAAGCATGGCAGACAGAATATTGACTTTGTCATCATTCGTCAGCGCCAGATAAACCTCCGACTGCTGAACACCGGCTTCACGCAGCAGATTTTGATCAAGGGCGCTTCCGTGCAGAATGACCGTTCGCTTGAGGCCCTCGGCGATATCCACCGCGCGGTCACGGTTTGCCTCTACGATTCGAACATGTATGCGGGTATCTCGTTCTTCGAGCTTGCTGGCGACGTAATAACCGATATTGCCACCACCGCCGATCAGAACCCTTTGCGCGGGCTGTTCATCGTGACCAAAAAGGCCAAGCGTGCGCACTGCCTGCTCCTGATCGGCAATCACGAAGATATTATCGCCGGGTTCAAGCTGGTCGCCGCCGTGCGGCACGAACAGTGAGCCGTCCCGGTATACACCGGCAACGATCGCGCCCAAATCGGGAAAAAGCTCGGTGAGTTGCGACAGCGGTGTATTGACCACCGGGCAATCCTCGTTGAGCGTGATACCCATTGCGATCACCTTCTCATCAACGAAATAAATCGCTTCGAAGGCGCCTGGCAGCGCCAGACGTCGTAGCACCATTTCGCCGACCGCCAGTTCCGGCGAGATCACCACATCAATTGCCGTATTATCCCGCGCGAACAGACTGCGGTATTCTGGATGCAGATAGGATTGATGGCGCACCCTGGCGATCTTCGTGGGAATGTTGAAGATCGCATTCGCAACCTCGCACGCCATCATGTTCACTTCGTCAATGAAGGTGACCGCGATAATCATGTCGGCATCGGCAGCGCCGGCGGCCGCAAGCACATCAGGATGCGAGCCGTGACCGACAATCCCCTGGACGTCCAGCGTGTCGCTGATCGAGCGCACGAGCTGGGGGGCGGTGTCAATGACAGTCACATCGTTGTCTTCGGCTGCCAGGCGTTCGGCAATTCCGCCTCCGACCTGCCCCGCACCGCAAATAATGATCTTCATCGTTCAAACGGCGCCCCTGGCCAATCGCATCCAACCGGTCGTGTCTGCTTCCCCACACTCACCACGGCGTGACTGTGCGCCAAGCACAGCGAAGTTACAAGCCTCAGCCGGTTCAATGGTTTCAGCTACGTTTCACGTGAAGTTCGTCTGGTCGTTCGCCGTCTTGCGGCGGCATCACGCCGTCGCTTCTTCCGCCCTTTGCTCCCCGGTTATACCAAGCAGCTTTATCTTGCGGTGCAATGCAGACCGCTCCATACCAACGAAGTTGGCGGTTTTGGAAATATTACCGCCAAATCTCGACAGCTGAGCGGCAAGATAGTCGCGCTCAAACATCTCCCGTGCCTCGCGCAACGGTAACGCCATCAGATGTTCGCTGCGTGAGCCGTTTACGGCCTCTGGAACCGACGAGCCGACATCACTGGGAAGCATTGACGCAGTAATCTCCGTAGACGGATCTCCGCCGGCCATGATCAAAACACGTTCTACGTTGTTTCGCAGCTGCCGGACATTTCCCGGCCAGTCGTGTGTTTGCAGAACTGCTATGGCGTCAGCGCCAAGCCGGCGGAGCGGTTGGCCAGTCTGATGCGAGTACAGGCCCGCAAAGTGTTCAACCAGATCCGGAATATCCTCGCGGCGCTCACTTAAGTGCGGCACTTCCACTGGCACCACATTGAGCCGGTGGAACAGGTCCTCCCTGAATTCGCCATCTGCGATCAACTGCATGAGATTGCGGCTTGTAGACGAAACGATGCGCACGTCCACCTTCACTTTTGTCGAGCCGCCAACCCGCAGGAATGTCTGATCGACAAGCACGCGTAGGATGCGCCCCTGTGTTTCCAACGGCATGTCGGCCACTTCATCGATGAACAATGTGCCGCCATGCGCTTCCTCAAGCGCCCCGACCCGGATCACCCCGTCTTGGGGCGATTCCGTACCAAACAGCTCTTCCTCCATACGATCCGGCGACATTGTCGCGGCTGGTAGAATTACGAACGGCCGGTCGTTCCTTGCCGACAGCGTGTGCAGTGTCCGGGCACTCAGTTCCTTACCCGCACCCAACGGGCCTGAGATCATTACGCGGCCGTTGGAAGGTGCGATCTTCTTCAGCGTTTGCCGCAGCAGTCGCATAGCTTGTGACTTGCCGACAAGCTCAACTTCAGTGCCGGCCCGTCCTTTAAGCTCCTCGTTCTCGCGGCGAAGCCTCGATGCTTCCAAAGCACGATTGGCGATCAGGACGAGCCGGTCTGCCTTGAAAGGTTTTTCGATGTAGTCATAAGCGCCCTGTTTGATAGCAGATACCGCCGTTTCGATGTTGCCGTGTCCGGATATGATGACGACCGGCAGGTCGGGATGCTGTTCATGGATGATGCTGAGCAGTTCAAGCCCATCCAGTTTTGATCCCTGCAACCAGATGTCCAGAATGATCAACTGCGGTTTGCGTTGATCAATGGTTGCCAGCGCGGAATCGCTGTCATAGGCCAGTCTGGTCTCAAAACCTTCGTCGTCCAGAATCCCGCCAATGAGCTCGCGGATGTCTTCCTCGTCGTCCACAATAAGAATATCGGCTGCCATTTTGGCCTCTTCTCGATGCTAAATCGCCCCGTTAGCCCTGATTGGTGCTATTGTCTGCAGGATCGTCATCCGGCGCACCTCTTGGAAATACCAGCCGCATGCGGGCCCCGTAACCGTCGCCAAAACTGCGCGGCGCGTCATGCAACTGAATGCTGCCCCCGTGTTCCTCCATAATACGTTTGACAATGGCCAGACCGAGGCCCGTACCCTTTTCGCGGGTCGTCATGTAAGGTTCGGTAAGGCGGTTGCGATTTTCCTTCGGGAGTCCGATGCCGTTGTCCACGACATCTAAGACAAACCGGCCTTCCTCGGGAACCAGCCTGACAAGCACCCTGCCCGGTGGTTCCGGCTCCTTTTGCTGCCGTGCTTCCACCGCTTCCTGGGCATTTTTCACAAGATTTGTCAGCGCTTGGGTTACGAGCCGCCGATCGACATGACAGTGTACCGGCTCTTCGGGAACCTCATAGGATATATCGACGCCCTCTGCGCTGACACGCTGCAATACAAGAGCTTCCTTTACGATGGCTCCCAGATCGCTGTCCTCAAGCAGCGCGCTTGGCATACGGGCAAATGACGAGAATTCATCCACCATTTTACCGATATCGCCGACCTGCCGGATGATCGTATCAGTACATTGCTGGAACACCTTAGGATCGGACTCGATTTCATTTCGATATTTCCGTTGCAGGCGCTCTGCCGACAGCTGAATGGGTGTCAGCGGGTTCTTGATTTCATGCGCGATGCGCCGGGCGATATCGGCCCAGGCTGAATTGCGCTGTGCGGATACAAGCTCGGTAATATCGTCGAATGTTACGACAAAGCCCTGCTGATCTTCGCCGGCACGCTCCGTGGTCACCTGTACGATGAAACTGCGTTCCTGGCTGCCAACGCGTTTGTTGACATGGGCCTCGGCAGTACCCGAAGTCTTCGCAATTGCCTTGTTGAACACAGGCACCATTTCCGGCAGCGCCTTTTCAAACGGCTGTCCGATCAAAGCATCCTGCTTCACATCCAGCAGTTTGGTTGCCGAGCGGTTGGCAAGCGTGACGCTGCAATCCGCATCCAGTCCGATAACTCCGGCACTGACGCCGGACAGCACAGCCTCTGTGAATCTGCGCCGTTCATCAAGCTTATCGTTTGCGTCCACCAGCTCATCGCGCTGCGACTTCAGTTGGTCGGTCATCTGATTGAACGTATAACCAAGGGTTGCGAGATCGCCGGTGCCCTCGCGTGCCGTCACCTTCACGTCAAGCTTGCCGGTAGAGACCTGCCGCGCCGCTTCGACCAAACCGACGACCGGTTCGACCAGCCGGTCGGCAAACCCGAAGCCAAGCCAGATCGCGGCGAGCAGAAACATGAACGCGCCGCCGGCATACATCAACGCAAAGGTAATCTGCACACCGAAACGGTCATCACGCAGGCGTTCGTATTCCGCCTTCTCCGCACGCGCTTTCGCAAGTTGCTCTACGACAAGCGGATTAACCAGCCGGTAGACATAGAGATAGTGGTCGGAGAATGTCTTGAGCTTCACAAGCGCACGGATCACATTGCCATCGCCGGGCCCGACAACGACCAGTTTTCCTTCTGCCGCCTTGGTAAAATCTTCCTGACGTGGTGCGCGGAACTTTACGCGGCTGTTCGCTGTGACGCTTGCCTCCACTCTGCGTTGCCCCCGATCGACGACAAACGCCCCGGCCAGACTTCGGAACGCGGCAAGCGTCGCCAGCCGCCGGATGAACTCCTGACGGTCCTTTTTGAACAGATCGTTCTGTTTTTCGATATTGTTTGCAATTGCGGCAATATCGACACGCGCCACATCGCCCTGCTCGTCAATATACGCCTTTGCCACCGTAATCGAACGGTCGACAATGGATTGTGTGCGCTCCGAGAACCAGGCGTCCAATCCGCGATTGAGCGTGACAGACGCAAAGATGGCGACGATCAGCGCCGGTATCACGGCAAACAGGCTGAAAAGCGAAACGATCCGCGTGTGCAGTACTGCACCGGCAATACGCTGCTTTCTGGCGCGAAGAAGTCCGAACACCTGCCAGCCAATGAGCAATGCCATTCCACTGACGATAAGTGAATTGATCCCCAACAGCCCGAAGATCACCTCGCGTGTCGGTTCAACCGGCGTAAGGCCTGTCAGCACGGTATATGTTGCCAGGCCGCTGAGCACGGCCAGGGCAACAATTATCATACCCGCATAGCCGGAACCGCGCCGACGCCAGTGGCGATCGTCCAAATGGCCACTACCAGACGGCACCGAAGCCGCGTCCGGCGCAGTCAATGCATGCGAACTGTCCGACATTGCACTCATGAAAGCTGTAAAATGGGCCCTACCATCACGGAAACTCGCCGTCTCGTGCCAGCGCTGACCGCAAACTCTATCCACGTCAATTATCGCCGGACCGGATTGACCGATCCGACTCACCCGCCCATGGTGTCTAATCATGCAGCGAGTGTTGCCAAATTTCAACGTTGATGTGGCAATTTTGCGACATTGCCCCTCAGTTAGGCAAGTTCGCCTGAATTGCGGCTAAATTCCGTGACTTGCCGCAGGTCTCAATTGCTGCGAACCACCCGTATTCCGAGATCTCTGATACGGGTACGAAGAGTGTTACGGTTGATCCCCAGCACATCTGCTGCGCGAAGCTGATTGCCATTGGTGGCAGCCAGCGTGGCAGTGATTAGCGGCACCTCAACATCCTGTATGACCCGCTCGTAAAGACCGCTTGGAGGCAAGGATGAGCCGAAGCCGGCAAAATAGCCGGCGATATACCGCTCAACCAACTCCTGAAGATCATTTGCCTCATGGTCGTGAAAACCGCCGCCGCCACCTGCATTTGCCCCGAGCAATTCAAGCTCGATATCCTGTGCATCGATCTCATCACCGGGATGAATTGCCATCAGCCGCCGCAGCAAATTCTCCAATTCACGTACATTGCCCGGCCATCTGTGCAGCTTTAGGCGCTCAATCGCATCGGTAGAGATACGTTTCTGGGGCAAGCCTTCAGTGCGTGCAGTTGAAAGAAAGTGTTGAACCAGGTCAGCAATATCGTCAATACGCTCACGCAGAGGCGGTAAGCGGACAGGCACGACATTCAGCCGGTAATAGAGATCTTCGCGGAACAAGCCTTGCGAAATGAGCTGTCTGAGATCTCGGTGTGTGGCGGCGACAATCCGCACATCGCTCTTGCGCGTCGACGTCCCTCCGACAGTCGTATATTCGCCCTGTTGCAGAACCCGCAGAAGCCTTGTTTGCGCCTCCATTGGCATATCGCCGATCTCATCCAGAAACAGTGTGCCGCCATTGGCCTGCTCGAAACGTCCTGAAAATCGGGCGGATGCGCCGGTGAACGCACCTTTCTCGTGACCAAACAGCTCCGACTCGATGAGATCGTGCGGAATTGCGGCC
This sequence comes from Aestuariivirgaceae bacterium, assembly GCA_028282065.1. Taxonomy (GTDB): domain Bacteria; phylum Pseudomonadota; class Alphaproteobacteria; order Rhizobiales; family Aestuariivirgaceae; genus JANQIR01. Next base: position 12,920 of record JANQIR010000083.1, read on the forward strand.
ATGTTGACGGCCACAAAGGCACCCCTTCGGCGCCGTCCAAAATCATGTAGCGCACGCGCGATCAGCTCCTTGCCGGTGCCGGATTCCCCGATAATCATGACGGTAAGGTCGGTCTGAGTCATTCTGGCAATGACACGATAAATGTCCTGCATTGCCTGGGATCTGCCGATGATTGGCAGATTTTCCGATGCCGGCGTACCTGCGGACGGCATTGGCGTCGCCAAACTGCGCCGCGATTGCTCAAGCCCCCTGGCCACCACCCCGAGCAGTTCATTCAAATCGAAAGGTTTTGGCAGGTATTCGTAGGCGCCGCGTTCGGCGGCCGTGATTGCCGTCACAATCGTGTTCTTGGCACTCATTGCAATAACGGGCAGCTCAGGCCTGCTCCTTTTGATTTGCGGCAGGATTTCGAACACATTTTCGTCCGGTAGCACCACATCCGTGACGACGATGTCCCCCTCTCCTTCCGAAACCCAACGCCATAGGTTGGCTGCATTTGCGCAAGCCTTCACTTCATATCCGGCACGGCCGAGAGCCTGCGTCAGCACAGTTCTGATTGCAGCATCATCGTCGGCCAAAAGAACGGTCTTGGTCATCAGGTCAGCACCCTTCTCCTGCCCGCCCGCTGGGCTCCGCCACATCATACAGCGGCAACAGAATACGGAATGTCGTCTTTCCAGGGTGCGTTTCGCACTCAACCACGCCGCCATGATCGCGCACGATTTTGGCCACGAGTGCTAACCCCAGTCCTTTGCCGCCGGACTTTGACGACACAAACGGATCAAACAGATGCGGTCTGATGTCATCAGGGATCGGAGGGCCGGAATTGTGGACGCAAACTTCCAGAGGCAGCGACACCCTCTCTCCTGACCCTTTGACGGAGAGCCGTACGCCTGGCCGGAACGCCGTCGTTAGCGTGATTTCGCCGCGGTTCGCGTCCATCGCGATGGCCTCGGCGGCATTCTTGACCAGATTAAGCAACACCTGGACGAGTTGATCCCGGTTACCGTGAACCGGCGGCAAGGAAGGATCGTACTGTTCGCGGATCTTGAGTCCATCGGCAACACCAATTCCAGCGATCGATTTCACATGATCCAGAACTGAATGAATATTGACCGGTTCGCGGACCAACGGCCTATCATCAGAAAAGACCTCCATTTGGTCGACAAGATCCCGGACACGATCGGTTTCAGTGCAAATCAGCGCGGTTAGCGCCTTGTCATCGTCTCCAAGGACAGGCTCAAGCAGTTGTGCAGCGCCTCTGATGCCGGAGAGCGGGTTCTTGATTTCGTGAGCGAGCATTGAAGCCATGCCCATGACTGCCCGGGCAGAGCTGCGATGTGTGAGTTGCCTGTCGATCTTTTGCGCCATGGACTTTTGCCAAATCTGCAGGAGGAGCATTCCGGGCACCTCGCTGACCGGCGCGAGTTGAACGTCAACGGTTCGTTCGCCGCCGGTACGGGGTGTGCCGATGGAGACATCATATTCGTTCACAGAAAGGGCGTGATCGCTCGCATATGAGATCAGATCTCCCAGCGGACTGCTGAACGGAATGATATCCGTCAACTTCATGCGCATTAGCATACGCGCGCTGGTTTGAAAGAACTGCTCCGCGGCAGTGTTGGCAAAACGGACCCGCCCATCCGATTCAAGCGAAATGACAGGATTGGGAATTGCATGCAAGAGTGCCCAGGATGTGCGCTCTGCGCTCGCATCGAAGGCGGGATGCTCTGCGACAGTCATTTGCTTAACCCTCACGCCTCTTGTAGCTGTTCAAAGACGGATTCGAGCGTTGACCCAACAAGGGCGGGATCGTCCTGCCGGCACAGTGCCTGGCGCCAGTTGGGTAAGTTTGCCGCCATGAAACGCCCTTCCGCTAACCAGTGCTGCAGGTACCAGCCAAGGTGCTTGCGCGCGATGCGCACCCCCCTAGCCGATCCATAAAACCTGATGAGTTCCATATAGTGTTTTCGTACAATGTTGATTTGCTCACCCAGACCAGGTCCGCACTTTGCGTTGCCAGTCTCAAGGTGACGAGCCATTTCACCGGCAAACCATGGCCTGCCGTAGCACCCGCGCCCGACCATGACACCGGCAGCACCGCTTTCACACAACATGGTTCGAAGGGTCTCTTCGGATATCCCGTCGCCATTCGCTATAACCGGAATGGAAACCGCATCGACGACATCGCGAATTGCCGTCCAATCAGCATTGCCTTTGTAGAAGTCGCATCGTGTCCGGCCGTGCACCGTTACCATCTGGACACCGGCATCTTCGGCTCGCCGCGCCAATTCCGGCGCGTTCATGGACGATCTGTCCCAGCCAAGTCGCATTTTCAAGGTAACCGGCACCTTGCTCGCCCCGACAGTCGCGTCCACAAGGCGCAACGCATGATCCAAATCACGCATAAGGGCGGAGCCGGATAGCCCGCCCGTTACCTGGCGGGCCGGGCATCCCATATTGATGTCGATGATGTCGGCGCCCAGATCCTGCGCCACCCTTGCGCCTTCGGCCATCCATTTCGCCTCGCGCCCTGCCAACTGTATGGCGAACGGCCAGATCTTTCCTTCCCCCGTCGCGCGCATCATCGTGTCCTGCCGTCCGCGCACGAGATGTTCGCTGGCAACCATCTCGCTGATCACCAGACCAGCACCGCACTCATGGGCAATTGCCCGGAACGGCTCGTCGGACACACCTGACATGGGCGCCAGAAACACCCTGTTGCGTGTCGTTATGGATCCTATCTGAATGCTCATGATTTAAGCAATTATCGTTTCTGCCGGTTATTTAAGCAATCACGCGGTGTTTGTCACGTCCGCAGACCGCCTTGCGAAATGCTACGTGATGCTGATAAACCGCTACGCCACGCACCCGCCGCAAACGACGGCTGAAGGATAGACATGACGACGGCAGCTCTCATTGTTGCAGGAGGCAGCGGTACCAGAACGGGATCTGCCTTGCCAAAACAGTATCACGACATAGGCGGCGTTCCGGTCATTGCCAGAACCATAGCAGCGCTTTCTGCAAACTCTGCTGTCAACCACATCCAGGTCGTTATTGCCAACGCACACGCGGATATGTACGCAAACGCCACGTTAGGACTGGATCTCCCACCACCCGTCACCGGCGGAAATACGCGCCAGCAGTCCGTATTCAACGGGCTTCGCGCGTTGGCGCCCAGCAATCCGGACAAGGTACTGATCCATGACGCCGCGCGGCCGTTCGTTTCGCAGGACCTGATTGACAGGGTAATAGGTGCCCTCGACGATCGGCCTGCCGTCATTCCGGGCATCGCCGTGACTGACACATTGAAGCGCGCCAGTGACAACGTCATAAACGAAACCGTGTCGCGTGACGGCTTG
>JANQIR010000198.1 GCA_028282065.1 Aestuariivirgaceae bacterium
CACACCGCGCTCAGTTGTGGTGGATGCGCCGGTGTCAATCGGCAACTGGTCGCCGCGCAACTATTCGCACCGCTATGCCGGGCGGGTGACGCTGACCCGCGCGCTTGCAAAATCCTACAATACGGTCCCGGTCCGCCTGTCGAAACGGATCGGCCGCAAGCCGATCATCGAGACGGCCAAGATGGCCGGCCTGCAGGCAAAACTGCTGGCGGTGCCGTCGCTGCCGCTTGGTACCAACGAGGTGACCGTTCTCGATCTCACCAGCGGCTATGCCAGCTTCGCCAATGGCGGAAAGCGCGTGAAACCCTATACGGTTCTGGAGATGCGCCGACCAAGTGGCGAAGTTATCTACGACCGCAAGAAGCACCTCAAGATGGAGCCGCAGCAAACCCTTCCACCGCAACTGGTGGCCGACCTGAACTTCATGCTGAATCAGGTCGTTCTGGCGGGTACGGCCAGGCGCGCCAACCTCGGGTTCACGCCTCAGGCGGGAAAGACCGGCACGACGCAGTCCTATCGTGACGCCTGGTTCGTCGGTTACACCGCGCATTACGTCACCGGCGTGTGGTTCGGAAACGATGACTTCACGCCGACGCGCCGGGCAACGGGCGGATCTATTCCGGCAATGACCTGGAAGCGTTTCATGACCGAGGCGCACAAGACAAAGGTGGCCGCGGCGCTGCCCGGAATCGCCCTGGACGGCAGGTATGCGCGCTACATGGCCAACAACCAGGGCGACATCGACATTCCTCTGGCGCCCGTGGTGAACGGCGCGATGAACGACCCCCGGCAGGCGGCGGTAAACCGGCAGGACGGGAATGGTCCCGGCGGACCGTTCACTTTCTCCACCCGGCCTGAACGTGATGCCAACCGTAGAACCTGGCATGGCATGTTCTCCCTGTTCCAGCGGCGTGAACGACCGAAAACGGTTCGCCACAACTGGGCGGGCCGGCTGAGCTTCGAACCGAACAGGAAGCGGCGGTCGCGGGCGAACCGCAATGCGCGTCGCCTGAAGTCGCTGTTCGACAGCCGGTAAGCGAGCACAAAACCGGTGAGAAGCATTGTTAAAGTCGCGGTTTTTCTGGTTGGCTCATGTGCCGCGGGTCTCGTTTCCGCGCAGCAGCTGATCGATGGCAAGGCCGGTCTTTTTACACAGACCACCGGCGCCTGGAAGACCTGGGTTGCGGCCGGCACGCGCAACTCCGATCCCTATACAAGGGCACGCTTCCTGACGGCTGGCAAATTGGCGGTGAGCCGTTTCGAGGCGATTGAATTTGAGGCCCGCAACGACGATGAAGGCCGTCAGCTGCAGGCGCGATGCAGCTACACGCTGAGCGGCCGGATGCCGTCGTCACGCTGGTGGAGCCTGTCCGGCCATGAATCAACGTCCTCCGCAGTGACGGAGGCCACCTCCGGTGGGCTTTTGACCTCGCTCGATGCAATCTACGATCAGGACAACCGGTTGAAGGTTGCCGTTGCGCAGGACCCGCAGGCCGGCAACTGGCTGGTGCCGCCGGGCAGTGGAAGTTTCGTGCTCGTCTTGCGGCTCTACAATCCCTATTACCCGGCAGGTCAGGACCGCTACGCCGGTGCCTTGTTTGACATCAAGCGGGAGACCTGCAGATGAGCGGCAAGATGTTCTGGGGCCTGGCGGTCATACTGCTCGCGGTGGCGGTGCATATCTCTTTTATTCTATTCGTGCCGCCCATCGAAATGGAAAAGAAGCTTCAGGTTGTGGATGACAAGATCGGCCGCAACGCACTAACGGTGCTTGAACGTTCCGATGCACGCACCATCATTGTGCAAGGCGACGATACACTGATCCACGCCGTGTGCCTGTATGACCTGTCGGACGGTGCGGTGAAGGTCTCCGCCGCTATTCCCGATACCTACTGGTCGATGAATATTTACACATCGCGCGGCAATTCGATCTACACGGTCAACGACAAGCAGGCCGAGGCCAAGGAATTCTCAATCGTCATCGAGCAGGCGGACACATCCGGCGAGGCGGCCGGTGAACCGGCGGCCACACAGGTTCCTCCCCGCAATGCCTTCAAAGTGCAAAGCGCCGAGCCGCAGGGGCTTGTCGTGATGCGTGCCCTTGTACCGCACCAAAATGCCCGCAGCCGGATCAAAGATGTGATGCGTGCGTCAAACTGCATTCCGCTTGCCAGCCGCAATGCCAGGCTCGAAAGCCCGTAAGTCCTATGCCGCAGCCTTAAGCCAGGCGGAAAACGCGCGAGCATCCGGGGTGGAGGCAGCGCTAGGCGGAACGGCGAGGAAGTAGCCGTAGTCGGCGAGCTCATGTGCGCTCAGCCGATGCAGGGTTCCCGTCCGGATTTCGGCATCGACCAGGGCGTCGTTGATCGCCACGCCCTGCCCGTCGATCACCGCCTGCACACGCACATTCGGGTCCGGCACAACCAGTGTGTCGGCGCGCTCGGTATAGGTCAGCCCGGTCGCCTCGAACCAGTCACGCCAGGCGTGGCTGCCGTCACGGTCATGCAGCAAGGTGAAGCCCTCGAACGCCTTTTGCAGACCGCGCTTGCGGATCGCATCGAGTGCAGCCGCATTGCCGGTCGCAAAGGCCGGGCAGGCAAACAACGGCTCGATTGCCATATCGTTCCATTTGCCATTCCCCCAGCGGATGGCCATGTCAACGCCTTCACCCTTCAGATCAAGCAGGTTGATCATTGGCTGGACGCGCAGCCGGATCCCCGGGTGGGTGCGCATGAATTCCATCAGGCGCGGCGACAGCCAGCGCGAGGCAAAATAGGTCGTCAGCCCAACGGTCAGGCTACGCATCTCGGCATGGCGCAGGGCAGCGATCTTCCACTCGATGCTGTCGAACGCGCTTTGCGTCAGCTCAAGCAGTTCGCGGCCCTTACCGGTCAGGGCAACACCGCGTGGCCGCCTGTCGAACACGGCAAACCCGAGTTCGCTTTCAAGCTGCCGGACCTGATAGCTGATTGCGCCCTTGGTCAGGTTGAGCTCGTCGGCTGCGGCCGAGAAACTGCCGCAACGAGCAACAACGTCGAGCACCGGTAGTTTATCAAACGATCTGAAGCGCATGATTATCGTTTAAATTCTTTACACGATTGGTGCAAATCTTTTGGGTTTTCGCGGAACAAAAGTCCGGCAATCATGGATTAGACGCATGTACGCGCCAAATATGGATAGAAACAGTTTGCACGCCAAGCCAACCAGATCCGAGACCGGAGCACCTGCGCCACTGTCCACGCGGCGAGGCGGCCGCGCCGCGCGACGCCGCATGTCCGATGCGCGCTCCACCACACCTGGGTTCGCCAGGCCGCTACGGCGTATTCCGGCCTACGAACTGCTGGATGACAAAACGCTCAAGGCTCTGGAAAACCAGGCCGACTGGATCCTGCATGACATAGGTATCGAGTTTCGCGGCGATACAGAGGCGCTTGAGCTGTTCCAGGCCGCCGGTGCCCGGATAGACGGCGAGCGGGTGCGCTTTGAGCCAGGCCTGGTGCGGAGCCTTTGCGCAACGGCGCCGGAACGCTTCGAGCTGCGTGCCCGCGACCCGCGCAACAGCGTGCATCTCGGCGGTGACGGTATCGTTCTCATGCCGGGTTATGGATCGCCATTCGTCACGGATCTGGACCGTGGCCGGCGCTATGCGACACTGGAAGACTTTCGCAATTTCGTGAAACTCACCAACATGACGCCGTGGCTGCACCATTCGGGCGGCACGGTTTGCGAGCCGGTCGATATGCCGGTCAGCAAGCGGCATCTGGACATGGTCCATGCCCATCTGCGCCTGTCGTCCAAGCCGTTCATGGGCGGAGTGACTTCTCCGGAACGGGCGCGCGACAGTATCGACATGGCCCGCCTGGTGTTCGGTGATGCCTTCGTGGAAAGCAATGCCGTGATGCAGGCGAACATTAACGTCAACTCGCCGCTGGTCTACGACCACACAATGTCCGGCGCGCTCAGGGTCTATGCTGAGGCCAATCAGTGCGTTGCCGTGTCTCCGGCGAAAATCGCCGGAGAAAGTC
>JANQIR010000087.1 GCA_028282065.1 Aestuariivirgaceae bacterium
GTCGACACGGGCATCCATTTCCGGAAACAACACCAGTTCGCCCGGATTATCGGGATTGACCGGCCAGCCGCGTATTTTTATCAGCGCTGCGTAGCCAGCGCGTTCTGCGTCTTCAGGCTCGCCCCAGCAGGTTCGCCCTGCAATGGCAACCTTGAAGCCGTTGTCCGACAGCCAGTCCACCCCGGCCAGTGCCTTGTCCCATGCGCCGGGGCCGCGTTCTATCTCGTGCAGGACCTTGGAATAATGGTCCAGGCTCACCCGGAGCACCAGCCTGTCCCCGAACCTGTCCTTCAGGTGCAACAGGCCCTGTTTGACACGCGGCCGTTGCATGGGGTGCATGGCGTTGGTCAGGATCAGAACTTCAAACCCGCGTTCGAGCGCAGCCTCGGCCATGGCGAGCATGTGCGGGTTCATGAACGGCTCGCCGCCGGTAAACGCAATCTCCCGGGTGCCGAGCCCCAGGGTCTCTATCTCGTCGTAAAGTGAGACGGCGTCAGCCAGCTCGAAATAGACCAGCCGGTCATTGGATGGAGAGGATTCTATGTAGCAGTTCTGGCATGTAATGTTGCACAAGGTGCCTGTGTTGATCCACAGCGTGTCGAGCGCATCCAAGGTTACGGTGGCCCGCGTCTCGCCCTTGGCGGTGACATCCGGGTCCATGAACTTTGCCGGATCTATGGGGGCAAAGCCTTGCCGGATGTCGCGGGGCTGTTCCGTCATACTGCTGCCTGCAAAAGAACTATGATCATTAGTTTACTGCATGTAGCCGGTTTGATACCGGCTGCATAGCAGCTAAACCCTGTGATAACAGGATTGTTAGAACCATTGCGATATCGCGAGCAAGGCCGCTACATTCGTGACAGGCCGGTCGAACCGTGCGATAAGCTGCGCATGGTGCGGGTGTAGCTCAGTTGGTAGAGCACGAGCTTCCCAAGCTCGGGGTCGCGGGTTCGATCCCCGTCGCCCGCTCCACTCCTACTCAGGCCAACTGACCGGCTTCGCGAAACTGCCCGCGCAGATATTCCATCTGGTCGCTGATCGCCTGGCATGCGGCTTGCGAATGCTGATCCCGCAATGCGGCCAGGAGCTTCTGGTGCTGGCTGGCAATGACTTTGCGTTCCCGGAAATTGAGGATGATCATATTTTCCACCGGTTGCAGCGCCTCGATGACGGCCGTCATGAGGAAGCTCAAAACCGGGTTGCCGGCTGCATCGGCGAGGGTGCGGTGGAAGCGAATGTCAGACTGGCAGAACTCAACATCCGTTACAGCTTCATTCTGCTGTATTTCAAGCTCGTGCTCCATGGCGGTAAGTTGCTTGCCGGTGATGCGTGTAACGGCCATCTGCGCACACAGCATTTCCAGGTTCTGGCGCGCCTCTAGAATGTCGCTCAGGCCGAATTCGCCGAACAACACCATCAAGGTTGCCGATGAGGAAAGGCTGTCGCTCAAGTCCTCCCGGCTGGGCCGGTTGACAAAGGTACCGCCGGTCGGGCCCCGCCGTGACCGGATCAGATGTTGTGCGGCGAGCTGCTTGAGTGCTTCTCTTATCGTGGCGCGCGATACGCCGAACTGAACGGCCAGTTCGTCTTCCGTCGGAAGGCGGTCATCCACACTGACCCGACCGTCCAGGATAGACGACCTGATCTGTTCGGCGATCTGCTTGGAAACGCTTTCCGTCTTAACAGGCTGATATTTTACTGACATAGCAATGGACACCCGATGCGGGCCGGCCCCACAGGACAAAAGTTACGAATTTTCGGGGCAGTAGCATTGCACGGCAACGCTCCCTCACGGAACGTACCATTGCGATCTGGACCGGAACGCACTTTTCATTGTCCTGCCCCCAAGGCGACGTAAACATAGTAACATTGAAGTTACACGGGAGAATAAGACATTTCGAGAATTTTTCGCGACATAATTGTGAAATTAAGTAAATATGTTTCCGCTAGGTAAATATATTTGAGTGCCGTTAGTGTGGCCAATCCAAACGTCTGTAGCGAAGCGGCAATTCTGTCTGTGTGCCATCGGTGTAAGCGAAACAAAGACCCGGTCTTTGCGCCTGTTTCACTCGGCTGGCGCCGGTGTTGCGGGTGGACGAACCAGTACGGTCTCGTTGCCTTCGCGCGGGTCGTGTGGGATCAGCATGGACAGGACCAGAGAGACACCGGCCATGCCGGCACCAATGAGGAAGACCGCGGCGGGGCTTTTCAACCAGATCAGACCGAACGCGACGGGTATTGCGACGGCTGCCACATGATTGATTGAGAACGCAACCCCTGCGGTGGGTGCGATGTCTGCCGGGTCGGCGATTTTCTGGAAGTAGGTCTTCATGGCGATGGCCATGGCAAAGAAGGCATGATCGATCAGATAAAGCCCTGCGGCAAGCCAGGGGCTGGTCACGAAGGCGTAGGTGACGAACACGCCGATGAGCCCGATATATTCGCAGATCAGTGCTCTGCGCTCACCCCAGCGCACGATCAGACTGCCGATCTTGGGGGCGATGATCATATTGAAGACTGCGTTGGCGAGGAACATGGCCGTTATGGCCGCCACGGAGAACCCGAATTTCTCCACCATCATGAAACCGGCGAACACGATGAAGATCTGCCGCCGCGCTCCTGACATGAAGGTCAGCGCGTAGTAGAGCCAGTAGCGCTGGCGCAACACCAGGTGCTTGCGTTGCGGAACGTCCTCCTTGAACCTGGGAAAGGCAAACCAGGCAAACACCGCCATGGCCACGCACACGCCCCCGCCGGCCAGGTATACGTGTTTGAAATCGAGTTCCAGCCACTTCCAGGTGATGAAGATCAGGCCGTAGGCGGCAATCGTCGCAAACGATCCCACCGCCAGGATCTTGCCCATGGTGCGCGGTGCTTCGCCCTTCGGCAGCCACTGCAGTGTCAATGATTGATTGAGCGTCTCGAAATAATGGAAACCGATCGACATGATCACGGTTGTCACATAAAGACCCAGCGCGCTCGGAAAGTACCCGGTCACCGCCGTGCCTGCACCCATGAACAAGAGTGCCAGAAATGCGAAGTTCTGCTCGCGGATGACCAGCAGGAAGAACACCGCGGTGAAGGCAAGAAACCCTGGCACCTCGCGCAACGATTGCAGAATGCCGATCTCACGGCCGGTGAAGTCGGCCGCCTCGATGGCGAAATTGTTTAGCAAGGCGCTCCAGGTCGAAAAGGCAATGGCGTTTGCCGCCACCATCAGCCCGAGCAGGATGGCGGGCCGGCGCCAGCCTGTCGTTTCACTGATACGGATTTCCGGTCTGCCTGTCATACGGTTTGGCCGTGATCTGGCCGGGCGGGGTTTGTAATGTTGCCGGCGCAACCTTATAGCAGCGGGTACAAACCAACACCAATCATGGCCGATATGCGCCAGGCGAATGTCGAACGGAACAGTTAGAGCACTTTGCGCCGGAATTGACGCAAATTCGCCCGTCCCGTAAAGGGTTTGCGCCCGGCGGCGCCCCGATGCCGCAACGCTCTTGCAATGGGGCCCACCTGTTGCTGCGATCGTTCCGGCACCGGATGCACCCGCCGGGACGGTAAACAGAATTGATTCAATATGATCGGAAAGTGCTCTAGATGAACGAAGCGGACAAGCCGCAGGTACTGCGGGAAACTGATGATGAGGCCAGGAACCTTGCTGAAAGGCTGATCCGCACGGCACGCTATGGTGCTCTGGCATCGCTGGAGCCGGAAACCGGCTACCCGCTTGCCAGCCGTGTGGCAGTTGCGACCATGATGGACGGCACACCGGTGGTCCTGATTTCTGCCCTGTCAGGACACTATGGCGCTCTTGAACGCGACAAACGCTGTTCACTCTTGCTGGGCGAGCCCGCGGCCGGTGATCCTCTGGCCCATCCGCGCATTACCGTTTTGGGCAGCGCAAGGTTCCTGGACCGGCAATCCGCAGAGTGCGGTCATGCCCGGCAGCGCTATTTGGCCCGCCATCCCAAGGCGCAGCTCTACGTGGACTTTGCCGATTTCTCGTTTGTTTCGGTTGAATTGGAACGCGCCAGCCTGAACGGCGGATTCGGAAAAGCCTATGATCTGGCTCGCGGCGATATTTGCCTGGCCGGATCTGTTCTGAAGGACCTTTCGGAGATTGAGGCCGGGGCTGTCGCGCATATGAACAAAGATCACCAGGATGCGGTCCAGCTGTATGCAACCAGGCTTTGCCGACAGCCGGAGGCAAACTGGAAGGTAAGCGCCATTGACCCTGCCGGCTTGGACATGGTGGCCGGCGACCGGGTCTGCCGGCTGGCGTTCCCCGAACCGCTTGACGACGCAGGAGCATTGCGTGGTGTTCTTGCTACGCTCGCCAAGCAGGCGAGGGAGATTTGATCCGACCCGGTCCGGCAGTTCAGCGTTCGATGAGGCCGGTAACGCGCTTGCGAAGCTTTCGGGGCGTGGCCTGATAGATCCGCCTTATGACGGGGCGGCAAAGTTCCAGATAGAGCTTGCCGTACAGCCAGCCGCGCCGCGAGACCGCATGGTAAAAGTCGTGGACCTCGACGCTGTTGTTGCTCCAGGAGACCTTGTGGCTGTTTGCCGGAACCATGAGATCGAACACCAGCATGTGATCGCGGATGGCCTGGCGCTGCGACAGGTCCATGTGAAGTCGGGCCGGAGACGCATTCGTAAGATCGGTGTCATGAGCCGTGATGAACGCCAGGTGACGGCCGGCATAGCGCAGGCCGATCTCGTAGGACACTTCGCTTGAACCGGCTTTTAGCACCGAGGTGACGACTTTTAGTCCCCCCTTAGACTCATCCGCCAGCGCCTTTATGAAGTCGGTGATGGACCCGCATGCCAGGGCCTTGGAAAACAGGCCCCTGCCGCGTAGCCAGGAACGCTTTTTCTCAATGATCCGATCCGTCAAACTGTTGAACCACTCACCATTTTGGTAGATCGCGAAGTTGAGGTCTCCACGCTTTTGCAGCTCTGCTTTGATGCGGCGCCTGCGGCGACGTTGCACCTTGCTGTAGCGTTTATTGTAACTGACCTCGTTCGGGTAATCGCGCAGATCAAGGTAGGGAGCCGCCTGCGTCTCGCCGGCAGGCCGGGAGTTGTCTGCGAGAAACCCGTGGATGGCGGCGTCGGCCCGCACGTGGCGCAGACGCAGCGTATCAATCCCTGGCTGGCTGAGAATGGCATCCCACGCACTGGCCAGCCAGCTATCGGTGTCGCCGTCTTGCGCTGCCAGGACGTCTCCATACTGACAGTATGGGTCGGACAGCCAGCGCAGAACGCAAAACGGTCCCGTGCAGGTCCGCATCAGCGGCCACACCAACACAAGCCGGCCCCGGTCACGTACGGTGACGACGTTCAACTGATAGCAGCCGCCCTCCTGACAATAGGTTTTTGCCCAGGCGGCGCACCAGTCATATGTCTGAAAGGCGTGGATCGATCCGGCTGCTTCCGTCTCAAGTGCGCGCCAGTCGGTCTCCAGCATGGCAAGACCAGCCAAATCGCTGACCAACGCCACGGCAATGTCGGGTTCTGCAGAGTTTTGCAAGACCGAGACATCCAGATATCGCGGAATGCGCACGGCCAGTTCCTGCTGGGCGCCCGGTTCGCGAAATATGCTTGGGTCCCCGGCTGCCCGCGACATGGTGTTCATTAAATCTTGCCCGCTCCTGACGCACCCAGGTGCAACATGCCAGCCGATTGCTGAAAAACCCTTTCGTGATTTGTTTAAATTCTTAGCAACGCGCAAAAATACGAACGGGCAGCGCCAAACGAATGACGCTGCCCGTGCCCGAAAATTGTATCGGAGACCGGCCTTCTATTGGTTCGAGGTGTCACCATCTTGCTGCTCGGGCGCCATTTGCTGTTTGCCGCCGCGGTGCCGGTCGCGATGGTGATAGCGGTGCTTGCGGTCCTCGCGCGACAAGGCGCCATCGCCGTTGCGGTCATGGCGTTCGACAAAGCGCGCCATCGGCTCGACATACTCTTCCAGCGTGATGGCCGCGTTGCCGTCCTCGTCAAGCCTCTGATACATCCGCACCATGCGCCGGCGCATGGCTTCAACCCACAGTGCCTCGAACTCCTTGATGGTCAGCTTGCCGTCACCATCGGTGTCGAACTTTTTGTGCCAGTCCGTCCGGTTGGTGTCGATTTCCTCCTGGGTGATCTTGCCGTCCTTGTTGGCGTCATATCGCTTGAGGAGCCGTTTGCCGTACCGGCCGCCGTAGTGTTTCGACCAGCCGCCGTAGCGCTTGCGCCAGCCCCTGTGATGCCCCCATCCGCCATGTTTGCCCCATCCGCCGTGATAGCCGTGGCCGCCGTAGCCACGTCCGTCGGGATGGGCGTTTGCTGTTATGGCCAGCGCGCCGGCGCTGACGAGACCGGCAATTCCGGCGGCGACGGCGATCTTGGTGAAAGTTTTCATGATCAAACCTCATTTGTGCAGTGAACCTGGGTCCAGACCCGTTCGTCCGATACAGTGTTGACGGCATTCCAGCACACGATCCGTCTGGGGGCGGCATTAAAGTTTGTCCATGTTGGTTTTCGCCATGCCCCGGATCGGACCGGTTGCCGCCGGAATCGGTTGATTTCATGCCGCTGGACGGATGAATTGGCCGCCTGACCGGCGCTACACTCCTTGGTCGGAGGATAAAAGCAGGAGTCCTCGAAAGTGCCGGAGCAATCCAACATTCGCCGCTCACGTCGTGAGCTGCGCCCGTCGCGTGTCGTCCGGTCGTCCCCGGCTTATGTCAGACGCCGGATCCCTTACTATGCGTTTTTGGATGAAGAAGCGCTGGTCGCAATCGAGCGGCAGGCGGATTGGCTGATCGAAGAAAACGGCCTGGAGTTTCAGGGCGATGAAGAGGCTCTGCGGATTTGGCGCGGTGCCGGCGCTGACGTCAGGAATACACGGGTCAGGCTGCCCGCCGGCATGGCACGCGAACTGTTGAAGACCGCGCCGGCTGAATTCACCCAGCATGCCCGAAATCCGGAACGTTCGGTGCAGATCGGTGGAAAACATGCCGTTTTTGCCCCGGTCTACGGGCCGCCTTTCGTCCATTGTCTGGACGAGGGGAGACGCTACGGCACAATCGGCGATCTGGAGAACCTCGTCAGGCTTACCTATATGCTGCCGGCGCTGCACCATGGTGGCCTGGTGACGTGCGAGCCTTGCGATGTGGCGGTGAACAAGCGCCATCTGGACATGGTCTACGCGCACCTGCGCTATTCGGACAAACCCTTCCTGGGCGCCATAACCGAAAAGACCCGTGCCGAAGACAGTGTCGAGATGATGCGGCTCTACTATGGTGCCGATTATCTGGAAGACCATTGCGTCATCATGGGCAATGTCAACACGAACTCGCCCCTGCTGGTCGACAAGGTGGTGACCGAGGCGATCCGCACCTATTGCGCCGCCGGCCAGGGGATCGTCGTTGTGCCGTTCATTCTGGGCGGCGCCATGGGACCGGTGACGACGGCCGGTGCGATCGCCCAGGCCCTGGCCGAAGCGATGGTCTGCGGCGCCTTCTCACAGATTGTCCGGCCCGGCGCCCCCTTTGTCATGGGCAATTTCCTGTCCTCCATGAGCCTGCGCAGCGGAGCGCCGACATTCGGCATGCCGGAGCCGGTCATGTCGAATTATGCGGTCGGTCAGCTTGCCCGCCGTCTCGGTGTGCCGTTGAGATGCGGCGGCGGCTTGACCGCCTCGAAGTTGCCTGATGCACAAGCCGCCTATGAAAGTGCCGACAGCATGCTGTCCACGGCTTTGGGCGGCGCCAATTTCGTTCTGCACTCCGCCGGTTGGCTGGAGAGCGGCCTGTCCACATCGTTCGAGAAGCTGATCCTGGATGCCGATCGCCTCGGCGCTTACCAGGTCATGTTGTCGGGCCTGGCAACGGACGAAAATGCGATTGCCCGCCGGGCCTACGACGATGTCGAGCCGGCCGGGCACTTTCTCGGTAGCGGCCATACCCTGGCCAACTATGAGACGGCCTACTACGAGGCCACCATGTCGAACTCCGAAAGCTTCGAGCAATGGAGCGACGAAGGGTCCAAGGATGCGGCGGTTCGTGCCAACGAGCGTTGGAAACAGATGCTGAGCGAATATGAAGCCCCGCCCATTGATGAAGCTAAAGATGAAGCCCTGCGCGACTTCGTAGCCAGGAAGAAGGCGGCCGTGGAGGATGCCTGGTACTGACCGGTTTACCACTTGGCCGCCGGGTCGCGCCGCCCGAATATCTCATCGAGACGGCGGCGGGTAGCGGCCGTTGTTTCGGCAGGTAATTCATCTGGATCAAACAGACCGGCTTCGGCAATCTCAGCGCTTGGGGTGGGCGGGGTCGGTTGATGCCAGTGCCGCGCCACCATCAGGGCTATGTGATCGCGCCGGTAAGCATTGCCGTTGTAATAGACCTGAAACAGGGCGGGCGGCTTGTGAAGGATAACGTTCGCTTCCTCGCGCAGTTCCTTGCCGGCAGCGTCATAGATTGTTTCGCCGATCTCGACGCCCCCTCCGAGCAGGTGCCAGCCCGGTACATAAGTATGCTTTACCAGGATGATGCGGTCCTGTTCGTCCAGAGCGGCACATCGCACGCCCAGGGTCATGCCACGCGAGACAAGCCAGTAACGGCGCAGCAACGGTTTCAGGAAGGGGCCCAGTTTTGGCAGAACAGCTGTCATAGCCGGCAGCCATGCCCGATTGCGCTGTATTTCGCAATCGTCAACGCCGAAAAGGGATCGCGAAAAAAGGAGCAGCGGGACACTGCAGAAAGCGGGGAACGAAGCGACAGCTGGCCTTCTTGCAACATCCCGCTGCTGTATACCAAGAGTTCAGCACTGGGCTTTGTCTCGGCAGTCAAGCGGAACCTGACATGCGGATTCGGAGCACTTAAACCGCTCCAGTGCTTTGATATAAGTCAATTGCAGGCGTGAACGGATGAATTTTCCCTGTGGTTCTCGCCCGCTGAGCCTTGCTCATGCCCAGCCTCGCAACAGATAGCCTACGCCGAAAGCCACGCTGGCAGCGGCTGTACCGATGGCAAGGGTCTCCAGTCCGGAATACCACCAGGGCTTGATCGACCAACGGCTCTTTACGGAGCCAATTGCGAAGAACACGATTCCGACCATGACGGCCGACATGGCAAACGCGCCTTCACTGGCAAAAAGAAACGGAACCAGGGGCAGACAGCCGCAAATGAGGAACGATACGAATGTCGAGATCGCCGCCATGACCGGCCGCCGCTCGACCGGAGAGATGCCGTATTCGGCAAGCAGCATTGTTTCGATCCAGTAGTCTGCGGTTGACGTTATCGCTGCCGTGCCGCCATCGACATGATCGTCGGATACCCCTTTGGTCTTGAGAATGTGACGGATTTCTTCCTGCTCGCCTTCCGGTTCGACCTCGATATGTTTACGTTCGATCTCGCGGAAGTGTTCCATCTCCTCCAGTTCCGCCTTGGTTCCGGCATAGTTGCTGGCGGCCATGGAAAAACCGTCGGCCAGCACGTTGGCTGCGCCAAGGATCAGGATAATGTTGGTGGACAGACTGGCGCCGACCACCCCTGCGACGATGGCAAAGGTGGTTACGGCCCCATCGATGCCGCCATAAACCCAGTCGCGCAGGAGGCTTGCCCTTGGTGGATTGCTGAGCCGCTTGGCGATCGCCGAAGTTGTATGTTCATGTTCGAGTTGCATGGATGAGTCCAATAAGTTGCAAAAATAGAATCCGCCAATCCCTGGAACTTTGATGAGGATCAAAGCAGTTGGCGGTGCGAACGTCCACGACACTGGTCAAGTGATCCCGCTTTTGAATACGGTGAGCGCAATCATGCACGATAATGCATCACAAACGACATCCGCACCGGGTTTGCGCCGCTCTCTGTCATTGCCGCTCGTGGTCCTCTATGGTCTTGGTGTCACCATCGGTGCCGGAATCTATGTACTGATCGGCGAAGTCGGCGGCATGGCAGGCGTACACGCGCCGATGGCGTTCCTGATTGCTGGGATTGTCATGCTGTTTCCGGCCGCGTCCTTTGCTGAATTGTGCGGCAGGTTTCCGGTGGCGGCGGGCGAAGCGCGCTATGCCGAGGCCGGCTTTCGCTCCGGTACCCTGTCGCTTGCAGTTGGACTGAGCGTCGCGCTCGTCGGTATCGTTTCTTCTGCGGCAATTTCCATCGGATCGGCGGGCTATATTGGCGAACTGATAGACTTGCCGGCCTGGATCCTCATCGTTGCCATCGTTGTACTGATGGCGGCTCTGGCGGCCTGGGGCATTCAGGAATCCGTGACGCTCGCGGCCGTTCTGACGCTCATTGAAATCGCCGGCCTGATGACCATCGTGTTCTACGGCTGGGGTTCTGCTGGTGCGGAGATCGCGAACCTGTCGTCCATGGCACCGGAGATCGGCGATATGGCCGCATGGGCCGGCATCGCGGCGGCGAGCCTTCTGGCGTTCTTCGCCTTCATTGGCTTTGAGGACATCGTCAACATTGCCGAAGAAACCCGCCATCCCGCACGCACCATTCCTAAAGCGATTTTCATCACACTCGTTCTGAGCCTTGCGCTTTACATTGCCGTTGTCTTCGTCGCCGTACAGCATGTTTCGGCGGCCGATCTATCCCGGTCGAGGGCGCCGTTGAGCCTGGTCTTCGAACGCATCACCGCCATGTCGCCCCTTGCCATTACCTCGATTGCCATATTGGCGACGCTCAATGGCGTTATCGTCCAGATCATCATGGCCTCGCGGGTCTTGTATGGCCTGTCCAGACGGGGCCGTCTGCCGGCATGGATAGGCGAAGTAAACGCCCGTTCGCACACCCCGCTCAACGCGACGTTGCTTGTCGCTGCCGTGATATTGCTGCTTGCTCTGGCGTTTCCGATTGCCGTGCTGGCGGCATGGACCTCACGGATTACTCTGGCGATCTTTATCATCGTGTGCGCGGCGCTCGTGTTGATCAAGTGGCGTGGTGACCCGGCGCCGGAAGGCACGTTCATCGTGCCGGTTGCAGTGCCTGTGACCGGCATTGTCCTGAGCGCAGCCTTGCTGGCGATCGGGTTCTTCCGGATTTGAGCGGCTATAGCGTGCGCGAGATCAGCACTTTCATGATTTCGTTCGAGCCGCCATAGATCCGTTCGACCCGTGAATCACGGTACATGCGGGCGATCGGATACTCGTTCATGAAACCGTATCCGCCATGCAGTTGCAGGCATCTGTCTATGATCTTGCACTGCAGGTCTGTCAGCCAGTACTTCGCCATTGATGCGGTTGCCGTGTCGAGGTCACCCGTTAGATGACTGGCAATGCAATGATCGACAAACACTTTGGCTATGGTGGCTTCGGTCTTGCACTCGGCCAGTTCGAACTGGCTGTTCTGGAAATCGATGATCCGCTGGCCGAATGCCTTGCGTTCCTTCACATAGTCCAAAGTTACATCCAGCGCCCGCTCTATCCTGCCCATCGCATAGATGGCAATCAGAAGCCGTTCCTGCGGCAGCTGTTCCATGAGCTGGTAGAAGCCCTGGCCTTCTTCCGGGCCGATCAGTGCGTCGGCCGGCACACGGACGTCGTCGAAAAACAGCTCCGATGTATCGTTTGACTTCATGCCGATCTTGTCGAGGTTCCGACCACGGCGGAAACCTTCGACCTGATCGGTCTCGATGGCGAACAACGATATGCCCTTGGCGCCTTGCGCCGGGTCGGTCTTTGCCACCACGACAATGAAATTTGCCAGCTGACCGTTGGTGATGAAGGTTTTCTGGCCGTTGATCATGTAGTGATTGCCGTCCCGCGTGGCGGACGTCTTCACGCCCTGCAGGTCGGAACCTGCGCCGGGTTCGGTCATGGCTATGGCGGAGATATATGCGCCGGAAACCAGCTTGGGCAGCCAGCGCATCTTCTGGTCTTCGGAGGCGTAGCGAATGATATAGGGAATTACGATCGCGTTGTGCAGCGGTCCTCCCCAACCGTCGATGCCGGCCAGATTTGCCTGATAGGTTATGACCGCATCGTGCGCAAAGCTGCCTCCGGGCCCGCCATAGGCTTCGGGCACTTCCGCGCCCAGCAGGCCGGCGGCACCGGCCTTCTCCCACACGGCGCGGTCGAACGTACCTTGCTCTTCAAAACGTTCGTAGTGAGGGGCGCATTCTTCATCGAAGAACCGTTTTGACATGTCGGCCAGCATGTCGAGTTCTTCGTCCATCCATGGCGATGACGGCAAACCGGCTCCAGTCATTGTATCCTCGCGGCACGATTTTGGCGGACGGCAGACTTAAGCGGATGACTTCGGCCTCGCGCGCTCCGCTCTGGGGTATGACCCTAGAGCCCATTGTTACGCGCCCCTGCGTCCGCGTCCAGCACAAGCTGAACCGCGCCGAGCTATTACCCTGCCGTATCAGTTGTCGGTGCCGGTTTTCGGCGGGACGGCGTCTTGCTGTTGGCGCTCGCGCAGCATGCCGTCCACGATATCGCAAGTGCGTTCGAGGTCCGCGATTGCCTCTTCGATCTCGATCCTCTGCCGGCGCAAAGCGTCAAGGCGTTGGCGCATCTTTTTCGATGCAACCTGAAGCTGTGTCAACTGACCGTCGCGCAGATTGTAGAGATCGAGCATCTCGCGGATTTCTTCCAGCGAAAAACCCACGCGCTTGCCGCGTAGAATGAGCTTTAGCCGGCCTCTGTCGCGGTAGCTGAATATCCGTGTCCAGCCGCGTCGTGCGGGCGCCAGCAGACCTTTTTGTTCGTAGAAACGTAGGGTGCGCGGTGTGATTTCGAACTCGCGGCACAGCTCTGTGATCGAATATGTTCGATCGCGTTCCGGGCGTTCCAATGTCGCTCCAGACATCTCAACCTCATTCTTCGTGCCCTGCCGGGCTGGTAAACGTCACATGGTTTCTGATTTTCCGGCGTCAATGGCAAATCGGCCGGATGCGACACAGTTGCGCAAGGCAGCGCCTGCCAGCCAGCGTTGTGCCGTTGGCTGATGTCGTCGGGGATTTGGGAACTGAAGCAGCATTTTCCCACGAGAATACGCGTGTTTAACGCAATCTTTACCAAACACGTTAACTTTTGTGAGCCGAGCCAGGCTGTGACTGGCGTTCTGGATCTTCCATGGAATTGGTCCAGGACAGTTGAGGGGATTGTGAGAGAGAGAACGCATGAAGCCGGGGATCCCATGGAGTGTCAAAGGCATCGAGTCTGAGGCACGCGAAGCAGCCAAACAAGCCGCCCGGGAGGCAGGTATGACGCTGGGAGAGTGGCTGAATTCAGTCATTCTCGACACCGCCGACAATGACCTCGCGAACGAACCTGAACCGGCGCCCAAGCCTGCGCCCAAGGGGGCATCCAAACCGGCACGAGGCAGCCGGAAAACTGCCGCAAAAGCGGCGGCGCCGAAAAAGACCCGTGCGGCCCGAACCGTTCGCAAGACACCGGCCAAGTCCGTCACCAGGCGCAAGCCGGCGGCACCGAAAAAGACCCGCAAACCTGCCGCGCGTCAGGAGCCGGAACTGGATCCTCGTGATGACATCCGGTCCCGGCTTGACCAGCTTGCCGACCAGCTGTCCGGGTTGGCCCGGCAGGATCAGGCGACCGCCGTTTCGAGATTTGTCGAGACGGACTATCCGGTCAAAGAAGACCGCTCTGCGATTCAGATGATTTTGGATCGTATCGAAAACAATGAACAGCGTTCCGAAGAGGCTTTCGTTCAGGTCAATGACCGGCTCGATGAACTGAGCCAGGACATGGCGGCTCAGCCGCAAGCGCAGTTTCCGGTCCGGCCGGAGGATGTCCCGGGATTTTCCGCGCTGGAGGGCGCACTGCGCAGCGTCGTCGATCACATAGAAGTTTCGGAGGAAAAAACCCGCACCTCACTTCAGGGTATTCACGACCGGATTGCCGACATGGCGACGCGTGCCGCCCAGACGCAGGACGGCCAGGTTCATGAGCATGCCAGTGCCATTGCCGCGCTTGAGCAGCGCGTCGGCCAGATGGCGCAGAACCTTGAACAAAGCGGTGACAATCACCAGCACGCCATTCAGCAGTTTGTCGAAGGTCAGGTGTCTCAGCTTTCTGAGCGCATTGATGCCCTGAATCTCTCGGCGGAAGCGATCTCCGAGCGTGCCGAAACGGCTGCGGTGAATTCGGCTCAGCGCGAAGCACAGGCCATGGAGCAGCGTCTTCATGATTTGATGGAGGACGCCAAAGCGGTGATCGCCAGCGTTCAAACGCCAAGCGATGACATCAGCCGGGTTCACGGTGAGATTGAGAGTCTCAACCAGCGCTTTGACGATATCAAGACCGATGCAGCGTCTGAACGCGACGTGCAGTCCCTGCGTGCCGCGATAGAACAACTGTCGAGCAAGGTCGATCAGGGCCCGGATCTGTCGCCGATTACGGAAATGGAACAACGCCTGGCGGACCTGGCCCATCGCCTTGATGCCATGCCCGGACCGGACAGCACACCTCCGCAGGTGGTGGAACTGGAACAGCGTGTCCAGCAACTTGATGAGCAGCTGCGCACGGCGATCAATCACACCGGGGACCAATCGGCGATTCAGGCGCTCCAGGAGCAGATTGCCTCGGTCGGCGAGCGCATGACGGCGACCGAAGAGCAACTCGCCAATCTGGCGACGCTTGAGCGTTCCATCGGCCAGCTATACGAAAGTGTTGAACAGAACCGCTCATGGGTCCAGGAAACCGCTGAGAGCACCGCTACGGCAGTTGCGCAGCAGATCATGCAGCCGGGCGACGACGACGGTGCTGCACCGGCCGGCCCTTCGCCGGAATTACGGGCC
>JANQIR010000148.1 GCA_028282065.1 Aestuariivirgaceae bacterium
CGCCAAGTGGCTGGCCCATCTCGGCGACCGGGCCTACGAAACGGCTGTTGCCGTCAACTACCACTTCAACAGGTGCCGCCGGATCTTCGGGCTGCCGTACTGGTCCTTGTCGACATTCCTGAAGCGACGGGTGAAGCGCGCGGTCGAGTTCATTACCAGCTTTGAGACGGCGGTTGTACGCCAGGCACGCGGCGATGGCGCGGACGGCGTTATCTGCGGTCACATTCACACCCCGCAAATGCGCGATATTGACGGCGTTCACTACTGCAATGACGGTGACTGGGTGGAAAGCTGTACCGCACTCGTCGAGCATCATGATGGAAGACTGGAGCTGATCGAATGGCCGAAATACGCCATACAGTTCGAAAAGGCCCTGAATGCGGATACTGATCGCGACCGACGCCTGGTACCCGCAGGTTAACGGCGTTGTCCGGACGCTGGACACGGTCGCCGGCGAACTTCGGAAAATGGGCGAAGAGGTCCGTGTTATCAGCACCGAGGGCCGCCGCACGTTGGGTATGCCGTCCTACCCGGAAATCCGGCTTGCCTATCTGTCGCAAGGCGACATCACCCGAACCATCCGCGCATTCGCGCCCAACTATATTCACATCGCGACGGAAGGCCCGATCGGATACGCCATGCGCTGGTGGTGCCTGAGGCGGAAGGTGCCGTTCACCACCGGCTTTCATACGCGCTTTCCAGAATACCTCGCCGCGCGCATTCCCCTGCCGGGGGTCGAGCGGATGGCTTACGCCCTGCTCAAGCAGTTTCACAAACAAAGCCGCGCCGTGCTTGCACCAACGAAAACGATGGCCCGAGACCTTACCGAACGTGGCTTTGCCAATGTCAGAACCTGGACGCGCGGGGTCGATCACGACCTCTTCCGGCGGCGAACAGACGGTGTTCCCCGGCACGGGCCGGGCCCGGTGATGATCTACGCCGGCCGGGTGGCAATCGAAAAAGGCCTTGAAGACTTTCTCCGCCTGGATCTGCCCGGCACCAAGGTGGTGATCGGAGATGGCCCTTCGCGGCAGTATCTGGAAGCCAAGTATCCCGAAACGGTGTTCACCGGATACAAGTTCAAGGACGATCTGACGCGGCACATGTCGGCCGGAGATGTTTTCGTGTTTCCCAGCAAGACGGACACGTTCGGGCTCGTGATGGCCGAGGCCATGGCATGCGGCCTGCCGGTTGCGGCGTTCCCGGTCACCGGGCCCATTGACGTGGTCGAACACGGTGTGTCGGGCTGGCTCGATGAAGACCTTTCGGTTGCCATCAAGAACGCGCTGGGCTTGTCCAGTCAGGATGCACAGGAATGCGCCAGGCAATTCAGCTGGCCGCAGACGGCGCGGCAGCTGCGCTCCTATCTATGCGAGATTGAACCGGACCTGCTACCGCAGCGCGTTGCAGCGGTAAGTTGACTGTCATTTCACGGGCTGAACAATGCCCTTTGACTGGTCACCCATATAGACGGCAAAGCCGCCCTCAATGGCCTCATCCACATATCGTTTCAGCATGGTCCGGCAGGCTCTATCGGAAATCCGGTCGAACGGGATTTCGTCAAATGCATAGTAGGCGGTGCCGGACGGAGGCGCACCTGCGGCGTGACCGCGGTAGTAAATCGATATCGTGCCGGTATTGTAGTCCTCAAAAACGGCATAAACAAACTCAACAGAGGCCTGGAATCCGTCATGGCTGTAGCGGCTGGTCAGAGCAAGCAGGCTGACCGGACGCCCATCCGCGCCAACGGCGGGCACACGATAGGTGTCCGTGCCGTGAACCTGCTCCAACAATACGGCGCCGTCCTTTTCGAAGATCGCGCCGATGAGCGTTGCCGCGCCGCGCGCGGCGGCGTCGACAATGGGGTCTTCCAGACCGAGCGTGAAATAATTGCCGGCCAAATAGCCGAGCGGCCGGCCCTCGCGATAACCGAAGGCCACAACACGGCCGATCAGGACAACGTGATCACCTGCGTCCACCTTATCGAAATGCTGGCATTCAAACCACGACAGGGCGTTTTCGATGAGCGGGACCCCCGTGGTTCCGTCGTGCCAGACGGCGACTTCGAATTTATCCGGCCTTTGCGAGGCGAACAGGCCCGACACATCGCGCTGGTCCTCGTTCAGAATGTTCACCGCGAAGGCCGGCGCATCACAAAATACCTGCATGCTTGCGGCCGAACAGGCGATACAAACCAGAACCAGCGGGGGATCCAGTGAGACCGAGGTAAAGGAGTTCGCCGTAAAACCACGTGGCGTGCCGTCGCGCTGGCGCGTCGTCACCACGGTCACACCGGTCGCGAACTGGCCGAGCGCCTTACGAAACTCACCCGTGTCGATTTCAGACTTCATGCCGTTGCGGTCTCCGGCCTGTAGGCGACAACTTCCACTTCAACGCGCACATCGACCAGCAGGTCGTTGACGACGGCAGAACGCGCCGGCGGGTCATTGGGGAAATACTCGGCATAAACCTCATTGAAACCCGGGAAGTCGGCACGATCGGTAAGCCATACCATCGCTTTTACCACATCGGACAGCTCGCAGCCTGCTTGCGCCAGTGTCTGCTTGATTTCGTCCAGGACCGCCCGGGTCTGTTCCTCGATGGAACCGGACGTCATGACCGTGCCATCCTTAAACGGCACTTGTCCGGTCGCAAACACGAAGTCGCCCGCCCTGATGGCCCGCGACAGCGACAATTGACGGCCACCGATAACAACCGGATCGCCTATGACTTTCTTGTGGTTCATAATATCGTCTTCCGGGGCTTTGAGGGTGAGACGCTAAACGGCAGATCTCACGCGTTTGTACGCAATTCGTCGTTCTGCGGCGAATATTTTTGATCGCAATGGCTGCTCAACGCGGTAGGCTCTGGCCGCTGCGCAATGAAGGAACAAGCATATGTCAGGGTTGAAGCGTTACAAAATGCTGATTGACGGCCAATGGTCAGATGCGACCGGCGGCGGGACATTCGAAAGCTACAATCCGTCCACCGGCGCGGCGTGGGCGCAGATCCCCGAGGCATCGGCAGACGATGTCGACCGGGCGGTGCAGGCAGCGTATCGGGCCTTCAACGAGGGTGAGTGGGCAAGTGCAACGCCGACGGCGCGTGGAAAATATCTGCGCAGACTGGCCGACCTGCTGGCGGAAAAGTCAGAGGATCTCGGCCGGACGGAAACCATAGATACCGGCAAAATGCTGAAAGAGACCCGTTGGCAGGCCAAATACATCGCCGAGTTCTTTCACTATTACGCCGGCTGCGCCGACAAGATCCAGGGCGCCACGCTTCCGATCGACAAACCGGACATGTATGCCATGACAATGCGCGAACCCTTGGGCGTGGTCGCGGCCATTGTTCCGTGGAACTCGCAACTGTTCCTGGTGGCCGTAAAGATCGGCCCGGCCCTTGCCGCCGGCAACACGGTTGTTCTCAAAGCGTCCGAACATGCGTCCGCGGCGATGCTGGAGTTTGGCGAATTGATTGAACAGGCAGGCTTTCCGCCCGGCGTCGTCAATATCGTGACCGGCCACGGCGACCCTTGCGGAAAGGTCCTCACCTCGCATCCGCTGGTGCACCGCATCAGCTTTACCGGGGGGCCACACTCTGCCCGACATGTCATTCACAACTCGGCGGAGAATTTCGCTCAAGTCTCGCTGGAACTGGGCGGCAAGTCGCCGTTTGTCGTCTTCGGCGATGCCAATATTGAAAGCGCCGTCAACGGATCGATCGCCGGCATATTCGGCGCCAGCGGACAAAGCTGCGTGGCCGGTTCGAGGCTCTATCTGCACGACAGCGTGGCCGATCAATTCCTCGATCAGATGGTTGCGCAAGCCAAACAGATCCGTATTGGCGACCCGCTGGACGACGAAACCCAGATGGGTCCGCTGGCCACAACCGCACAGATCGAACGGATCGAAACCGAAGTCGCCCATGCGCAAGAACCAGGCGGCACGGTACTAACCGGAGGGCAACGGCCAAGCAGCCCCAATCAAGGCTGGTATTACGAGCCGACCATCGTGGAGTGCCCGGACCAGAAAATGCGCATTGTCGATACCGAACTCTTCGGGCCCGTTCTCAGCGTGCAACGTTTCAGGGAGGAGGACGAAGTGATCGCGCAGGCCAATGACACGAAGTATGGCCTGGCAGCGGGCGTCTTTACAGAAAACGGCGCACGCGCCTTGCGGGTGACCCGGGCGCTTCGAGCCGGGATCGTATGGGTCAACACCTATCGCGTGGTGTCGCCGATCGCTGAATTTGGCGGATACAAGGACTCAGGCTACGGGCGCGAAAGCGGCCTGCAGGCGATCTACGACTACACACGGCCAAAGACCGTATGGATCAATACGTCCGACGAACCAATGACAAATCCGTTTGTCATGCGGTAAAGATGCCGCCAGGGATCGACTCTGGCATAGCATTTGTCATAGAGTTGTCGCATTGGGTTCCTGCGAGAGGGCGTGCGGGTGACCGGACATCGTCACAGGAGCGGCAGATATTGAGTGCGTCTGCCAAAGGGGCAACTGGATGGTAGTGGCAGTTTGATGGCGTTAGAGATCGAGCGTAAGTTCCTTGTCAAGGACGGGACGTGGCGCCGCGAGGCGGACCTTGGCGTCCGTATCCGGCAGGGATATCTGGTAAATGCAAATCACATCAGCCTGCGGGTTCGTATCAAAGACGGCGGAGCTTGCACGCTGACCATAAAGTTCCCCAGAACCGGGTTGAGCCGGCTGGAATATGAATATGAGATTCCGCTCGACGAAGCGGAATCCCTTATGGAACTTGCCCAGGACACGGTCATCGAGAAACGCCGCTACCATGTTCTCGATGATGATCTGGTCTGGGAAATCGATGTTTTCGAAGGCGCCAACGACGGACTTGTCATCGCCGAGGTCGAACTGGCGTGCGAGGATCAGGCCGTGCGCATACCACAGTGGATCCGCGAGGAAGTCACGCAGGACAAGCGGTATCAGAACTCGCGATTGGCCGAACGGCCTTTCAGCCAATGGGAACATGAGCCCATACAACCGCTTGAGCTTCGCGCTTGAAGCATTAATAGCGAGTCGCTTTTAGCGCGCTTTCCGGTAGCCGCACCAACAAGTCCGGACCGATCTGACCGAGCCGT
>JANQIR010000151.1 GCA_028282065.1 Aestuariivirgaceae bacterium
ATCTCGAAAACGCTCTAGAGCATTTTTTGTGAAAACCGAGCCACCAAAAATGCTCTATCTCTTTGATATTGAGCATGTTCTTATCCGAAAACCGCACACACTTTTCGGGAACATGCTCTAACCGAGCACGAACTGGCTACGGCGATATCCCTGCAGGTAGAGCAGGGCGGTCAGATCACCATGGTCAATCCGCATATCGGCCGCTGCTTTGACGATGGGTTTTGCGTGGAGTGCGACGCCCATGCCGGCTTCTTGCAACATGCCGATATCATTGGCGCCGTCGCCAACCGCGATGACATCCGTCAGGTAGATGCCGTGGCTGGAAATCAGTTTGTACAGCGTCTCGACCTTCGCATTGCGGCCCAATGCCGGTTCGATGATTTCACCGGTCAGTTCACCGTCTCGCACTTTCAACTGATTGGCCTGATGCATGTCGAAGCCGCACTCGGCAGCCACGTAGCCGGTAAACTGGGTGAAACCGCCAGAGACGAGGGCGCAATAGGCACCGCTGGCCTTCATGGTCTGTACGAGCGTGCGTCCGCCGGGTGTGAATGTAATGCGGTCTTGAATGACCGTTTCGATTGCGCGGGCTGGCAGTCCTGCCAGCTTTGAAACCCTATCGCGCAAGGCGGCCTCGAACTCGATATCTCCACGCATGGCGCGGCGCGTCACATCGCGGATCTGATCGCCGACGCCAGCGACGTCGCCCAACTCGTCGATACACTCCTGGCCGATCATGGTGGAATCCATGTCGGCGATGAGCAGCCGTTTCCGTCTGTCAGCGGCCGGTATAACGTTGACGTCGATCGGCGCTCCCGCCAAGGTTTCGCGTACGCTTTCGAGCAGGTTTGAAACGGTGAGGGCGATCTCCTTCGGCAGGTGCACATCGCAGGCCGTTCCCGGATCGAGCCAGTCAATACCGGAGTGGGAGACGTTGATTTGGCGCAGCAGGCTGTCGACGGCGGCTTCTTCGATGGTGTGGGTCGTGGAACCTGCTATGAGGGAGAGGATGAAGGACATGTTGGGTTCAGTGACCTGCAAGCCACTGCAGCCGGAGTGGAGAGGGAATTCCGCAGATGGCGTATTGGCCTGGTAAAAGAACTGCCGTTCTTATTGCAGGCCCCACGGCCAGTGGCAAGTCTGCCGCGGCCATGCGGATTTGCGAAGACGCAGGCGGTATGGTGGTCAACGCCGATGCCATGCAGGTCTATGAAGATCTGCGGGTTTTGACTTCGCGGCCGTCTGCCGCTGACGAGGACAGGGTACCGCACAGGGTTTTTGGTGTGTTGCCTGCCGCTCGGGCCTGTTCGGCGGGCGTGTGGCTGAAGTTGGCCGAGACGTGTCTGGCAGAGGCACAGCAAAACGGGCTGGTCCCTGTGTTTACCGGCGGCACCGGTCTTTACTTTAAAGCTCTCGAGTTTGGTTTGGCGCCTGTGCCGGCTATCCCAGCCGGGGTGCGGGAGCGCTGGCGAAACCGTTTGCGTGAAGACGGCGCCTGTGCTTTGCACGTCCTGCTGGCAGAGCGTGACAAGGTGGAAGCTGACCGTATCCCCGATAGTGACGGGCAGCGTATCGTGCGTGCGCTCGAAGTGCTTGATGCGACCGGAAAGTCCCTGACGCACTTTCATCAACAGGCGGCTGCGCGCGCGCCGCTGTCCGGCTGGCGCATCGTGCGGGCTTGCCTCACTCCTGAGCGTGAACAGCTTTATGCCAGGTGCGATACGCGCTTCGAAGAGATGATGGCGGCTGGCGCGCTTGAAGAGGTGAGCTCGCTTCTTAAGCTTGATCTCCCGAACGATGTGCCGGCCATGAAGGCCATTGGCGTGCGAGAGCTGGCAGCCCATATGCGGGGCGAGCTTTGCCTGGATGAGGCGGTGCGCCTGGGCAAGCGCAACACAAGGCGCTATGCCAAGCGCCAGATGACGTGGATCCGCCATCAGTTCTCGGATTGGCCAGCATTTGGCGATTCCTCCCGATTGCTTGAGCATGTCGGCCGTAATCTGGCGATGAACGACACCTGAACCGGCGGCTCATGTCGAGTTCAATCCGCTTCGGCAATATGGGTTAACGATTTGTTAACCATAATCCGACGTGCGCGGCCGCGCGGATCGGATCCGAACGGGAGCCAGAACATCATGTTGAAAAAGACCCTGATTGCAGGTTTTGCCACCGTATCGATGTTTGCAGCCACGCAGACCGCTCATGCGACGTACACGGGCGGTTACCAGGTCGCCTCGGCCATAGCGCCGTTCTTCGCACAGTGCGGTTCGTGGAACAGCGAGTATCTCGCAAGCCGCTTCCGTAGCCGCCACGGCCTGAACATGATTTTCTACCAGGGCCAATGGAAGGTTGGCCTTGGTCCGTTCCGCTATCGCTACCTGGCAGAGCAGGCAGCCCATTCGTGTCCGGGCGGCAGCTATGTCAGGCGTCTGTACTGAGCGGGCGTATTTCGTGCATCCCGCGGTCAATCGAGCTTATAGTTCCGGCACATGCATCCGGTGCCGGAACGGTTGCCACGGCAGCGTGTGATTTCCGGTGGAGCACCATGCCTCTTGACCACGGCGCAATTGCCCCGTAAAACCCCTGCCACCATGAAACAACAGATCATTCTCGTAGTAGGAACGCGCACCCCCGGGGCCGCATTGTAGCGGTCACGAATAACGGGTGGTGCGCGAAGGTCCCTTAAAGGGGCCTTTTTTGTTGTCTGAATGGAACCAGACGGTTACGAGCTATTGGAACAGTAATTGGGCGACCAGAAAGATGTCTGAAACAACCGGAGAGCAATTGACCGGCGCGCAGATCGTTATGCGCGCGCTGGCGGATCAGGATATAGAGCATGTGTTCGGCTATCCCGGAGGGGCGGTGTTGCCGATCTACGATGAGTTCTTTCAACAGGAAGAGGTTAAGCATATCCTAGTGCGCCATGAGCAGGGCGCAACCCATGCAGCGGAGGGTTATGCGCGTTCAACCGGCAAGTGCGGCGTGGTTCTGGTGACCTCGGGACCGGGGGCGACCAATGCCGTCACGGGATTGACCGATGCGTTGATGGACTCCATTCCGATGGTCTGCATCACCGGACAGGTTCCCACGCATCTGATCGGCAATGATGCGTTTCAGGAATGCGATACCGTCGGTATCACGCGGCCTTGTACGAAACACAACTACCTGGTCAAGGATGTGAACGATCTGGCGCGCATCCTGCACGAGGCGTTTTACGTGGCGACCCACGGACGGCCCGGCCCGGTCGTTGTCGACATTCCAAAGGATGTACAGTTTGCGTCCGGATCCTATGTCGGTCCCGGCAACATCGAACACAAGACCTACAAGCCGCAGATCAAGGGTGATCCACGGCGCATAGAGCGGGCGGTTGACCTCATCGCCAATGCCAAGCGGCCGGTATTCTATTCGGGTGGCGGAGTGATCAATTCAGGCCCGCATGCTGCAAATCTGCTGCGTGAACTGGTTCGTATGACCGGATATCCGATCACCTCAACCTTGATGGGGCTGGGCGCTTATCCTGCGTCCGACCGGCAGTGGGTCGGCATGCTCGGCATGCACGGAACGTACGAAGCGAACATGGCGATGCATGACTGCGATGTCATGGTTTGCGTCGGGGCGCGATTCGACGATCGGATCACCGGGCGCACGGATGCATTTTCGCCAAGATCGAAAAAGATCCATATCGACATCGACCCTTCGTCGATCAACAAGAATATCCGGGTGGATGTTCCGATCGTCGGCGATTGTGCCAGCGTCCTGCAAGACATCATCACGGTTTGGAACTCGCGAAACCTGCAGCCGGATAGCGATGCACTGAAGGTATGGTGGGGTCAGATCAATGGCTGGCGGGGCCGCGACTGTCTGCGCTACAAGCCGAACAACGATGTCATCATGCCGCAATATGCCATCCAGCGACTCTACGAGTTGACCAAGGACCGGGATACCTACATCACCACCGAGGTCGGCCAACACCAGATGTGGGCAGCCCAGTTCTACCATTTCGAGGAGCCCAACAGATGGATGACATCTGGCGGGTTGGGAACGATGGGGTACGGCCTGCCATCTGCGCTGGGCGTACAGGTGGCCCATCCCGACGCGCTGGTGATTGACATCGCTGGCGATGCCTCGGTTCAGATGACGATCCAGGAAATGTCGACGGCGGTGCAATACAACCTGCCCTTCAAAATCTTCATCCTGAACAACCAGTATATGGGGATGGTGCGCCAATGGCAGCAATTGCTGCATGGCAACCGGCTGTCGGAAAGCTATTGCGATGCCTTGCCAGACTTTGTGAAGCTGGCCGAAGCCTATGGCGCCGTTGGTTTGCGCTGTACCAAGCCGGCGGATCTTGACGGCGCCATCCAGGAAATGATCGATGTCGACAGGCCGGTGATCTTTGATTGTTGCGTGGCGGCCCTGGCCAACTGTTTCCCGATGATCCCTTCGGGAAAGGCGCATAATGAAATGCTCCTGGGCGAAGACGTGCCGGATGAAGAGATCGGTTCGGCTATTGATGAAGAAGGCAAGGTGCTCGTATAGCGGCATCCGGGGCAGAGGTAACCAGTGTCATGAACGATCAATCGCAGGTACAGCCGGGTTCGGCCTACTTTATGGAAGAAACGGTCACCCCGGTGGAGCAGCACACGCTGTCCGTTGTGGTCGACAATGAGCCTGGCGTTCTCGCCCGGGTCATCGGGCTGTTCTCCGGCCGCGGCTACAATATCGAGCAACTCACCGTGTCGGAGACAGAGCATGAAGCACATGTCTCGCGCATCACTATCGTAACCAGCGGCACGCCGGAAGTGCTGGAACAGATCCGCACCCAGCTTGAGCGAATGGTGCCGGTACACTCTGTTGCCGACCTGACCGTTTGGGGTAATGCCATTGAGCGTGAGTTGGCGTTGATCAAGGTTGCGGGCGAGGGCGAGCGCCGGGTGGAAGCGCTCAGGCTTGCCGATGCGTTCCGCGCCCGTGTGGTCGATGCCACCAACAATTCGTTCGTGTTTGAACTGACCGGCAAGACCCGCAAGGTGGATCAGTTCATCACGCTGATGCAGCCGCTCGGTCTTATCGAGGTGGTGCGTACCGGCATTGCCGCGATCTCGCGCGGTCCGGAGTCCATGAAGATCTGATGCTTGTGTCCTGTCTGTTGTAACCACCATGACCTGCAAACTATCGGTAAACGTCAACGCGATCGCCCATCTGAGGAACCGGCGAGATCTGCCGTGGCCGAGCGTGATCGGACTTTCGCGCATGGCGCTGGAAGCAGGCGCTTACGGCATCACCGTGCATCCGCGACCGGATGAGCGCCATATACGTCGCCATGATGTCTATGACCTTTCGGAGATGATCCGCAGCGAGTTTCCGGAGCGGGAATTCAACATCGAGGGAAATCCGGACGCGCGATTTGCGGAAATCGTCGAGTCCGTGAAACCGGACCAGGTGACGCTGGTGCCTGACGATATTCGCCAGTCGACATCGGATCACGGCTGGGACATCGCGGCGCATGAAGAGTTTTTGTCCGGCATCATTGCGCGCTTCAAGGCGTCCGGTCTTCGTGTGTCGATCTTTGTCGATCCGGATCCGTCGGCGCCTGCACTGGCGCAGAAGGTTGGGGCAGATCGGGTTGAGATCTATACGGGTCCTTATGGCGGGGCTCTTGATCGCGCCGTCGCAGAGCGTGAGTTTGCCAATGTTGTCGCAACGGGGAACGCTGCCCGGGACGCAGGACTGGGTCTCAACGCAGGACATGACCTCACATTGGACAATCTGCCGCCTTTGGTTGAGGCGCTGCCGCATCTTAGTGAGGTTTCGATCGGTCATTGCCTGACGGCCGATGCTCTCAGGTTCGGCATGGCGGGCGCCGTCGTGCGCTACCGGAAAGCGTGTGGCGATCCGGTTGGATGATTTTTCACAGCATGACTGGCATTGCATCAGGCAGCGCATCGCGCAAACGGATCATGGTCGTGGGCGGCACAGGCGTCTTTGGTGTGCGGTTGTGTGAAGGCCTGGCTGGACAGGGCCGCTTCGACATCGTTATTGCCGGTCGCAGTGAGCACAAGGCGCTTGATCTCATCGCACGGCTGTTGCGGATGGATCCCGATTGCGCCGCACGATTTGAAACTTTCGACCGGACGCAACCTTCGCCTGCCCGGCTTTCACAAATCGCCCCAAACATCATTGTGGATGCGGCAGGTCCGTTCCAGGAGAGCGGGTATGCGTTACCGGAAGCGGCCATTGCCCAACAAATCCACTATGTCGACCTCGCCGACGGGCGCGAGTTTGTGGCAGGAATTGCGGCGCTTGACCGGAAAGCAAAGAAGGCCGGCGTTGCCGTCATCTCCGGAGCAAGCAGCGTTCCGGCGCTTTCTCATGCCGTGCTTGACGACCTGACCCGGCGTTGGACCCGTGTTGACAAGATTGCCGTTGCCATTTCACCTGGTCAAAGATCGCCGAGAGGGCTATCGGTCATGCGGGCGATCCTGTCCTATGTCGGCAAACCGGTGAGGGTGTTTATCAATGGCGCCTGGACGGAAGCGCCGGGTTGGGGTTTGCAGCGGGTCATGAAGTTTCCCGGCACGGGCAGGCGGTACGTCTCGTTGTGCGAGACGCCGGATCTGGATCTTCTGGTCGAGCGTTATCATCCACGGGCGGAAGCACTCTTTCTGGCCGGGCTGGAACTTGCTTTTCTGCACAAATGGCTGGGCCGTCTCGGCGGACTGGTCAGGCGGGGGTGGATAGAGTCTCTGGTTCCATATGCCAAGCCTATGCGCTTCATTGCCGGGCTTGTGGAGAGGTTTGGCACTGACCAGGGCGGTATGGTGGTCGAGGCAACCGGCGAGAACCGTGACGGGCCGGTTCGCGCACGCTGGGCACTGGCGGCTGCCGGTGGGCATGGGCCAACCGTTCCGAGTCTTCCTGCTTTGGCGGTCGTTCTGGCGCTGGACGAGGGGCGCTTGTCCTATGCCGGTGCCAGCGCTTGCGCGGGATTTCTTAGGTTACGGGACATTACCCATCTGATGGATCGAAAGTGGATATCGATCACACGGGACGAAGAGAGTATTTCCGTTGCGCCCTTGTTCGCTATCGCGTTGGGCGATCCGTTGTCGGGGCTGCCTGATGTCACGCGGCGCATCCATCTGGTGGAGACCATAAATGTCTACAACGGCCATGCGGAGATTAACGGGCCGCGCAATCCGTTGGCGCGTCTCGTATGCAGGCTGTTTGGGTTTCCCGTAAAATCCACAACAGGTCCGTTGCGGGTGGTCATGGAACGTGTTGGCGACGAGGAGCGATGGTCGCGGATGTTTGCTGGCCATCAGATGTCTTCAGTTCTATCGCGTCCTGATCCGGACACAAGTTCGATCGTAGAACGGTTCGGTCCATCTCGCGTGCGCATGGCATTGAGGGTTTGCGATGCCGGACTGGACATGATTCCCATTGAGGTGCGCTTTGGTTTTCTGAAGTTGCCACGGTTCTTGTGGCCTCGTATTTCGGCCAGAGAAGATGTCGGTCGGTTCGGCCGTCACCGTTTCAATGTTACCGTTGGCTTGCCGGTCGCCGGCCACCTTTTCGGCTACTGCGGTGAACTTGCCGTTTCCAGCAAACCACCGGACAGAATGGCCGGCAAGGAGGCTGCGGAAGATGCTTGAGTTTCGAACGCGTGTGGCTATTGTGCGCGGCGGTTCTTTCCGGCGCCTGCATTCCGGCACGCGCCCATCAACACATTCTAACCTGTCGGGAAGGGGAGTGATTTCATGCGTGTTTATTATGATCGCGATGCGGACGTCAATCTGATCAAAGGCAAGAAGGTTGCCATCATCGGCTTCGGTAGCCAGGGGCATGCCCATGCGATGAACCTGAAGGATTCCGGGGTCAAGGACGTCGGTGTGGCCCTGCGCCCCGGTTCGGCTTCCGCGCAGAAGGCTGAGGCGGCCGGCTTTCAGGTCATGACTGTCGCGGAAGCGGCTGGCTGGGCTGACATGATGATGATGGCGGCTCCCGATGAACTTCAGGCTGATATCTGGAAGGATCACATTGAAGCCAACATCAAGGACGGTGCAGCGATTGCTTTCGCACACGGCCTCAATGTGCACTTCAATCTTATCGAACCTGGATCCGGTATCGACGTCGTGATGGTTGCGCCGAAGGGCCCGGGACACACGGTGCGCGGTGAATATGTCAAAGGAGGCGGTGTGCCGACGCTGATCGCCATCGATCAGGATGCCAGCGGCAATGCTCACGATCTCGCGTTGTCTTATGCCTGTGCGATCGGTGGTGGGCGATCCGGTGTGATCGAAACGACATTCAAGGAAGAGTGCGAGACGGATTTGTTCGGTGAGCAGGTCGTGTTGTGCGGCGGCCTTGTCGAGTTGATTCGTGGTGGGTTCGAGACGCTCGTCGAGGCTGGTTATGCACCAGAAATGGCATATTTTGAGTGTCTGCACGAAGTGAAGCTGATTGTCGACCTGATCTATGAAGGTGGCATTGCGAACATGAACTATTCGATCTCCAACACGGCGGAGTTCGGCGAATATGCGTCAGGCCCCAGAGTGATTACGGATGAAACGCGTGCTGAGATGCGGCGCATTCTGACGGATATCCAAACCGGTGCGTTCACCTCCGAGTGGATTCGTGAGTGCAAAGCCGGCCAGCCTAAATTCAAGGCGACACGCCGCATGAACGACGCGCATCCGATCGAGGACGTTGGTGAGAAGCTTCGCGGCATGATGCCGTGGATCGCGGCCAACAAGCTGGTCGACAAGGACAAGAACTGACAAACGTGAATATGTGGGGCGCAAAGTGGTTTGAACTTTGCGTCCGGAGATAGAAAAAGGCCGGTCCTGATTGGGACCGGCCTTTGTGAACTGCCTGGAAGGCTTGATCGGAAAGTGCTCTAGTTGCCTACGATCGCATCCCAGATGAAACCGGTCTTCATGCTGATACCGGCACGTACGACATGCATTTCTTCGAGGCTTACGTTGAAAGGCCCACCCGTCAGGCTGCCATAGTTCTCGCTGCCGAGATCGACGTACAGATATTCGATGCGGGCGTGCCAGCCGTCAGAGAACGCCCACTCCGCGCCGGCGCCTGCCGTCCAGCCAAAATGCCATTCCTTGTCTTCGCCGAAAGCGGCGCCGCTGGCTTCAACTTGACCGACGGCAAGACCGCCTGTTCCGTAAAGCAGGAAACGATCGAAGGCCACGCCAACGCGGCCGCGATAGGTGCCCAGTGCTCGCAGGTCGGTTTCGCAACCCGCACCGCAAAAGCCGCCGCCGGTCGCTCCGTCAACGCTGAAGAAAGACGAGTCCTGGTCGATGCCGAAAACCCAATTGCCCTGCTGGAAGTTCCAGCCGCTCATGAAGCCGCCCAGGAAACCGTCGACCTCAAAGTCGCCACTGGTTGCGCCTGCCGGATTTCTCCAGCGCGAGTCCCCTGTGCCATAGCCCAGCTTGACACCGAAATACGGACCTGACCAGTCGTAGAGCAACGGCTCCATGTCCGCCGCTTTCACCGGCGCTGCCGCAGCAAATGCCATGGCCAAGACCGATACACCCGTTACAAGATATCTTTTCATTTTTGAGGGCCCCAATGACCAAACCTTACTTGATGATTGATGGCCAAAGTAACACGGTTGCCATTACCGTTCTATTGCGGATATGGCCGGTGCCTGATGCGGCAGCCATTGACCTTTGATTGCCGCTGAAAAATTGCCTTGTTCGTAAGAGTTTGAAAAAAATGTGCTTTTCCTGCTGAACGGTGACCATAAATGGCAAGATGGGCGTTGCAACATTGTCACAGAAGATCAATTTGATGCGAGCCTGCCGTAGGGTCATCGAGATTCGCGGATTTGACCTTCGGATTCGTGATCGGCGCTGGCCGTTCGAAGATCAGCAGCGCACCGAGATTGCCGCCCACTGGAGCGAACTGATCCTGTGTAAGCCGTCTTTGTGGAACGGCAAGGTGTTGATCGCCGACGAGGCCGGATTGCAGGACGGCGTTTTGCGGGCCTCGTGCCTGAAGGTCGACTATGCAAGTTTTGCGGCATGGATCGCGTGGGACTTCCCGGACAAAACCGCGATCAATCTGTTCGGCTGTGCCGTGCTTGTGGGGTGCGATGGCAAACTGGTGTATGGCTGCGGCGGCTCTCAGACATTCACCGCCGGGTACATTGTGCCGCCAGGTGGAACGCCAGACCTTTCGGATATCCGGCCGGACGGGCAGGTGGATATTGCCGGATCCATTGTGCGTGAACTGCGTGAGGAAACCGGCATCGATGCCGGGGAGGGGGTGGCAGGTGATTGGCTGGTGGTGTGCGAAGGCCAGCGGCTGTGCATCGCCAAGGTCATCCGGTTTCAGCAGTCTGCGCATCAACTTGCTGAACGCATCGGGAGTTTCCTGAAAGCCGAAGATCTGCCGGAGCTGGCCGGAACCGAGATCATCGGACCCGGTTTTGTGCGTTCCAAGTGCATGCCGGACTATGCATACTTGCTTGCGCGCTATCTTGTTGATAAATAAGGTTTATTGACCTAAATTGTAACGGAGACAAGTGCCATGGAGTATCCGTTTTTTACGCTGGATGTTTTTACGCAGACGCGTTTTGGGGGCAATCCGCTCGCGGTCGTGCTCTATGCAAGCGGGATCAGCGACCGGCAGATGCAGACCGTGGCGCGCGAGTTCAATCTATCGGAAACGGTGTTTGTCCTCCCGGCACATGATGCCGCAAATACTGCTAAGGTTCGTATTTTCACGCCTCAGCGCGAGATGCCTTTTGCCGGTCATCCCACGATCGGGACGGCTGTTTTGTTGGCATTGCAGCAGGGCGGCGGCGCAAGTCAAATAGACATCGGTCTGGAGGAAAATGTCGGACTCATTCCGGTTACGGTGGGACTGGACGGCGCCGGAGGAGGATACGGGCAACTGACCGCGGCCGTGGTGCCAGAACCGGTTTCGGGACTTCCGGAGACGGATATGATTGCGGCGGCCATCGGCCTTGAGGCAGGCAACATCGGATTTGGATCGCACCAACCATGCCTCATGGAGGCCGGTAATACGTTCTTGTTCATTCCTGTTGAAACGCGCGACGGGCTGGCACGTGCGCAGTGCCGGCTTTCCGATTGGCAGGCACTGGGGGATGCTGGAAAGATGGGCGCTTTGCTGTACTGCCGTTCTGAACAGGATGGAATTGACTATCATGCCAGACTGTTTGCTCCGGCGGCCGGCATCATGGAAGACCCGGCAACCGGCTCGGCCGCGGCAACGTTTCCAGGAGCACTTCTCGCGGCGCAGGCCTTGGAGGACGGGTCACACAAAATCACTGTCGCACAAGGCGAGGATATGGGACGTCCCAGCCTGCTTTACATCGAGGCGGACGTTTCGAACGGGGCAATCGACCAAATACGCGTCGGCGGTCATGCGGTGACGGTCTCGATGGGTAAGATTACGATCTGAACGGGCTGAGGAGGGCGTCTTTGCCTCCTCAAGCGCTGTCGTCACGTCAGTTGCGGTAGTCCGGGGCGTCTTCGTCGAGGATTGCCTTCAGCTCGGCGAAGTGATGGCCGGCAAAATCGCAGTAGGTCTCGATTTCAGATGCCGTCTTTTCGGCGATTTCATCGCTGAGTACCCGTAACGGCATTCCGGTCCATTTCGCCTTTATGTAGGTTTCGCAGGCACGCTCGAAATAGTAGAGCCGGTTGAACGTGTCGGCGACGCTGTCGCCGATCACCATGACACCGTGATTGCCCATTATCATGACTTTATGCTTGGGGTCTGCGAACAATCCGGCACAGCGGTTGCCCTCTTCTTCAAAGGCCAATCCGCCATAGTCATTGTCGATCACGTAGCGGTCGTGGAACATCAGCGTATTCTGATCGATAGCAGGCAGGGTGCTGTCTTCCAGTGAAGCGAGAACGGTGGCGTAAATCGAGTGGACATGCATGGCGCAACGGGCATGTTTGCAATGGCGGTGGACGGCGCCATGCAACCCCCAGGCTGTCGCATCCGGCGCGCCGGGCCGGTTCAGCGTGTCAGGGTCGTTTGCGTCGAGAAGCAGCAGGTCGCTGGCCTTAATGCGGCGAAAGTGCGCCAGGTTGGGGTTCATCAGGAACTTTGTGCCATCGTCATTCACAGCGAGAGAAAAATGGTTTGCCACAGACTCATGCATATTGAGCCGTTCCGTCCATCTGAACGCGCATGCGAGGTCAACGCGCTGTTCGTAGTAGTCGGGCTCGTTCTTACGGCTGCTCAGGTCTGTGACGGGTTCCATGGGATGGGTGTCCTCCGGCGCTAAGAGGCAGCCCGCCTGCGTGGTCGCAGGGGGATGCAGGTGGCACATTTCGCCACGGATCATAATACAATTCTCTTGTTTCGGGAACTCGTACAGGCGTCCGCAGCGGGTATCTTTCAATTGACCGTGTGCTGATCGATCCCTGAGGGTATTGTGAGGGTCTGTAGATGCCTCTTAGAGGGCGTGCAGCTAGGTTGAGCAGCCGTCCCTATGCGAGAGCGGCGATCTCTTCGAGTTCCAAAGACCCTGGGACCAGAATGATCGGTACGGGAAAATCGCCGGCCTGTTTTCCTGCCAACCAGGTCACCAGCCGTCCTGGTCCGTCTGTGGATGCCGATGCACCAAGCACCAGAAACGCAATGTCACTGTCGTCATTCACGAGGTCGCGGATCTCATCGGTGATGGGGCCGTGCCTGATGGCTTCTTCGAATTCGAGATCCTCAAAACCCCAGTTCTTCATCTTGCGCTGATAGAGCCGGAATACGGCCTTGGCCTTCTGTTCACTTTCCTCGCGGTGGATCTCTTCGACGCGCAACCAGTGTTGAAAGTCTTCCGGCTCAATGACAAACAGCAGGATCATTCCGCTGTCGGTCGTGCGGGCCCGGCAGGCCGTAAAGTAAATTGCCGCTTCGCATTCCGGAGTGTCGTCGACCACTGCAAGGAATTTCCTGCAATGGCCCTGTTCGCGAACAGTCCTTATTTTTCGATCAGCCATGTCTCTCCCCTCGCCAGCCGCCTTTGTGACCGGTCCTTGTTATGAACGGCGGAACACGGCAGCCGCGCCCAGGCCGGACGCGACAGCCAGGATCACGCACACAACACCGTAAATGAGAGGCTGTTCATGAGCCAAAGAAAAGATCAGTTTTTCAGCGCCGCGCTTTTGGATCTTCAGCTGGGTGCGGTGATGGCTTGTCATGACCTGGTCGCGGAACAGGTAGATATGCGCGAAGTAGTCGCCAAGCGGCACGTTGGACGGCAACTCAATTTCCGCCCGAAACAGATGGCGGCCGGAGAAGATCAATCCGCCGGGACGTTCGAAATACAGCCGCTTGCTGCGCATTACCCGGATCAGGCCATCGGCAAATTCGGCAGACTCTTCCCCCGGTGGCAGCTGCTTGACGATACGCGCCTTCAGGCCCTCAAAACCAATGCCGAGGTTCTTTTTGGTTTCTGTGCTCGCGATGCCGGCAAGGCGGCGGCTGGAGACAACTGCATAATAGCCCGGAACGTTTTTGAAGGCACGCTCGTTGGCATTTATCCAAAGGCCGCTGATACGTTGTTTCTCACGGACCACAAGCGGCTGATCGGGGCCCGTCATAACGACAATCACATCCGGCGTGCTTTCGGGGATCTGATCATCCTGGCCGATCACCGACCCGAACAAGACAACCTTTGCGCCGGCAAAATCGACCGTTACGGCAACGTTGTGGGTTGTGAGATCCGCAACCACGTCCTGTGCGCGTAAGGGCGTGGCGGCCGCCGTCAGCAATGCCAGCAGCACCGCGACTAGGGCCGCCAGGGTTTTCACTGCGTCGCAGAACATCAGTGACCTCCCTGCGCTGTTCCGACCGAGAACAGCTCGGTGGGTTGGATGATCAGATCCAGACCAAGTTTCAAACCCATGCCCAGAACCAGCAGCGCCAGCAGCGCCCGCAGCTGTTCGGCTTTCAGGTTCTGGCCGATACGCACACCGATCTGCGCGCCGATGACACCGCCGATCATCAACAGCAAAGCGAGCACGACGTCGACGGTCTGGTTTTGAACCGAGTGCAGGATCGTTACAAGTGCGGTGACAAAAACAATCTGGAACAGAGAGGTGCCGACAACGACGCTGGTCGGCATGCGCAGCAGATAGATCATCGCCGGCACCATGATGAAGCCGCCGCCAACACCCATGATCGCCGCCAGCAGGCCGACAAGGCAGCCCAGAAGTGCCGGAGGGATGACGCTGATGTAGAGTTTGGAGCGATGAAACCGCACCTTGTATGGCAGTTTTTGGATCCAGGTGCGCTGCCGCGAGCGGCGCGTGCGGCTGGCTGTCTCGGTGCTGCTGCGCATGATCGCCCTGACGCTCTCCACCAGCATGAGTGCGCCGACGATGCCCAAAAAGATCACGTAACAAAGTGAAATCGCCAGATCGACCTGGCCGATCTCGCGCAGCAGCTTTACCGCCTCGACGCCGATGACCGAGCCGACCACACCGCCGGCCAGCAGCACCAGCCCCATTTTCACGTCAACATTGCCGCGCCGCCACTGGGCGATGGATCCCGATGCCGACGAAGCAACGATCTGGTTTGCTTCTGTCGCAACAGCG
This sequence comes from Aestuariivirgaceae bacterium, assembly GCA_028282065.1. GTDB lineage: Bacteria > Pseudomonadota > Alphaproteobacteria > Rhizobiales > Aestuariivirgaceae > JANQIR01. Next base: position 14,601 of record JANQIR010000151.1, read on the forward strand.
ACAGCGGGAGGAATGCCTGAGAAGATGAGCAGCGGCGTCATCAAGAACCCACCGCCGACACCGAAGACACCGGAGAGAACGCCGACCAGTCCACCCAATCCCACGAGATAGAACAGGTTGAGCGATTGCTCGGCTATCGGAAGATAAATCTGCATTTTCTAAACCCCAGGCCTTACCCGACTAGAGCACCAAGCGCCCAGATTGAACCAATTCTGTTTGCCGTCCTGACGGATGCATCCGACGCCGAAACGATCGCGGCAACAGGTGGGGGCTGGTCGTCGCCACAAATTCGCTCCGTCAGAATGGTTCAATCTGTACGTATGGTGCTCTAAGCGCTGGTCCAACGCGCTTCGATGTAAGCAGGCCGAAGGATACGGAAGGTCACAATACGATTTGGCTGGTCGCATTGCTGACCGGTAGGGTCAATGTGACAATTCAGCCGGATTGTGGATTTTGCCAGTGCCGCAGCGATCTTGCCGCTTAGAGCGCTTTGCAGTTAGGTTGAATCAATTCTGTTTGCCGTCCCGGCGGATGCATCCGGTGCCGGAACGATCGCAGCA
>JANQIR010000208.1 GCA_028282065.1 Aestuariivirgaceae bacterium
GGGGCACGGTACGCGCCTATCGGGGCAACGAGACGAGCAAACGGCGTATCGAGATCAGTCCGGCGCGCAACCGCGAGCTCGTCACCCGCACAATGAAGCGTGCGGCCGCCAATCCGCAGGGTTTCTGGAATGAAATCATCTATTCGGAAGGCGAGAAGAGATCGTTCGTCAATTTCGTAAAGCCGCTGGTCAAGGACGGCAAGGTTACCGGTGTTGTGCTCGCAGCTGTGTCTTTGAACGAATTATCCGACCTGGTTGCCGACATCAGCGACCGGCTGCGCGGCACGGTGTTCATTCTTGCAGGCAAGGACAAGGTCATTGCCCACCCGAACCTGACGTCCAGCCATCCCGAACAGACCGCGCAAACGCCGCTGGTAAAGATCGGTCGGGTGGGAGACCTGGTTTTGGGCCAGTTCTGGTCGGCAGCCACCTACTCGCTTGAGCTGGTGCCTGCCTTGAAGGAAATCGATGTCCGCCATACGGAGATTGCCGGTCAGCGCTATATTTTCACATCCCGTACCATCACTGACTACGGTGAGCCGCCATGGGTCGTCGGCGGATATGTGGATGCCCAAACCGCCGAGGCCCCGCTGCAAAATGCCCGGCGCTCTGCCCTGTTCGGTTTGGGGGCCATTTTGATCGGGGCGATGCTGGCCATCTATCTCGGCCGCCAGATCGCCCGGCCGATCCGTAACGCCAGCAAAGGTATCGCGCAAATCGCCGAACTGGACATTGCCCATGTGAAGGCGTTGGCGGGTAGCCGCATTGCCGAACTGGACGCCCAGGCCAAGGCCTTCAACAACATGCTCGGTGCGCTTCGCTGGTTTGCGCTTTATGTGCCGAAATCTCTGGTCAGCCGTCTGATCCGGCTGGGAGGACAGGAAATCGTCTCGCAGCAAAGGGAGGTGACGGTTCTGTTTACCGATCTTGCAGGGTTCTCGACGGCATCCGAAAAGATGACGGCGGTGGAGACTGCGGACTTTCTGAACCGGCACTTTGCCTTGCTTGGAAGCTGTGTCGAGGCGGAAGGAGGCACGATCGACAAGTTTATGGGCGATGCCCTGATGGCATTTTGGGGTGCGCCCGATCCGCAGGACGATCATGCGGCACGTGCGATCCGTGCTGCTCAGGCCATAGCCACTGCTGTCCGGCGAGATATCGAAGACCGGGTGGAACGTGGCGAGCCACCTGTCAGGGTGCGGATCGGACTGCATAGCGGACCGGCGGTTGCCGGCAATATCGGTGCACCGGAAAGGATGAACTACACGGTCGTCGGCGAAACCGTGAATGTCGCGCAACGCATGGAGCAATTGGGCAAGGAAATCGCTCCAGATGCGAATGTGATCGTGTTGGCGACGGAGAATACGATTTTGGCCAGCAAGATACCCAACGCCGGTGAGTCCGCCGGGCCGCGTTCGGTCAAGGGCATGGAGAAATCGCTGGAAGTCTTTAGGGTTGCGGTTGATTGAGCCCATTCAGCTTGCGGTTTTTTGATCACAGATTTGGAAAATCTCCTGGTGTTGCAATAAGATAACAGCGAAGGTTTTAAAGAAGCTGCCTATTGCGTGTGCAACGAAATTGGTGCAGTTAGATTAAGTGGGGTGCTCGCAACCGGAAGGCAGGAACCGGGAGTGCAGTCAAAATCGAACAATTGGCGCCGCAAAATTTGTGCGGTGATCGCTGTGTTTGGCATGCTGTGTGCCGGCGCAGGTATTGCCGCTGCACAGGGTAAGGCCGACCGCCTGTCCGGTTTCTATATCGGTGCGCTCGGGCAGTTCACCCATGCGAGAGCCGAGTTCCAGTGGAACGGCCGCGAGATATTCGACACCGAAACGGAAGAATGGGGTGTCGGCGGCGTTCTGGGGTATGGCTGGCTCTTCGGAAATTTCTACGTCGGGCCGGAGATCTATCTGGACTACATGGATATTTCAAACCGTGTGACCGCATCGCCGATAGATCCGGATATCGCCAGCCTCAAGGTCGACCGGGAAGTGGGTGCCGGATTGAACCTGCTGCTCGGCTTCACTGCATTTGACAACAACGCCCTATTCTACGGTTTGATCGGCGGTGGCGCGACCAATGTCGATGGCGCGATTACCCTCAACAGCATCGGGTCTGTGGAGGGGGACATTTGGTATCCCGTCCTGACCGTCGGTGCCGGCGTGGATATTCCGGTGAGCGATGTGATTGCGGTACGGCTTCAGGCCAAGCACACATTTTACTTCGATGCCAGTGACATGATTTTCGAGCGTGGCTCAAACAATTCCTACGATCTCGACACCACGACAGCCTCTATTGGCATCATCTTCCGGCCATAAAGAACTCACAGAGCCAGTTTTCCGGCAATCTCGGCGATGATCGCATCAACCGGGCGGGACGCGTCTATTTCATGCCAATCGACCTCGCCCGGCCCGGTGGCGAGTTGGGCCGTCACCACGTCCGACGTGGCATCCGATGCATCGCCAGTGCGCGCCCGGACCCGTTGTTTGAGGAGGTCTTCGGGAGCCATCAGCCAGAAACCGGTGAAGCCCGCGCCGCACTGGGCCGCCGCGCCTGCAATCGACTGACGCTGCGCCGGGTCCAGAAAGACCGCATCTGCAATCACCGGCCAGCCAGCCGTGCAGACCGCCTGTGTGGCCTCCAATAACTGATCATAGATCAACGCGCGGGCTGCGGGCGTGTAGTGTGCGCTGTCCAGTCTGCTGGTCAACGGTAAATGGGCCGCCTGCTTACGGATGGCATCCGTTCTCAAGTGAATGGCGCCGGGCGCCGGTGAAATTTGCCCGGCGAGGGCACGTGCTAGTGTGCTCTTGCCAGTTCCCGAAACCCCGCCGATGGCAACCACATGCGATGTCGCCGGTACGAGCAGGTCGTTGGCAAATGCCAGATGATCTGTAGCATCGGCACGTGCCTGTGCCACGTGGGTACTATCCGCCCCGGCCAAACGGTCGGCGGCAACGAGACCACGTACACCGGCGCGCATGGCCATGAACAGCCGCAGCGCCGAAAGGCCGGTCAACTCGCCAAAATGGTCCCGCAACTGCAGATAACCGTTCAGCACGCCATTGGCAGCATCCGTATGGCGATGCCAGATCAGATCCATCAGCAGGAAGGCCAGGTCATAGAATGTATCGATGGTCGCCAGGCTGTCGTCGAATTCCAGAGCGTCGAACGCGATCAGCTTTCCGTCCAGCAGTACCATGTTTGCCAGATGCAGATCGCCATGGCAGCGACGGATGAAGCCCTGCGCCGCCCGCTCGTTCAAGGTTGCGGCTGCGGCATAGAGGTGCTCTTCTGCACGGGCAGCAAATTCGTTAGCCAGTGCCGGCTCGAAGATGTTCGGATTGCCGCTGAACTTACTTGTTAGCTGGTCGACCACCCGCTTCACCGGAGCCACGCCATCTTCGCTCTTCGACATGGGCGCCAAGGCATGCAGCCGGTCCGTCATTGCAGCGATGGCGCCGGCAAGTGTGTTGTCGATGCCATGCAGATCAGCCAAGTGGTCCAGCATCTGCTCGCGCTGGAACCTGCGCATATGAACGGCCCATTCGACGGGTTCGCCATTGCCGTCAAGTTGTAGTGACCCGTCCGGCTGCCGGGTGATTGTGACGATGCCAAGATAGAGTTCCGGTGCAAATGGCCGGTTGATCTCAAGCTCACGGACACAGATTTCCTTACGTCTCTCCAGGCTCGAAAAGTCGAGATAGGGCAGCTTGACCGGTTTCTTGATTTTGTAGGCGTGCTGTCCGGCAAGAAACACCATGGCCGCATGGGTTTCCTCGATGCCTACGGCCTCGCCACTCAGGCCGTACGTTTCCGGCGCCGAAAGGAAAGTGACGACTTCAGCGAACCCGACCGCCGCCTGACTGGATGTTCCCATACCGGCCTACCGGTGTGAGCCCGCCACCAACGGCCGTCAGTCCGATTGGGTCAGCTGCCAGGCGTCGTAACCGCCGGTCAGCGAGGCAACATCCTCAAACCCCATTTCCATGAGTGTCTTTGCCGCCAGGGCGGATCGTCCGCCCGTTCCGCAATACACGATGATCTTGCGTTCGGGGCGCACGGCACTGTGGTAGACTGGACTTTCCCGGTCGACCTTGAATTCGAGCAGGCCACGCGGAATGTGAATTGCGCCGGGTATGGCACCTGTTGAATCGAGTTCTGCAGTTTCGCGTACGTCAATCAGCAAGACATCATCGTCATCGAGCAAATAGGGCAGATCCTGGACCGACACGCTTTCTATGACGGAATTCGCCTCTGCAAGCATTTGCTTGAAGCCACGTGGCTGGGATGGTTTGGCCATATGGAAATGTCCTCTGGATGATTGAACGCAACAGATAGCAAGCGATCCGCACTGCGCCTTTGACTCCGATCAATTCGCCCACCTTACCATTATCTAATATCTCGTGCTTGGGAGATGGAGGTGAGAGATGAAAAAGATTCTCGTTGCGGTGGACGGATCGCAGCATGCCGATCATGCGGTGAGGCTGGCAGCGGATCTGGCCGACAAATATCAGGCAAAGCTGATTATTCTGCACACGGTGGACAAAAAGCCCCTGGGGCCTGAAGAAAAGCACCTGGCCGAAGTTGAATTTGCCGACCGTCTGAAGGAAATCGACCTGGGAGACGTGAGGGAAACCATGCAGGGCTACGGCCAGATCGGCATGCGCGGGTTTTTGAGATTGCAGGACGATCGCAATGCGGCACTGAAGCATATACTGGGCGAGGCCTTGGTGCATGAGGCAAAGCGTGTGGCAGCCGAGGCTGGCGACTTCGAGATCGAGACAATGGTTGTCGAAGGCGATCCCGCCGAACAGATCGTCGGGACCGTCGATACGGTGGATGCCAACCTTGTCGTGCTGGGCAGCCGCGGCCTGAGCGACCTGAAAGGCCTGTGGCTCGGCAGTGTCTCTCACAAGGTGGCGCATCTGTCGCCGGTCAATGTCGTTACCGTGCGCTGACCGCCCGGTGCCCTGAAGACAAGCTCCGGCTGGCACGGATCCACTGCGCGGTACGTGCCTCGGGGTCGTCATTGCGGCTGATGTCCGTAACCACGGCGGCACTGTTGGCGCCGGCCGCAAATACGCCCTCAAGCCGCTCCACCGTGAGCCCGCCGATCGCCACGAGTGGCAGATCGCCAATCAGGCGTTTCCACTCGGTGATCCGGTCGAGCCCCTGCGGGGCCCATGGCATTTCCTTCAAGATGGTCGGATAGATCGGTCCGAGCGCGACATAATCCGGCTCCAGGGACAGCGCGCGGTCAAGCTCGGCATGGTCATGTGTTGAAATGCCCAGCCTGATGCCGGCACGCCGCAGCGCTACGACATCCGCCGTGTCGAGATCGCCCTGACCGAGGTGAACGAAGTCGCACCCAAGGTCGATCGCTTCACGCCAGTAGTCGTTGACGATGAGCTGACAGCCATGCCGGGAGCATGTTGCCGCTGCCGACTTTATTTCCTCGCGGACGATGTCGTCCGGCTGGTCCTTCACCCGCAGTTGCACGAGTTTCACGCCGAGCGGCACCAGCCGTTCGATCCATGCGGCGTCGTCGGCGATCAGATAGAACGGGTCGAGTTGACAGGTCATCTAAGCACCGCCTTGCCGAAGACCGGCGTTGAGGGTGATGCCATGTCGCGCGGCTCCATCGGGTCGGCCAGATAGGCGGCTCGCCCGGCCTCGACTGCCAACGCGAAGGCACGGGCCATGCCGGCCGGATCGCCGGCCCTGGCAACCGCCGTGTTCAACAATATCGCATCAAATCCAAGCTCCATGGCCCGGGCCGCATGCGATGGCAGGCCGATGCCAGCATCGACGATCAATGTCGTTTCCGGGAAGTGTGCCCGGAGCGTGCGCAGGCCGTAGGTGTTGTTGAGACCCAATCCGGTGCCGATAGGTGCCCCCCAGGGCATCAGGACCCGGCATCCCACATCGAGCAGCTTGCCCGCCGTGACCAGGTCCTCCGTGCAATAGGGAAAGACCTCGAAACCGTCCGCGGCGAGAATCCCAGCTGCTTCGACAAGGCCGAACGGATCGGGGCACAAGGTTTCGCTGTCGCCGATGACTTCAAGCTTGATCCAGTTCGTTCCGAAAACCTCACGCGCCATGTGCGCGGTGGTGACGGCCTCCTTGACCGAAAAGCACCCGGCCGTATTGGGCAGAACCCTCACACCGAGCTCCTGAACCATCGACCAGAAGGCCTGGCCGCTGTTGCCACCTGCGGCTTCCCTGCGCAGCGAAACGGTCACGATCTGCGTTCCACTGTGTTTTACAGCGTCTGCCAGGATCGCCGGCGACGGATAGAGCGCGGTTCCCAGCAGCAGCCGGGATGAAACCTCGGTATCATAAAGCTGCATGCCGTCAACCTCCCTGTCTGGGTGTAAGAACTTCCAGTTCGTCACCGCACGCGAGCGACGTGCCGGCACGGGCGTTGCGCGGAACGAACTCGCCGTTGAGCGCGGTGGCAGAATGCTGAGACGCAAAGCCGAGCTCATCGAGCACGGCGGTCAGGCACGTGGCCTGGACCTCACGCACTTGCCCGTTCACTGTAATCTTCATCCATAAACTCCGGTTGAAAATCTGGATCGGCGAGCTTTTCGGCGACCATTTGCGCGCAGGCCGGGGCGAGCAGAAAGCCGTGTCTGAACAGGCCGTTGACGTATATCCTGTCCCCCCTCCAGCGAATGCGCGGCAGATTGTCCGCAAAGGCCGGCCGCACGTCGGTGCCGGTCTCCAGTATCTCAGCTTCTGCAAAGGCGGGATGTAGCGCATAGGCAGCGTTGAGCAGATCGACCATGCCGCGTGCCGTGATCCGGCTATGGTCTTCGGACTCAATCTGCGTGGCGCCGATCATGAAGGTGTTGTCATCGCGCGGCACAATGTAGACGGGAAAACGCGGATGCAGCAGGCGTACCGGGCGGCTAAGCGTGATATCCCGGCAGCGTACCACCAGCATCTCGCCCTTTACGCCACGCAGGTCAGGCAAGGCATCGCGTGCCGCAAATCCCCGCGCATCGACGACAATGCCCTCTCCGGTGTCTGAAACATCTTCGGCCCCTGTTTCAAAACGGAGTTTGCAGTTCTTGGCAACGAGTGTCTGGACAAGCGATTCGAGCGCCTGTCTTGGATCAAGATGCGCTTCTTTGGTGAAATGAAGCGCCCTGGAGAACCGCCCGGCCAGATCAGGCTCCAGCTCAGCAATGCCGTCGCCGTCGAGCGTCACGTGCTCGCCGGTGCGCCGGGCAAACCGGGTCAGTTCGCCGGCATCGCGGCTGCAAGCCAGGACAAGCGATCCGGACCGTCTTACGCCCGGCACCCGCTTGCGCCACCATTCGATGGCGCCCGCACCGTACCGCACCACGGGCTCTTCGGCGCTCTCGCCCTCGCACCACGGCGCCAGCATGCCGCCGGCATACCATGAGCACGACTGCGGACCGGGGCCCGGCCCCCTATCGACAAGCGTGACGTCAAACCCGCGTTCGGAAAACTCGGTGGCGGCGGTGAGGCCGGCAACGCCGGCCCCAATGATGGTGATCTTCATCGCGCATTACTCTGAGGCCTGGTCCACCTGGTCTGCCGGCATGTAGAGATCGCCACCTTCGCGATACTTTTGTGCCATGGCTTCCATGCCTTCTTTCTGCGCTTCGGCGCGGATGTCATGGGAAATCCGCATGGAGCAGAACTTCGGCCCGCACATGGAGCAGAAATGCGCCACCTTGTGCGCCTGTTTCGGTAGGGTCTGATCGTGGAAATCGCGTGCGGTCTCGGGATCGAGCGACAGGTTGAACTGGTCCTCCCAGCGGAACTCGAAGCGGGCCCTGGACAGCGCATCGTCTCGCGCCTGCGCCGCCGGATGACCCTTGGCGAGATCGGCCGCATGAGCTGCAATCTTGTAGGTGATGACGCCGGTTTTCACGTCATCGCGGTCCGGCAGCCCAAGGTGCTCCTTCGGCGTCACGTAACACAGCATGGCAGTTCCGAACCAGCCGATCATGGCTGCACCGATGCCCGATGTGATGTGGTCGTAGCCGGGCGCAATATCGGTCACCAACGGCCCAAGCGTGTAGAACGGTGCTTCGCCACAGGTCTCAAGCTGCTTGTCCATGTTCTTCTTGACCTTATGCATCGGCACGTGTCCGGGGCCCTCGATCATAACCTGGCAGTCCTTGTCCCAGGCAATCTGCGTGAGTTCGCCAAGCGTCTCCAGTTCGGCAAACTGTGCCGCATCGTTGGCATCGGCGATCGAGCCGGGCCGCAATCCGTCACCAAGCGAGAAGGACACGTCATAGGCCCGGCAGATGTTGCAGATGTCTTCGAAATGCTCGTAGAGGAAACTCTCCTTGTGGTGATGCAGGCACCACTTGGCCATGATCGATCCACCGCGCGACACGATACCGGTGACCCGGTCGACGGTCATCGGCACATGGTGCAGCCGCACGCCGGCATGGATGGTGAAATAGTCCACGCCCTGTTCGGCCTGCTCGACCAACGTATCGCGGAACACGTCCCAGTTGAGGTCTTCGGCAATGCCGTTCACCTTTTCCAGCGCCTGGTAGATCGGCACGGTCCCGATCGGTACGGGCGAATTGCGGATGATCCATTCACGGGTATTGTGAATGTTGCGGCCGGTCGACAGGTCCATGACCGTGTCGGCACCCCAGCGGATCGCCCACACCATCTTGTCGACCTCCTCTTCCATCGAGGACGTGACGGCCGAGGTACCCATGTTCGCATTGATCTTCACCAGGAAGTTGCGGCCGATGATCATCGGTTCGCTCTCCGGGTGATTGATGTTGGCCGGAATGATTGCCCGGCCCCGGGCGACCTCGTCACGGACGAATTCCGCCGTTACGTGGTCCGGGATTGCTGCGCCCCAGTCCTCGCCGTCACGTGCCAGTTTCTCCTTGAGGGTTTCGCGGCCGAGATTTTCGCGGATGGCGATGAACTCCATCTCGGGCGTGACAATTCCGGCACGGGCATAGGCCAACTGTGTGACCGCTTTTCCACCGCTCGCCCTGAGCGGCTGTCTCGTGACGGGAAATTCCGCTGTCAGCCGGTCGCCTGTGACAAACCCGTTATCGGCTGCAGTGATCTTGCGGCCTTCATAGCGCATGACATCGCCGCGCGCTTCGATCCAGGACTGGCGCAAGGGCGCAAGACCTGCGGCGATATCGATATCGCTTGCTGGATCCGTGTAGGGGCCGGAACTGTCATACACCGTGACAGGTGGCTCCCCCGCGGTGGGATGAACGGCGATTTCGCGCATCGGTATGCGAATATCCGGGTGAATGTAACCGCTCTTGTAGATTTTCTGCGAAGCGGGCAACGGCCCCTTGGTGACGGTGGGTGTAACGGCGTCCATCTGGCTCTCCCTGATCGGTACTTTGACGACCCAATTGGCACTTGGCGGGAGAGATCTGGTGTGTGAGTTCGGCGGGGTATCCGGGAAAACCGGAAGACTCGCAACGCCCATACCATCCCTACGCCAGTACTAGCTGGATCAGGTTCGAAGGGTCGCCGCGCGCGTGGGACTGGTCCCTGTAGCGGCCTCTCAGCTCCTTGACGGAGCTCCCCTGGCAACATTCGACAATGTGAGGATGACTTCAGCCCTTGTCAATGGTGCGCACCCAGCCATCGACTGGATCGGATGGTTGCTGTCCAAATGTGGCAATAACCACATACAAAACCCAGAAATAACGCATTTAATATTACCCAGATGAATGGAAATTCATCTCTCTGGGAGATTTCGAACATAAAAATCAAAATCTCTTTTTAAATAAAATCAAAACCAGGAGGATAAAACTGTGGACGAGAGAACCGAAGGACGTTGTCTACCATGTTCAGACACAAAGACGCGAGACTGGTATGCGTGGAATGACTTGAGGCCACCGCTGCCGGACTATTTTTACATTACCGGTGAGGTTTACGTCTCCAATCCCGGTGTAGATCCCCTGCTGGTTCCGGCAGAACCTCAAGGGATAAATCCGGACATTTTGATACTCGACCTTTATCTTTGCCAAAAACCCGGTATTTGGCCGCAGGTATTCGTCTGGAAACAGGTGAAATTCGACAAGAAAATTTCCAAGCCCTACAAGGAGGTTGAAATTCGTTGCGGCACCGATGTCATCGCAAAAGTGCCTGTCGTAGACGCGCACTGAACCGGTTGCTGCAAGATATTTGACGGGCGCTGCCGCTGCACCAGACATTGTGCGCCGCCGCGCCCGTTGCCTCGTTTCAGAACGGCATTTCCGAATCGGCAAACAACGCCAGTGTGTTATGGTTTCTGGCGTTTCTCGGACCATACACCGATGGAGTGCCGATGTCCGGTCAGTTTTACGATGAAGAGATGTCGCGCAAGCAGGAGCAAATGGCTCTTACGCCCGACATGAAGGCACAGCGTGAGCTCGTCGTTGGCCTGCTGAATCTCAAACCCGGTGAACGTGTTCTCGACGTCGGCTCCGGCAACGGCATCTTGGTTCGGGAGTTGCGCGAAATTGTCGGCGTGACCGGCCATGCCTGCGGCGTCGACGGGTCCGGCGCCATGGTTTTGATGGCCAGCCGCGCCTGTCCCGAAGCGGTCTTCCTGCAAGGCGATGCCACGAACCTGCCGGTTGCCGCTGAAATGTTCGATGCCGTGACTGCAAGCCAGGTGCTGTGTTTCGTCCCCGATCCCGACAAGGCTTTGTCGCAGATGCACCGGGTCCTGAAGCCGGGTGGCCGGCTGGTGATTTTGGACACGGACTGGTCATCGCTTGTGTGGAATTGCCGCGACCAGGACCTGATGGACCGGGCAATGGCCCTGTTCAAGACCCCTTATGTCGACCCGCACGTGCCGCGAACCCTGTCGCGGCGGTTGCAGGCGGCAGGTTTCGAAATAACCGCCAGGCACACGCATACAATTCTCAACTGGGAACTTGATGACCAGTCATATTCGCGGCAATGTGCTGGCTTTCTCGAAGCCATGATGAAGGGTTCGGACGACTTCACCCAGGCCGACTGGGACGCCTGGGCGGCGGATCAACAGGCGGTCGCCGCAGCCGGCGAGTACATGTTCTCGCTGAACCGCTATGTATTTTGCGCAACCAAGCCATGATCTCGTAGGTTTGGCACAATTGACCCGTATCAACGCGTGACGTGGTGCGCGCTGTACCGTGCGTTCGCGTCTTGGGTGAAATACCGTGCCAGAAGAAATTTTCGTCGTCGAAGACATCACCAAAATCTACCGCACCGGCGAGGTGGAGGTGCACGCGCTGCGCAACGCCAGCGCAACGCTCTACGAAGGTGAAATGGCTGTCATGCTCGGCCCGTCCGGCTCCGGAAAATCGACCTTCCTCAATATCATAGGGGGTCTCGATACGGCCACGTCCGGACGTGTGATGTTCCGTGGCCTGGACCTGACCGGATTTTCCCAGCATCAACTGACGCTCTTCAGGCGCGACCGGGTCGGGTTCGTATTCCAGTTCTACAACCTGATCCCGTCGCTGACCGCACGCGAAAACGTCGCCCTGGTCACCGAAATCTCGCGCAATCCGCTGAAGCCGGAAGAGGCTCTGGAACTGGTTGGCCTGGGTGCGCGCATTGATCACTTTCCCGCTCAACTGTCCGGAGGTGAGCAACAGCGCGTCGCCATCGCCCGCGCCATCGCCAAGCGGCCTGAGGTTCTGTTGTGCGATGAGCCCACGGGCGCGCTGGACTCCAAGACCGGTGTCCTGGTTCTTGAGGCCCTCAGCACGATCAACGAGGAACTGGGCACAACAACCGCGGTGATCACCCACAATGCCGGCATCCGTCAGATGGCGCACCGGGTGTTCTATTTTGCCGACGGCACGGTCAGCCGGGTCGTCGTGAACAAGAAGCGTCTCGAACCGGCACAGATCGAGTGGTGACCCATGAAGGCGCTCGATATCAAGCTGACACGGGATCTGAAGCGGCTGTGGGCGCAGTCTCTGGCGGTCGCCCTGGTCATGGCATGTGGCGTCGCCACCTTGATCCTGGCGATCGGGTCCTACCGCTCGCTGGATGAGACCCGCTCGGCCTACTACGAGCGTTACCGGTTTGCGCACCTCTTTGCCACAGCGACGCGGGCTCCGCGCCATCTCTTGCGCAGGATCGAGCAGATTCCCGGCGTGGCACGTGCGGACGCCAGGGTTGTGGAGCACGTCATACTGGACATCCCCGGTATGGCCGAACCTGCCTCCGGTCTGGCGGTGTCACTGCCACGCGATCTTACCGGCACCTTGAACCGGCTATACATGCGCGCCGGCCGTCTACCGGAACCGGACCGGCCGGGCGAGGCCGTAATCGGCGCCAACTTTGCCAAAGCGCACGGTTTCCGGGCCGGCTCCACGCTGCATGCGGTGGTCGCCGGCAAACGCCGCCGTCTGACGGTTGTCGGACTGGCGATGTCGCCAGAGTTTATCTATGCCCTGGGACCGGGCGATCTGGTGCCGGACGACAAACGGTTCGGCATCATCTGGATGTCTGAGACCGAGCTCGAAGCCCTGGCCGATCAGAAGTCATCGTTCAATTCACTGTCGATCGCGCTTCTGCCCGGAACCAATGCCGAACCGGTGTTGGCCGGCATCGACGAGACCCTGAAGCCTTATGGCGGCACCGGCGCCTATGCGCGCAAAGACCAGTTCTCCCACGCCTTTCTGGATGGCGAGTTGACCCAGCTTTCGGCCATGGCGCGGATCATTCCACCGGTCTTCCTGCTGGTCTCGGCCTTCCTGATTAACATGATCCTGTCGCGCCTGATTGCGCTGGAACGCGAACAGATCGGACTGATGAAGGCTCTTGGCTACGGCAGCTGGACGGTTGCATGGCACTATCTGAAGCTGGTCATGCTGATCGCCATTGTCGGGATTTTGATCGGTTTTGCTGCCGGTACGTGGCTCGGGCAGGGAATGACACGAATATACGCCCAGTTCTTCTCTTTCCCGTTCCTGATTTTTGCCGGTGGTGTCGACGTCTATGCGATTTCGGCGGGAATCTCCATCGCCTCTGCAGTCGCTGGCGCGGTCAAGGCGCTCTGGGGTGTTATCTCGCTACCGCCGGCGGTGGCTATGCAGCCGCCGGCCCCGCCGGTCTACCGAGGATCCTTTGCAGCAAGGCTTGGCATTACCAGACTGTTCTCGCAACTAACTGTCATGGCCATACGCTACCTCAGCAGGTGGCCGGTCCGTTCGTTCGTAACCACCCTCGGTGTGTCATTTGCCGTGGCGCTGCTCGTCGTGGCGATGTTCGCATCAGGATCGATCAACCATATGGTTGAGACGATCTTCTACCAGTCCGACCGCCAGGATGCGACCATCACGTTTGCCGATGCAAAGGGTCCGGATGCGTTGCTCTCGGTGCGCCAGATGCCCGGCGTGATGCGCGTGGAGGCATTTCGTACGCTGTCGGTTCGCATTACCCATGGCCAACTGTCGCGGCGGCTGGCAATCACCGGCAAGCCACACGATGCGGCGTTGAGCCGGGTGCTGGATCTTGGCCTGAAGCCTGTGCGCCTGCCGGAAAACGGTGTTGCGGTCAGCGAACGTGTGGCCACGTTGCTGGAGTTGAAACCCGGCGATCTCGTCGAGGTTGAACTCCTTGAAGCTGGACGCGGCAAGGTGCAGGTCCCGGTCACCGATGTGATTCAGAGCTATCTGGGGCTTGTGGTATTCATGCGGATCGAAGAGTTGAACCGTCTCGCTGGTCTCGGTCCAAGAGTGAGCGGCGCTCACATTTCCGCAGACGCCTCGCAAATTGGTGCGCTCTACGATGTTATCAAATCGACGCCTGCTCTGAGCTCTATCGCGCTTCAGACGAAGTCGCGCGAGAAATTCCGTGAGATCATTGAAAAGAACATCATGATTTCGACGGTTGTCTACACCATATTGGCGGTGATCATCGCGTTCGGAGTGGTTTACAACAGCGCCCGCATCCAGTTTTCCGAACGCGCCCGGGAACTGGCCAGTTTGCGGGTTCTGGGCTTCAGCCGCGCGGAGGTGTCCCGCGTGCTGCTCTTGGAGATGTTGGTCATGGTGGTTTTGGCGCAGCCGCTGGGATGGGCAATCGGCTATGGCATAACCTGGTCGGTGGTCGAGGAACTGGCCAGCGACCAGTTCCGCATACCGTTTGTTGTCGAGCGCTCGACGCTTGCCATCGCCAGCCTGATCGTATTGGCGGCGGCCGCCCTATCGGCCTTGCTGGTTCACCGGCGTGTCAACCGCCTGGACCTGATCAGGGCATTGAAGACCCGGGAATGACGAAATGTTGCTGACTTGGACCAAACGAATTCTGGCGCTGGCCGCAGTCATCTTGGTGGTCATTGCCACCGTCTATGCCCTCATGCCGCAACCGGTTCCAGTTGATATCGCCACAGTGGACCGCGGCGAGGTGGAGGTGACCATCGACGAAGACGCGGTGACGCGTGTTAGGGATGTCTTCGAGGTGTCCGCACCCATTACGGGCAAGCTTGAGCGGCTTAGCCTGGACGTGGGCGATCTGGTCAAGAAGGGTGAGAAGATCGCCGTCGTGCGTCCCGTCGATCCGCCCATCCGCGATGCCAGGACGCGCCGGGAACTTGAGGCCGCGCTGCGGGCTGCCCGCGCAGGTGTGCTGCTCGGTCAGGCGCAGGTCACCCGGGCCAAGGCGGCCGTGCGGTTCTCCACTTTGGACCTGGAGCGCTACAAGGCACTTGCCGGCAAGCAGATCGTGTCCGAGCGCGTCCTGCAGCAGCATCAGCTGGAACTCGATACCCGGACGGCACAGCTGCGCCAGGCGGAGGCAAGTCTCGAGTTACGCAAGCGTGAACTTGAAACCGCCGAAGCCCGCATTCTAGAGCCGAACGCTGCTCTTCAAACGGACGATACGCAGCAATGCTGCGTCGAGGTCCTGGCTCCCGCCGGCGGCTCGGTGCTGAAGCTGTTGACGGAAAGCGAACAGGTGGTGCGCGCCGGTACGAAGCTGCTGGAAATCGGCGACAGGGCGGACATCGAAATCGTCGCGGACCTGTTGTCGGAGGACGCGGTGAAGGCCAAGGTTGGCGATCTCGTCTGGGTCGAGAACTGGGGTGGCGAGAAACGCCTGGCTGCCAAGATCCGCCGGATCGACCCTTCCGGGTTCATGAAGGTGTCGGCGCTCGGTATCGAAGAGCAACGGGTCAACGCAATCATAGACATCACCGGCCCGCGGTCGGACTGGGAGCGTCTGGGCCATGATTTCCGGGTTTATGTCCGGATCGTCATCTGGCGCGACGAAAAGGCACTTCGCGTCCCCATCGCCGCCCTGTTCCGCAAAGGCGCCGACTGGTCCGTTTACAAGGTTGATGACGGCCGGGCAGTTCGCCAACGCGTTGAAATCTCACGGCGCAACGCCACTCACGCGGTGGTCGGGGGTGGGTTGAGCGAGGGCGACGAGGTCATCCTGCATCCCAGTGATCGCATATCCGACGGGGCGGCCGTTGTCAGACGGTCAGACGAAGCGCTTTAGGCATTGAGCCACTTTCATCTCAGCTGTCTGTGCTATGGTGCCCTGCATCCCGCGCTTTCCCGGCGCATGATCTCCGGCACGTTCAGGTAGGAACTCATGAAAACAATCGGCTCTTTGGTCTTGGTATTCTGGCTTGCGTTCACCTCAATCGCGCTTGCCGATCCGACCGGCTCGTATGCGGTAGAGGGCACCAATCCGGGCAATGGCCGGGGATATACGGGGACTGTGGATGTCCGGCGCACAGGCGAAACCTACCAGGTTGTCTGGAATGTTGGCGGCGTGGAGTATATCGGCACGGCGCTTGGCGCCGCCCAGGTCAAGGACGGTTTCACCATGGGCCGCGCCTCCAAACGCGATAGCGTTCTGGCGGTGTCCTACATTTCGCAGAATTCCTTTGGACTGGCCTTCTATGTCCGCCAGCCCGACGGCAGCTGGAACGGCATCTGGACGTTCGGCGGATCGAAGCAGATCGGCACCGAAAACTGGTTCCCGCGATAAGATCCAGGCTGCCGTGACAGTTTAGAGCGCTTTTCAGTCCGGTTGAACCATGCCGGGGAGCATTTGCAGGGCGATCAGCCTTTTGTGGGGATGCCCGCTGTCTATGGCCTGCGCCAGTGCTTGCAGGCCATGCTGAACGTGCCTGCGCAGAAGGCCGGTGATGTGCTGCGCGTGCACACCATCTTCCACATGGGCCGCGTCCACAAGAAGCGGAACGGCTTCTTCGCTTGGAAGATCTGCCATAATCTCTGCCGCAACCCGGCGGACCGGCCGCGAACCGTCGCGCGACAACTGTGCGAGATCGAGCGTTTTGTCCTTGTGCCTGAAGATGGCTTGAATGGCCGCAGCGCAAACCTGTTCGTCACGGTCCTTTCCGGCCTGCCTGAGCGCAACAAGGGCCTGTTCGGACTTGACATGTCCCAACGCCACGATGGCTGGATGCTTCAAGCGGGAGTTGTTGCCGGCCGAGAGCCGGCAGAGCAGTTGCTCGCAGCCATCAATGGTCACCGAAGCTTCGGCCAGGCGGCCGATCGCCTCGACGGCAGACTGTGCAAGCTCCAGGTCCGCCGCTTCGGCTGCACTTTGCAAGGCGGGCAGCAGTCTTGCATGCCCAGTATCGCCGGCCACTCTAGCAGCCAGGCGCCTGACGTCGAGATGCGCCGGCGTGCTGCTTTCCGGATCGAGCCGGCGCCGGCCAGGCCGCGATTGGGCCATCTCCAGAAAATCCAGATCATCCCCGCCCAGTTCGACACTGTCACTTTCGTCCGGCAAACGCGGATTTGCGGACAGAATCCGGCCGAGCGTCGATCCGGCAACGGGCTCGTCGTCCGCCGGGTCCGTGTCGCTACGCGCGTCACCGCCGGGATCGCCAGGTTCCGTCACGATGTTGCCATCGCGGTCGATCCTGATCTTCGACTTGCCATCCTTGGGCGCGCCCAGGGCGCCCTTCTTCGGCGTGAAGGCAACGACATTGTCGTCTTCCGGTGTCCAGTCCGCCGGTGCCTCGATCAGATCTCCGGAAATGGCGGAGGCAAGCACCTGAGCTGCATCACCGGCCATCGCAGAGTTCCCGGTAGCCAGTTTGCCGAGCGCTACGATGGCCGCAAGGCGAATATCCCGCCGCTCATCACCAGCCGCTTCAGCCAGAAGCCGGACCGCACCGGCGGTCTTCAGGTCAGCCAGCGCCCGCAATGCGGCCAGCCGCACCTTTGCTGCCGTAGCCGGAT
>JANQIR010000244.1 GCA_028282065.1 Aestuariivirgaceae bacterium
TGTTCCCGAAAAGTGTGTGCGGTTTTCGGATAAGAACATGCTCAATATCAAAGAGATAGAGCATTTTTAGTGACTCAGGTTTCACAAAAAATGCTCTAGCGATCTTCCAATTCCCACTTAATGAAAAGGAGCAGTAACGGGCGAGCGCCAGCTCGTTACTTTGCCTATCTGGGCGTTCATCGCACGGGAGCGAACGCTGATCCCCGCATTTTCCGCCGGGAGCATGAAGTTTTCACCCTTGGTGACATATGTTTTAATCGTTCGTGTAAGTTGTAAATATCAGTCTTGTGACGAAAAGATTGACAATTTCATTTTTTGTGAAATATTTATAATGTATTAATTCCAAAAATTTGGATGACTGTCTTTGTTTCAGGGATGGCCAGAGCAGCAGATCAGCAAACGCACCAGTATGGCCCGTCGAGAGCGGTAACGCTTGCCGCCATAATGGTGCTGATCGCGGTATTCGCTTCGGCGCAAGGGCTGACTTACCCTCTGCTTTCGATCATTCTCAAAAACCAGGAAGTACCGGCGGTTCTGATCGGGCTGAATACAGCAATGACTCCGTTGGGTCTGATTGTGTCCGCGCCTCTCATTCCGGTACTTGCGCGTGCTATCGGCGCTGCCCGGCTGGCCCTTGTCAGTATCATTGTGCTGGCGATTCTGCTGGCGGTCATTGGTGCTTTCCAGAACCTGTGGATGTGGTTCCCGGCGCGGTTTCTGCTCGGGTTTGCGATCAATGGCCTGTATGTCACGAGCGAAACCTGGGTCAATCAACTTGCCACGGATGAGCGGCGCGGTCGTATACTCGGGCTGTTCTCCTCCTGCCTGTCTATTGGTTTCGCCCTGGGGCCGTTCATAATCGTCGCGTTCGGATCTCAGGGCTGGCCGCCTTTCGTCGCGGGAATTGTCCTGGTGTCGTGTTCGGCCGCCGTCCTTTTGCCGGTGATGAGCAGATTGCCGACGTTCGACGGTGAAGAGCATGTGCCCGTTGCAAGCTTTCTACCTTTGGCCCCGCTGCTACTTGTTATCGTTGCAATTGCGGCAGCGTTTGATCAAGGCACGTTGTCCCTTCTGCCTGTCTATGGTTTGTCCTTTGGGCTGGGTGAGAAGGTTATGGCGACAGCTATCGGTGTGATGGTGCTGGGTAATATTGTGCTTCAGGTTCCGATTGGCTGGATTGCAGATGTGTGGTCGCAACGCGGCGCGTTGCTGCTTTTGTGTGCCTTGGCTGTGACAGGATCTGTGCTTTTGCCCTACGCAATCATGGACAAATGGTTGCTTTGGCCCTTGCTGTTCTTGTGGAGTGCGGCGGGATACGGTGTCTATACGCTGGCGCTTATCGAGCTTGGCAGACGTTTTTCCGGCTCGATCCTGCTGACGGGCAATGCGGCTTTTGCCGTAATGTGGGGAGCAGGTGGAATTGTCGGGCCCACGGCGCTCGGGTCGGCGATGAGTGGATTCGGGAGTGGCGGATTTCCGGCGGTCATCGCGGCGCTCTATGCCGGGTTGTTCATCGCCATTGCCGTGCGCCGGCGCTAAGGAGCGATGTGGTGAGCGCGGTATGGATATAATTAGTGGGTCCTGACCCTGGCGGGCCGGTGATCTCAAAACATGAATCCGGCGTTTATGCCCGCGAAGGGTTCGATGCGATTTCCGGAGAAATCCATCTGGATCCCAGCCTCTGCGCCAAGATAGGTCTTGCCTATTGCCGGCAGTTCAATTTCGAAGCCTGACAGAAACAATCCGCCACGACCGTAGCTATAGTCGAGGCCACCAGCTGCCGTGATTTGCGGCCCGATCTTCCAGCCGCCAGGCGCCTGCCAGTAGGGCTGCAATTGTGTCCAATACTGATTGAATCCGGTCAGATAGCTGGCGTTGCCCATAACGCCCATGGTGCGTGTCAGTGACAGACTTCCATCTATTGTTGCGGAAAATCCGAACCGGGCCTCTTCAAGGCTTGAAAAGGGATCAGCAGGAATGAGAACATGGTCACGCCATGCCACTCCGGCAAGGACTGCCACGCGCGCGTGTGTGCCGGCCAGCTGATAACCGGCTTCAGCTTCAACACCGGCGCCTGTTGCGGCGATCTGCGTTGTGCCGCGTCCTGGCAGGTTGGTCGAATAGAAGAACCGGTAGGACTTGCTCCAGATCCGCACGACAGGGCCAGATTGTGAAAGCTCCGACAGCGGTGTCCAGATGACGCCCTGATAGGCGTGCAGATTGTCCGGGCCGCCGCCAATGCCTGCCACCGCGTAGCGTTCACCGGCGGTGCTTCCCTGCGAAACGAGAAGGCTCAGGCACGAGATGATTGCGGCCAGCCAAACGCGCTCCACGACAGCCGCGGCTACGGATCGAACCTGCATGCGCCCCCGCTGCAGTGGAATTTGTTAAATTGTTCACCCGTCTATGCGGGAGTTATGTATGTATTTTGCAACATATTATAAATTAAAACAATTATTGTATTTGAGTTTTGCGAATTTAGATTTATATACTTTTGGTTGTTGCTTAAATTAATTTGCAAGCATGAATTGTATATTTGTGATCGCGAGCAACTCTATGCTGTCGATTTTCAAGGCCCAGTTTTGTGTTCCGGCGCTTTCCTGCCTGCCCCGGTTGGCACCAATACTGCATTGGCTGTGCTGAACCGCAGCAATTTCGCCTTGAACTGGCGGAATTTGATACACCGTGGCCGGGATGACGGAACAGTGTCCACGTCTGATAGCGATCTTCGCAAAACCGAGGTGACCATGGAAGAGGCGCTGCGCCAGGCGCGCGTTTCGCAGGCTGCCAGGCTCGATGCGGTCGTGGATATCCGCGATGCGCAAACACTGCGGTTGACGGTGCTGAGAGATGAGTTGCGGCGGTTGGCGCTGCAAACGCCGGAAACGGCACCGTTCGGTGAACTGGTTCTAATGCCCGGAGATCCGCCGAAATTGTGGATTGATCTCATAACATACGTCGTGATGCAGCCGGACCCGAGAACCTATTGTCTCGTTCAAGATAGCAATGAAGGGCATCATGTCCTGCTGGAAACCGGTTCCAGGCCGGAAATGTGCCGCAAGGTCACCGAACTGATCGCGCATCGTGCGGTTGTCCGGCAACGGGCCATCGCAGGTCAACCGCCCATGAGCCATCAGGCCGGGCGCTATGGCAGTGCGGCGCTCTGGCTTGCCTGGCTTTCCGGCTTTTCCCTTGGTGCCCTGGCATTGTTCGTTGTTGGAATTGTGCTGTCCCGCCTACCTGGCTAACATCGTTGGATATATATGAACTCGATCGCGGCGGGCCGGTTTCGGCAGCAAGCCGAATTGTGACCTCTTTCCGGCGCTTCGTTACAATTTGAAACACAGTTTGATTTTGCCCCGGTGAAGGGCGCTGGTACCTGTTTATGACAGTGATCCGGATTTTTGCGGGGAGAGCGGCGTCCGGATCCCGTAGGTCAGACGCATTCATACAAAATACAAGATGATGCGGCGTTTCAGAGGGGTTGGGATTTGCGCAGCGAAATCATGCCGGGCGGTGTCTCGGGCTTAGGGTCGTCCGACGGCACACTTCAATATACACCGAGAACCAATCCGGGGCTGAGGCAGGTTCTTGGCGAATTCTCCACCCTGACTGACGGGCTGGATTATGCCGCGCGCGGCATAACCGGATTTAACTTCTACTCGCCGCGCGGTGTGCTGGCGCATGTGCTGCCATACTGGGAGCTGCGCGAATTTGCCCTGTCTACCGGCCGGCGGCTGATCAACAGCGGGTTGAAGCGTGGCAGCCGCGTGGCGGTTGTTGCCGAGACGGGCCCGGAATTCATGGCGGTGTTCTTTGGCTGCCAATATGCCGGGCTGGTGCCGTGCCCGATGCCTTACACGATGCATATCGGTGGCCGTGAAGCTTACGTGGAACGCATTGCCGGCATGTTGCGCAGTGCCCATGCGTCCGCCGCGGTCACCTGCGGTGATCTGGAAGACCATGTAAATGCCGCAGCCGCGGCGGCTGGTGTCGATTTGGTTCTGACCCACGAACAGCTTCAGGCGCTGCCGGAAGGCGATGTGGAGCTTGAGCCGTTCCGCGCCGACGAACAGGCCTATATTCAATATTCCTCGGGATCGACATCCCATCCAAAGGGTGTGCTGATCACACAGCGGGCGATTACCGCCAACACCCGCAGTATTCTGCAGCATGGGCTGAAGATCCGGCCTATCGACCGGGCCTTTTCGTGGTTGCCGCTTTATCATGATATGGGGCTTGTCGGCTTCTGCCTGTCTCCGATGATGGGGCAGGTGACGGTGGATTATCTGTCGACGCCATCTTTTGCGCGCAGGCCGGCCCTTTGGCTGAAGCTGATGTCTGACAACCGTTGCACGGTCGCCTATTCACCGTCGTTTGGATATGATCTCGCCGCGCGGCGCGTGAATGCTGCGGCCGATGATCTGGACCTCAGTCAGTGGCGCATCGCCGGCATCGGCGGCGATATGGTGAGGCCCGATGTGCTGAATCTTTTCAGCCGGAATCTGGCCGAGACGGGATTTGACTCGCGGGCATTCCTGCCCAGCTACGGTATGGCGGAATCGACGCTGGCGATCACGTTTGCCGATCTTGAAGAACCGTTCCGCGTGGATGTGGTGGACCGCGCGCAATACAAGTTGTCACGCCGTGCGGTGCCTGCAAACGACGTCAAGAAACTCGATCCTGAAAAGGTTCGCAGTTTTGTCGTTTGCGGCCGCCCACTACCTGGCCATGACGTGCAGATTTGTGATGGTGCCGGCAACCTGCTGGGTGATCGCGAGATCGGGCACGTGCGGGTGAAGGGTCCCAGCCTGATGGCAGGCTATTTCGAGAACCCGGCGGCGACCGATGATGTCATGCTGGATTGTGGGTTTATGGACACCGGCGATATGGGATACTGGCTGGATGGCCAGATCGTCATTACCGGGCGGGCCAAGGACCTTATTTTGCACAATGGCCGCAATATCTGGCCACAGGACATCGAGTGGGCCGTGGAGCAGGTCGCGCCTTTGCGGAGCGGGGATGCAGCCGCTTTTGCTGTGGAAAGCGCTGACGGGCAGGATGCCGTGGTGGTTCTGGTCCAATGCCGGTTAAAGGACGAGCTTGAACTTGAGAGCCTGCGGCGTCAGGTATCCTCCGTGGTTCACCGTACCTCCGGCATCGAGTGTGAGGTGGTTCTGGTGCCACCGAAGAGTCTGCCGTTCACATCTTCGGGCAAACTGTCGCGAGCAGGCGCCAAGTCGCGCTTCTTGAGTGGTGATATTGCCGAAATCGCGGCACGCAAACCGGCCGTTGCGCCTGTCGGGCCATTGGAACTGGCAGCGGCGAGCTAGCACATGCTCTGGTACCAGCTACACGCTTAGGGCACCGGTCCAGCCGGATCGAAACCGGCCTGCTTTGTCAGGTAGGCCTGGTATGCGGATTGTGGAAAACCGTTATGACCAAAACGGTAGCAGTGACCGGTGCGACCGGCTTCATCGGGGCGCATCTCGTTAGGGCGTTGAGTGCGCCGGAATTCGTCGTCAGGTGCCTGGCGCGCGATCCGGAACAGTTGCGGGACATGCCCGGCGGTGCGGAGGTGGTGGCCGGGAGCCTTCAGGATGAAGCCGCGGTGGGGAGGCTAATGCGTGGCGCGTCCTCCGTTATTCATCTGGCCGGTGCCATTTGCGGGCGTAACCGGCAGGCATTTCACTCGGTAAATGTGGACGGCGCCAAAGTGTGTGCCCGGCTGGCCAGAGATGCCGGAGTAGGGCGCTTCGTTCATGTTTCTTCGCTGGCGGCGCGTGAGCCGCAATTGTCGGACTACGCGGCCAGCAAGAGGGCCTCCGAAGCTGCCGTTCAAGCCGAGGCTGGCGATATGTCATGGGTTATTGTGCGCCCACCGGCGGTTTATGGCCCCGGCGACAGAGGCACGTTGCCTCTGATCTCGCAGTTGACGAAGTCTAAGGCGCTGGTTCCGGCCAATCCAGCGGCACGTATGTCGCTGCTGTATGTCAGCGATCTGGTAAATGCTCTGGTCCGGTTGTGCATGGTGCGTGAACCTGAAGGCAGCATTCACGAGATGGATGACGGTACACCGGGCGGTTATAACTGGTCCGACCTGGCCGGAACCGCCTCGCAGGTCCTGGGCTATCCGGTCACGGTGAGGTTTCTGCCGAAGCAGGTTGTGTCGGCTGCTGCATACGGTGCGTTGGCGTGGACGAAAATCTCCGGCCAGGCGTCCGTGTTCGGTCCTGGCAAGGTGCGTGAACTCTATCATCGCGATTGGGTGGCGCGGATGGCGCCGCTGCACGCGCATCTGGACTGGTCGCCCCAGACGGGGTTTGCTGACGGTTTTGCCACGACGCTTGAATGGTATGTGAAGAATGGCTGGTTGCCGCCTGTGCGGTACGGCGATAGAACGCTGCACGGCGTCAATCACGGAGAGAATGCAGCATGACGGCTTCTGACGATGAAATTTTTTCGGCATTGTGCGAACTGTTGACACCGTTCAACAGCAACAATGTCGAACTGAAGCTGGAAACCGAAATTTCAACGGACCTAAATATCGATTCGGTGTCTGTGATGGACTTCGTCATGGAAGTGGAGGACCATTTCGATATCGACATCCCGCTTAACGTTTTATCCGATACGCATACGATGAAAGACCTTGTCTCTGTCGTGGTGGAAAGGACCAGCTAGGGTCCACACCCTGGAGCAGTTTTGCCGGCGATATGGAACGGAAGCAACCACGATGACCGATCTGTTCGAAAAACACCGTCACATTGCAGAGCGTCACGAAAAGATGCTGGCTGCAGGTGCCAATGCGGTTGGCCTGACCAATGACAGGATCCTGTCGCCGACGCGGGCCATTATCAAGGGCAGGGAAACCATCCTGGCCGGCACCAATAACTATATGGGCATCACTTTCGATCCTGATTGTGTGGCCGCGGGCCAAGAGGCGATAGCGGAATTCGGCACCGGGACGACGGGATCGCGCATTGCCAACGGTACCTACGCGATGCATCAGGAGCTGGAGCGCGAGCTGGCCGGGTTCCTGGGGCGCAAACACTGCATCGTGTTTACGACCGGCTATCAGGCCAATCTGGGAATGCTGGCCGGACTGGCGGGACCGAAAGACACCATCTTTCTGGATGCGGATTCGCATTCCTCCATTTATGATGGGTGTACCCTGTCCGGCGCGAAACTGGTCCGGTTCAGGCACAACGATGCTGCCGACCTGGATAAGCGGCTGTCGCGGCATGATCCGGAAGGCGGCGGCCGGCTGGTCGTGCTTGAGGGTATTTACTCGATGCTCGGTGACAGGGCGCCGCTGGATGAGTTCGTTGATGTCAAGAAGACGCATGGCTTCCAGCTTCTGTTGGACGAGGCCCATTCCTTCGGGGTGCTTGGCACCAATGGCCGAGGGCTGGCCGATGAAGCTGGTCTGGAAGAGCATTGCGACTTTATCGTGGGAACGTTCTCCAAGAGTGTCGGTGCCATCGGCGGGTTCGGCGCAGGTGACCACCCACTGTTCGAGACGCTGAGATATGCAACGCGGCCCTATATGTTCACGGCATCGCCGTCACCTGCTTCTATCGCGACTTCGATGGCGGCGGTGCGCAAGCTCAGGGTCCAGCCGGAGCGGCGGGACCGGTTGCGGGGCAATTCCGAACGGCTGTTTGAAGGTTTCCGCAAACTTGGGCTGGAAACCGGTTGCGATGTAGTCTCGCCGGTCATCGCGGTGAAGTGTCCGGATGAGCCTTCCACCATTGCCATGTGGAACGCGCTGCTGGATGCAGGTGTTTACGTCAACATTGCCCTGCCGCCCGGTACGCCCGGAAAACTCTGCCTGTTGCGATGCTCGGTTTCGGCCGCCCACACGTTTGAGGATATTGACCGGATTGTCGAGTTGTTTGGCGAGGTGGTTGCGTCCGGACATGGGCTGATGGCGGTCGGTGCCTGACCTGTCTATCTGACAGCGCCCGACTTTAGCAGTTTGGGCAGAAGGACTAACGATGCCAGGATCGGATGTCGGCGTTGCCAGGGTTTTAGTTCGATCTGCTGGCCGGAATGACGCGAGACTTTCCAGGCGAGGTAGTCGGCACCGCCCTGGAACGTGAAAGCAGCCTTGATCAAGCGTGCCACGGACAGGAGCTTGCCGGTCCGTCTACGTGCGCGCCAGTCTCCGGTCAAGTTGGGTGAAGGGTCCTGGGCCGAGGGCAAAGCGTGCTTTCCAGCGAGAACGGTTTGGGTGATCCGGCCGTAGTAGTCTGAATTGGCCGCGGCAATCTCTTTGGCGCGATCTGGCGGTTCCGATCTCAACTCGGTGGAATAGGTGGCACGCAACCCGTTGGCCCAGAGATCCTGTGTATTGTCATCGCTGCCGGACAATTCAATGCAGGTCGCCAACATGGTTCTTGCCGCTTGTGTCAGCGCCGCGACAACCTGGTGCCTTACCCTTTCGCTTTGCACCTGAACGAGCGCACATGGTTGGGCAAAGCGTGCCCAGAAGTACGGATTACGTGTTTCGGGCCGCATGCGCTCCGCAAAGGCATCCAATGTCAGAACGGCATATTTCGCCCGGTACGTTGCCCCCCCGTGTTCGGCTTCGACGTAGTAAACGTTCGGTGGTACCAGCCGGCAGGCAATCCGGCTCAGGGGGTTGGTGCTGATCGAGGCCTCATCCTGTGTCAGGACGTACAGGTCTATCAGGCTTTCAGATGTGCTCGTGCCGCGCAGGCACGACCCGTAGGCGAGGACCGCCACGGCCCCGGGTGCATGGCGCGCGGCGACCTTGTCCGCCAGAACGGCGATTTCCGGCGGCAATTGCGCGTCGAGGCTTTCCTCGACGATCGCAGACAGTGCATCTTTTTCAGTAACCATCACCGGCAAACATAGGTGAATTCTTGGCCGGTTTCGATGCGCAATGGCTCGTGTGCCGGTGGGTCGAAGAATTCCCCATCTATGACAAACGGGCATTCGGTTTCGATATCTATCCGGTCCGCTGAAAAGCTCTTGCATCCTTGCGGCATGATGCGGTCTTCGGAGCCGTAGAGCGAGGTGTATAGCCAGCGCAGGATGGCGGGTGGCGGATAGGGAAAGACGGAGGCACGAATGGCCGCGTGTTTGCCACCCCAAAAGGGGCGCGTGCCGAGAATGAGGCTTTCAAGGGTGGATGCCAGGAACAGCAATTCGCCGCCACTGGCGTGTTCTTTATTTTCCGCCCGCACGGTCATCTGGAAGGGTTGGTCGATGCGCTTGTGATCGTCCGGATTCGCCGGCACGAACAGCGCCTTGAGAACGGCGCTGGCCAGCGTCGCGAATGTTGCCCAGTCGCCCTTCAAGCCGGTTTTGTGCACACCGGTCTGACAGAATACGACAGCTTTCCAAATCGCACCGGTGCCAAGAAACATGCCGTGCCGTGGCCTGCTATCGGCCGGATTGACAACTCTGAGGGTCGGGCGGCGCTTCAGCTCGGTAGTGGTGCGGCGCGTGTCGCTGTCCAGGATGACCTTTTCCTGGTCGTCCAGATTCTTCACACGGAAGCCCAGGTCGGACGCCGTCAAGTTGGTCGTGCCATGCGGCAGCAGACAGAATCGCGGAATGAAGTCGAACGATACGTCGCCTTCTGCAATGAGGGTTTGGATGGCCTGAACCGTACCATCACCGGAACTGATGAACAGGGTGCGAACACCGTGTTTGCTGAAATGCTGCAACACGTCACGCAGTTCCAAAAACTCGGTCAGCACATGAACGTGTACATGGTCGTGCCGGCTGACGCGGCTGGCAAGTTCCAGCCCCCTGTTGTTTCGTTTTCCTGAAAGCGGATTGATGATCAGCCCGGCCGTCATTGTGTACGTTGGGGCTGCTTCATCCAGGATGTAAGTTCGCCGTCTTTGCGACGGGCCGCAAAGGCCTGTGCAAGCTGAACGCCATGCAAGATCAGGCAGATGCCCGTCCAGGCTGCGACGGCAAGCAAACCGATATCCGGCCTTCCGGCAACGACGCTCAAGGTCATGAGGGCCAGA
Source organism: Aestuariivirgaceae bacterium (assembly GCA_028282065.1). Taxonomy (GTDB): domain Bacteria; phylum Pseudomonadota; class Alphaproteobacteria; order Rhizobiales; family Aestuariivirgaceae; genus JANQIR01. Next base: position 10,011 of record JANQIR010000244.1, read on the forward strand.
TTGGGGTTCCGCCGGGCGGTGATCTGCCGGAAAAGCGTATCGATAGGCCGCCAGATGTGGATTTCCATGCCGAGCCATTTTATGGCGGCACCTTCCATCAATCTCTGCAGGACGTAGCCGGCAAAAATGATGCCCAGGACGGTCCACAGCATTGTGCCGCTCCAGACAAACCCGGCTGCCGCCAGGCCATACCCCCACGCGATGTACCAGAACGGTGGGTGAATCAGGTCGATGCCATGGTCGAAAATATCGCCCCATTTGCTCGATGTCAGCGTGGTGCGGGCCAACTTGCCATCTACAGTATCCAGGAACGTCATGGCCCAGGCCGCCACCAAACCGGCGGCGAAATGTCCTTCAAGAAACAGCCAGAAGGCCAGGGCCACACAGATGGCGCCCAGCGTGGTTACCATGTTTGGCGTGATCCGTGTCGGGGCCAGGGCGCGGGTCGCGTAGAAGGCGGGGACGGGCCAGACATGTTTGGTGATGACGTCCGTTGCGCCTTTGTATGTTCCCATGAACATGCGCCATTCGACGTCGGCGCGATCTTCGGCCTTCGCGATCATCGCGTAGGGCACTTCACGTTTGCGCAGGCCCTTCCAAAATGCGGCATCCAGGTCTGCGGGCGCCCGTACCAGCATCTTCAAGCTTGCCGGATCGATATCTTCTCCCGACAACAATGCAGCGGCCTGTGCCGCGTCCAGGCCCGTGGCCGTCACGGCGAGAGGGATTGCGCGGCCAGAAACGCCATCGGTCAGAATAAGATTGGGCCGTTTTGCGAGGATTGGAACGAGCGGTTGGTCGATGATTGCATCGCTTCGTACCAGAATGACAGGGCCATTGCGCTGGCTGACATCTTCCAGGTCGAGGACGTCCGTAACGCCTGCCTTGGCGAACTGCGTTTTCAGCCTGTCGACGGCTCGCATACCCCAAAGTTCCAGTCCGGCGTCACCGACGATGCACAATGCAGGCTCGAATGTCCGTGGTGGCTTGTCGGACGTGAGTTCTTCAGCATCGACAGAAGTGCCGTTCATGCCTCTTGCAGCAGCAGCCTTGTTTTCGGCCAGTTCAGGGGCTGGCTGTGATTTGGCTTTGCGGGTCGCGGCGCGCTTCTTGTCCGGTTTTGAGCGTTTGCGCGCGGCCACCTGCCGGGGCTTGTTCTGTCGTGCCGCCAAATGGAAAGCCTCTTTTGAATGTTGTGGCCATGCGGGCCGGGATCATGCTCCAGCCCATAGTGGCCAGGTGGGGCGAAGTTTTGACGGCATTCTCATGATCCGTCAACGCTGCAACTCTCAAGTTTGGCGATTTTACACGGCAGTTGATCCTGGACCGTGGTTTTTGCGGCCGGAGAGGTTGCGTTTGTGCCTCAGGTAACAGTCTCCACCCGGAACGTCAAAGTTGCCGCTATCCCGGCGAAAACCGCAACGGGCGTCCAGGCGGCCATCCACGGTGGCACGAGTCCCAACTCTCCCATCGTCAGTGAAATTCCATCGAACAGGAAGAATCCGAACCCGATAGCAACTCCGAGGCCGAACAGCACGCCGATACCACCGCCACGGCGGAACCTGACCGATAGCGGTAGGCAAATCGCGATCATCAGCCAGGCAGACAGAAACAGGGTCATGCGCTTGTGCCACCAGGTTTGGTAAACGTGCGGCGGGCGGATGCCGAAGCCCTGGTTGGCAATGAAATAGTTCAAATCCGCCGTCGACATTTCTTCCGGATCGCCGGATCGCGCGCCAGCGGCTGCGGGGCGCATATCGCCGGAATAGATGTAGGTACTGACCCGGTTGGGAAGCAGGTTTTCCTTGTAATAGAGCACGACATCGCTCAACTCCCAGCGGCCTTGGCGCAGTTGCGCGCGCGCCGCCATGATTTGCTCGATCAGGATGCCCTCGCCATCGCGGCGGAAGATCACCACGTTCTCCAGTTGAGTCGCCTGGGGGTTGGAGTCAGCTGCACGCAGGATGTCGTTTCCCGCCCGCATCCATATGGGGTCCTTTTCGCCGATTTGCAGTTTCTTGTTGCCGTAGTCACCAATGCCCCAGCTGTGCAGAACCGGTGCGGTTTTGGGAACCGCCTGATCATTGATCAGAAAGTTGACGCCACCAAGCAAGGCACCCAGCGGCAAGAGCATCAACACGACCCGGAACGGCGAGGTGCCCGTCGCCCAAAGGGCCGGGATCTCATTGCGGTAGCTAAGCTCGACCAGAGTGAGCAGCAATGCCAGCAAGATGCTCATTGCCATGAAGGTCGACAGCGTTCCGGGTAACCGCAACATGGCGTATTGCCCGAGCGCACCCAGGTCGTTTTCCTTCAGTTTGAGTATGTCGTCCACATAGGTGATCAGATCGAGCGTGATCACAAAGGAGGAAATACCTAAAAGGATCGCGATGAATCGCAACAAAATCATCTTGGTCAGCATCCAGGCGACGATCTTCATGCGCGTATCCCGAAATGCTGTGCGAGAGTGCTGCGCAGCCTGGAGAATATTTCCGACATCTGGTCATAAATGGGTTGAAGGCGGTCCTTGCTCAGTCGGAAACACAGGTTCCAGAACCTCCAGCCGGCAAATATGGCCAGCAGCGAAGCCGGCAGCCACATTGTGAATGCCGGATGGGGCCCGCCGATGCGGGAACTCACCGCGCCCTGCTGGATAACTTCGTGATAGGCCACCAGCAAGATTAGCGCGACGGCAAAGCGGTAGGCGCGCTGGCCACGACGGGTTCCCATGGAGAAAGGCAGGGCAAGGAAGGGTAGTATGAGCAGCGTCACCACAGAAACGAGACGTTTGTGCATCTCGGTGCGAATTTCCGCGATGCTGGATGATGACCCCGGGGGAGGGGCTGAATAGTGGCTCGCGAGTTCGGGCAGGGTCATTTCGCGGGCCTGAAAACCGCGTGGCCTGAAGATCTTTCCGGATGCGCGACCCAGTGGTGTATCGACGCGGTCGAAGTCACCTGAAGTCGAGCCTGGCGGTTTCTTCAGACTGTCGAATTCGGGCCAGCCATCGACCTTGAGCCTGTGGCCGGTCTCCAGCCGTAACACAGGTCTGGGATCATTAACGGCTTCGAGCAGTGAGCCGTTGGCGGCTGTGACGGTTTCGGCTCCGTTCGGTCCGCGATAATCGAACAGGAAAATCCGCTCAAAGGTGTTGTTTGACCGTTCAAGCTTGTCGAGAATGAACGTGCGCGTGCCGGCCTGCATGAACACGCCTTCCTCCGCCAGGTAGAAAATCTCCACGTTCTTGATGGAAAACAACAGGGCGCGATAGGCGTACCGGGTGTGCGGCTGCAGCCATCCGAAGATGACGAACGCCGCCAGCATCAGGACTGCGGCCAGCGCCGCGACAGGCCGGGCCAGCCGGTGCATGCCGATACCCGCTGACAAGAAGGCATCGATTTCGCTGTCCTTGGACATTTTGTTGAATCCGAACAACAGCCCCAGGAACAGCGCAGCGGGAATCGCAAGGCCGAGATAGTGCGGGACGAGATAACCAAGCAGTTCAAACACCACGCCAAACGAGTTCTTCTTGCCCATGGTCACGTCAAGAAGCCTGACGAGGCGTTCGGACAGTAGGACCAGCAGCCCAATGCCCATGGCCACCAGGAGCGGTGTCGACACCTGCTTTAGAACATAGCGGTCAATGATCGGGATGTGCATGGGTGACCGTCAATCCTGCTCAGGCCAAACGGATTTCAGATCGTCGATGAGGGCCGTGCACTCGTCCGTTGACGGTGTAACAGCATCGGCCAGGTTTGGTGGTCCGGGCCAGCCGGTATCGGGAAACGTCCTGCCGTGATGGTCCTGCGGTTCCGAATATCTTGGGATGACATGAAAATGAACGTCCGGATCAACCATCATCAGCATGAGGTAGTTTATCTTGTCCCACGGCCTGAAGGCTTTCAAGGCTTGTTCTATGCCTATGACAGCATCACCGAGTTCTGCGAACGCTTGCGGCGATAGTTCGGAAAACTGCCGTGCCTCATCCTTGCAAACCAGCACGAGCGAGCCCAGCGTGACCTGGGCCGGCCGGAGTAGCACGCACCAGTGGCGATAGTCCCTGATCAGGGTACCTGGATAGCCAAATTTCTTTTGTGTTTCGTTGGCCATGGCTCGTGCGGACTTTTGCCTTTCTGGACCGAAGGGCGGAGCGCTTCGCCCGGTCGCTGTGAGCGGGAACATTAATGCCTGACCCGCCGAATTTGAAGAGTTGTGAGATCAACTTCAGCTGTATTCGGCATCCAGATCAAACTGCCTGTCAGTTATCATCTCAGCCTTGGATGCATCGTACCTCCGCGCTGTCACATTTATGCGCCAGGCACCGCCCGCCCGGCGGATGGCATAGAGATACCAGCGAGCCACTTTGTTGTTGTCGGCGCTCAAATAGGAGGCCGACGGCGCACCTATAACGGGCACGGGTCCATCTGGGCCCGGTGTGCGTGAAAACATCTCGGTGTGATTGTGCCCGTGCAGGACAAGCTCTGCGCCCTCGGTGTGTAATACGGCGGCCAGATCCGCACAGTCCCGCAAGGCCTTGCGATCGCGTGCCTGCCCTGGCAGCGGGGGGTGATGTAGCAGGACCACCCGGCAGTAGCCGCGTTTACGCAATTCTGAAAGACTGGCGGCGAGGCGGGTGAGCTGAGCTTCGCCGAGTATGCCGGTCGCCTGATGGAACGGTGCCGGGAAGGCTGTGCTCAGACCGATCAATGCAATATTGCGGCGCTGGCGGATAAACGGAAACGCACCGGCTTGCCGTGTTTGTGCGGCGGTTGCGGGGATCTGCGTATCCCCGGTCATGTATGCCGCCCAATGCCCCAGTCCTTCATCCCAGGAAACCGGTACATAGGCATCATGATTGCCTGGAACAAACGTAATCCAGTCATGCGGTCCGAAAGCTTCAAGCCATTGCAGGCCTTGTGTGAATTCGCCTGGTGTCGCCACATTGATGAGATCGCCGGTCAAGGCGACGTGATTTGCGCCGGATGCGCGGATGTCGTCTGTTATCGCCCGCGCTACTGCCATTTTGTGATGACGCTTGCGCCGCAGGTGCCATGACAGCAGTCCTAGTGCCCGCTTACCAAGCAGGCCTTTGGCGGCGACCGGCGGCAGCGGCGATATGTGGACATCTGAAAGATGAGCCAGAGTGAACATGTTCGTGGGACGTGTGATTTCAACAGGACCTTCAGCGTCTATCACCTTTCGCTGTGCGTATGCCAGCGGTTTGCGCGCAGCTGGGCGTTCCCGCATAGCCTGCAGATTGGGGAATTCGCTTATTGCGGCGTTGGTATCGTTGACTTCGCGATGGCGTGATGCGATTGAACCGGCCAGATCTGTCAAAACGAAAGCACTCGCCAAGTGAAAGTTGTCATCTTGGGCGCAGGACAAGGCAAACGCCTGCTGCCGCTGACCGAACATGTTCCCAAAGCCCTGCTGGATATCGGCGGCAGGTCGCTGGTTGGCCGGCAGATCGACGCGTTCGCAGCCTGCGGGATTCGTGAGTTTGTTGTCATTACCGGTTATGGCACTGACGTCATGGAGGACCGGCTTGCTGCAATCGCACAAGAAGGCGGGCTGGACATCCGGACGGTCTACAACCCGTTTTTTGCCGTTGCGGACAATCTTGCGAGTTGCTGGATGGCGCGTGAGGAAATGACCGGCGAGTTCATTCAGGTCAACGGTGACAATGTCTTCCAGGCCGGGCTGGTGCGTTCGCTTCTGGAGCAGTCATCCGGGGAGATTACGGTCGCCATCAACCGTAAGGACAACTATGACGGCGACGATATGAAGGTCATGCTGGATGGTGAGCGCATGACCGAAATCGGCAAGACTTTACCTGTCGAGGCGGTCGATGCGGAGGCAATCGGCTTCTACGTTTTTAAACGTGGTGGTGCGGAGCGCTACAAAACCATGCTGGAGCACGCGATGCGCGAGCCGTCGGGCCTGAAGCAGTGGTTTCCGTCCGCGGTTGGGCAACTGGCGAAAGTCGCCGATGTGGGCGTGGCCGATGTGTCCGGGCACACCTGGTGCGAGGTGGACTTTCCCGTCGATCTGCAACATGCAAGGCAAATGGTCGCCGCCTGGTGAACCTTTCCGGCAGTGGCCGGTCAATCCGGCCCTAAGATCTGCTCGACCAGTTCCTTGTCAGCGGGCTTGTCCACATCAATTGCCGCATTGGCGAACGGCAACAGGACTGGAACCGCCTTAAGCCCTAATCGTCCGGAGGCCAGGCTGAAGGCACTTTGCAGGTCCAAAGTTCCGGTCAGATAGCGGATCAGCGGCACCAACCCGAAAGCGCGCACCAGTTTTACAGGGGATTTTCTGTCTTGTTCGAGGCGCTGCCAGAATTCCAGCGCGGCAAGGGCGCGATCGGTTGTCAGGCCGAACAGATTACACCCGGAGACCCGGTCAGGTCCAAATCTCAGGAACGTCCGTTTGGCCTGCGGATAGGCGGCCAGGATCGTTTCAGCCGAGGCAAGGCCAGCCGTCAGATCCGCGTCCGATCGAATCGTCGCCTCAAGGAAGTGATCCAGGATCTGCGCCGACAGTAGAACATGATCGGCTGTCGTGATCAGGACCGGCCGTTCAAACCCTGCTCGCGTAGCGGCCGCGTGGGCGGACGCGGCCGCCGTCGCATCTGCTCGCAACAATTCGACATCGGTGATCTTCGCGCCCAGCGCTGATTTTGCGGCTGCCGGCTCATCGGTGACAACGGAAATACTGCCGATCGAGCTATGTGCATCGAGTGTGGATACGACCCTGCTCAGCATTGTCTCGCCGGCGATTTCAATCATGCATTTGTGGGACATAGAGAAGGCTCTGGCCATCGAATCGTCCGGGCCACGACCGGCGGCCAAAACCACCGCGTGCCATTCTGTGTTGCCAGTGTTGCTCATGGTGCGACCGTTTCAATCGCACGGTCATAGATCCGATAGGTCTTGTAGGGCTTGGCGCCGATGCGCTCGACCACCCGCCTCATGGGTTCGTTGCTTTCCAGAATCCAGGACAGTTCCGCTCTTTGTGTGCCCCGGCCCAGATGATAGGCGCGGATCGTGTCAATGACGCACAGGGCCAGGGCCGAGCCTATCGCGGTGCCGTGATGTTTGAGGCGAACGCCCATCAGCGGCATGCGAACCGCTTCGGGTGCGCGCGAATACATGCGCCAGAGCAGTTTTGCCCATCCGGTCGGCAGCAGCCTGCCGTTGAGGTCGGCAATCCAGCGGTTGATGTTTGGCAATGTCACCGCCATTGCAGCGGGCTCGCCCCGCCAAAATGCTATGGCGACGTACTCTTCGGGAACCAGCCATTTGAGATTGTTGCCGAGAGCTTTGATCTCTGCTGGCGTCATTGGAACGAAACCCCAGTTATCCGACCATGCGTCGTTGAATATGTCGATCAGGATTGTGAGGTCCTCGGCAAGCTGGCGCTTGCGCAGTGGACGCACGGTCAAGTCGCCACTCTGCTTCAGCTTGTTCACCATTGACTGCATGGAGCGGGGAAAGGGTGCCAGACCGTCATAGTCATAGGCGATCAGGTCCATCGCCTTTTGGAATCCCAGCCGATCCATATGCGCGGCATAGTAGGGACGGGCGTGCCCCATCAGTACGCTTGGAGGGTGTTCGAATCCGGACACCAGAAGGCCTGCTTCGTCATTGATGGACAGTGAGTACGGACCTTGCATGCGCTGCATGCCCTTCGCAGACAACCAGTTCCCGGCAGCGGCAAACAGTGGGTCGAAGACAGCGGGGTCGTCGATTGCATCCAGAAAGCCGAACAACCCGGTTGCATCGCGATACTTCTCCAAACGCAAACGATCAACCTGGGCTGAAATCCGGCCGACCGGCTGGCCATCGCGATATGCGGTGAAGAACCTGGTCTCGGCATGTGCGAAATACGGGTTACGCTTGGTGGACAGGTGATCGAGGCGTTCGACAAAGAGTGGCGGGACCCAGCTTGGGTCGCCGGCAAATACCCGATGTGGGACGGCCAGAAAGTTGCGCAGATCAGTCCGGTTTTCTACCGGCATGACCGTTATGCCCATTGCCGACTGATTCATGGTTTGACTGGACTCTTGCCCGTAGTGGCGATTGCCGGGCGGCCTCAGTTAGGCGACTGGCTCATTTTTTCGAAATTTTCATCGGCACGGCGCGTTGCCGCCTCAAACCGATCCTCGAAAGACTGCATGTTCTTTTTTGGCTCCTGGTAAAAGGCAGTGAATTTCATCAATGCAAGAAAGCTCTTGTTGAGAAGCCGTCCGGCCAGGCCCATAGGCCTGTCAAAGTCGAACAACAGGATAACCCGCTCTTCGTTCGTGTCATTCCAGACCTCGTGTTCGTATGTGTCGTCGAACACGAACAACTCGCCGGGCTGCCAGACGCGTATTTCATTGTCGATGCGAATGCGGCACTTCTCGCGGTCCTTGGGTATCAGCAGGCCGATATGGGCGCGCAGGATGCCTTTCGTGACCCCCGTGTGGGCGGGCACATGGTATCCCGGCGCCATGATCGAAAACCAGGCGGTTTGCAGGTCCGGGACCTTCTCCAACAACCGGGTGGTCATCGGTGCCTGAGCACAGTTCTTTTCAAGTTTGGTGCCGAAGCCATAAAGGATAAATGTGCGCCAGTTCTTGCCTTGGGAGATGCGATACTGGTCGGGGGAGACTTCCTGAAAAGCGGGAATGTCGTCGCGATGTTTGAGGATCTCGCTCGCCTCGTCGCGAATGGTCTGCCAGTTGTCGACAAGTTCCTGCAAGTGCGGAAAATAGTGGTTTGAAATGACCGGTGTGTCACCGACCTTCGATTGGCGGCCGAGAAAATCCGCCATCGACCGGGTCAGCTTCTTACCCCACCGCTTGATGCGTTTGCGGTTCTTCTTGCGCAACGTTGCCGGGGCGACCGGCTTGCTGTTTTCACTTGCGGATGACATGATCCCTATCCAAACTGCCAAGTATCTGCAGCGCAAACCTGCCTTGGAAACAGTTTGCGCCACCGGCAATGCACCGGCTGGAATATCTCGTGTCGGGCAATGTTGCTCCCGGCGAAATTCCGAAAATGGCTGCTCAAGACTTACTGCGATCAGAAGGTCAAAACAACCATGTGGGGCATATCGCGACCATTTGCCAAGATACCCGGCTTGTGGCGGCGGCTGGTTACAGCCTGCCATAACACACTGGACGCCGCTTGAAGAAGTTGATATGAGCGGTCAAAATTTGATGACAGCGTGATCACAGATGTTATCAGCGATGAGACAGTTTGGCCGACGACGAATGCGACGCATGCAGCGATGCGTGCGCTTTTTCGCCGTCTGACCGGTCCCTCGCGCTCACCACACTCTGAAATCGGTACCTCGGGATACGGCAGGCAAGTCATTATTTGCCGACAAGATTGAGTATTCCGATGGACAGTGACAGTTTTGAAATTCTGCCAGTCAGCCATGGCGATCAGGCTGAGATCGAGGACCTTCTCGACCTTTCCTTCGGACTTGGCCGCCGGGTGAAAACATCCTACCGCCTGCGCGAGGGGCAGATTGCCGTTGATGGTTTGTCTTTTCTTGTGCGTGACAGTGCGCTCGGTCTGATAGGTGCCATCAGCTTCTGGAACCTGTGCATTGGCCATGAGGGCGTTCCTGCCCTGTTGCTCGGCCCGCTTGCCGTGCATCCCGACCTGCAGGGCCGGGGCGTCGGCAGGGCTTTAATGACCAGGGGTCTCGACAAAGCACGTGAGCTGGGCCACCAACTGGTGATCCTGGTCGGAGATCGACCATACTACAGCCGGGTCGGGTTCGATATCGTTCCGGACGGCCAGCTGCTGATGCCCGGTCCGGTCGATCCCAGACGGCTATTGTATCTTGAACTGACGCCTGGTGCCCTTGCACATGTGCATGGCCAGGTCCTATCCCCTGGGCGGTATCGGGAAAGTACCGCAGAGCGGTTATCGGCCCTCGCGGTACCACATGGCTGACAGGGCGGCGAGCAGTAGGGCGAGCGCCAGTAATGTACCGAACAGTGGGATCTGTTCAATGGCGCGTACCCTATAGGCGCCGGTTGCCCGCAGGCCCAGCCAGCCGGAACCGGCCATGGTGCGTCCGGGCCGAACCTTTGCCAGTCTTGGCAATTCCAGGCGGGAGCTGGCACTGGTGGGAGCGATCCAGGAGATTGCGCCGCCTGTCTCGGCGGCAATCCGCACAAGTTTGTCGCCGGTGGCGTGAATTTCCGCCGTCTCGCGCGGGTCCGCGCTGCCAACGGCCGCCAGCGACGTCAAAGTTCCGTCCTCGAGCTTGTGAATGCCGGCTTCACGCACATCCAGCCGGCCTTGCCAAAGGCCGGGCTTGGTCTTGTTCAACTCGACTTCAGCGGTCTTCCCGGAGGGCATAGTTACTGTGACATTGCCCACTTCATCGGACATGGTTCGCCGCTCAATTCGAAGTTGGGAACCGGATTGGCGTGCCGTGAGGGCCTCTTCTTCCAGCTCCGGTTCCTTCATGAGCCAATGCGCCAGGCGGCGCAGAAGCTCAGCCTGCGGCCCGCCGCCTTCATAGCCGCGCGCCCAGAGCCAGGCATGATCCGACAGAAGCTGGGCCACCCGGCCTTCGCGTATCCTGGCGAGAACCGTCAACGGCCGGTTTTGCGGTCCGGACATCACCGTATCTCCGAAGCGGGTGTCGGTGTCGATCAGGCGGAACCAGCGGCCCCAGGTCGGCGTTTGCGATGTGCCGCCCGGCAAATCGCGGGTTACCGGATGCCGGGCGCCGCGTTCGGTCACCGCTGCGCGGTAGGGCCGTTCGGTGATCGAGCCGGTTGGCATTGCCGGCAGAACCGCGGCCAGCGGCGTTCGGTAGATGCTCAGGGGATCGGCATAATGCGGGCCGGCCGCGACAAGCACCGCACCGCCCTTTTCCACATAGTCCGCGATGTTGGCCATGTAGGTCATGGGCAGCACGCCGCGGCGGTGGTAGCGGTCAAAGATGATCAGGTCGAATTCCGACAGTTTTTCAACGAACAGCTCCCGGGTGGGAAAGGCGATCAGCGACAATTCCTTGATCGGCGTTCCGTCCTGTTTCTCCGGCGGACGCAAAATCGTGAAATGTACCAGATCG
>JANQIR010000057.1 GCA_028282065.1 Aestuariivirgaceae bacterium
GTCACCAAAAATGCTCTATCTCTTTGATATTGAGCATGTTCTTATCCGAAAACCGCACACACTTTTCGGAAACATGCCCCAGGCGTCATATCACGTATCGTTAGAGCGCTTTGCAGTTAAGTTGAACCGCAGAACCGCCTATTCCGCCGCTTCCATGTAGTCTTCCAGCGGCGGGCAGGTACAGACCAAGTTTCGATCCCCGTAGACATTGTCCACGCGTCCAACCGGCGGCCAGTACTTGTCGGCCTTGACGAATTCCAACGGGTAAAACGCCTGTTGGCGCGAGTAGGGCCGATCCCATTCCTGCATGAGCAATTCCGGCGGATGCGGCGCGTGGTTCAGGACATTGTTGCCTTGTTCGGCCCTGCCCTCTTCAACATCCTTGATCTCGGCGCGAATGGCGATCATGGCATCGCAGAACCGGTCTATCTCGCGCTTCGATTCCGATTCCGTCGGCTCGACCATCATTGTCTCCGGCACCGGCCAAGACATGGTCGGGGCATGGTAGCCGAAGTCAACCAGCCGCTTGGCAACGTCTTCCACCGAAATATGACAGGCTTCACGCAATCCCCGGCAATCGATAATGCACTCATGCGCCACATATCCGCCCGGGCCTGTGTAAACCACCGGGAAATGATCGCGCAGCCTGGCGGCGATATAGTTGGCGTTGAGAATGGCGATCTGGGTTGCCCGGGTCAGACCTTCAGTGCCCATCATGGCGATATAGGCCCAGGAAATCGGCAGAATGCAGGCCGATCCCCAAGGGGCCGCGGCAACCTGACCAATCGTCGGGTCGTTGCCGGCTGCCGGGTTCACGCCTTCGATAATGTCATGCCCAGGCAAGAACGGGGCGAGATGCGACTTCACACCAATGGGCCCGACGCCCGGCCCGCCGCCGCCATGGGGAATGCAGAAGGTCTTGTGCAGGTTCATATGGCAGACATCCGCGCCAATTTCCGCAGGCTGCACCAATCCGACCAGCGCATTCAAGTTGGCGCCGTCAAGATAGACCTGACCGCCGCGCGAATGAATGATGTCGCAGATATCCCTGATCGATTCTTCAAAGACACCGTGCGTCGACGGATAGGTGATCATCAAGGCCGCGAGGTTCTCGGCATGCTGGTCCGCCTTTGCGGTCAGGTCAGCGACATCGACATTGCCATCCTCATCGCAACCGACGACCACCACCGTGAGGCCGGCCATGATCGCCGATGCCGGATTGGTGCCGTGGGCTGAGACCGGTATCAGGCAGATATCGCGATTTTCCTCGCCTTTGGCCTTGTGGAACATCCTTATGGTCAGCAACCCGGCATACTCACCCTGGCTGCCGGCATTTGGCTGCAGAGAGACTGCGTCGAAGCCGGTTATCTCGCACAACATCGATTCCAGCTCCTCAAAGAGCTGCTGATAGCCCTGCGCCTGATCGAGTGGCGCGAACGGATGCATCTGGGCAAATTCACGCCAGGTAATCGGGATCATCTCCGTTGTGGCGTTAAGTTTCATGGTGCACGATCCCAGCGGGATCATGGAGCGGTCCAGCGCGATGTCCTTTTCCTGCAACTGGCGCAAATACCGCAGAAGTTCGGTTTCGCTGTGATAGAGGTTGAACACCGGATGCGTCAGGAAGTCTTCCGATCGCTCCAGCTCCTTGGGGATGCATTCTTGGACCTCGGCATCGATGTCATCGAGCGTTACACCCTTCATGGCAGATGTCTTGAAACAGGTCAGAAGGCGCTCCACTTCCGATCGGCGGGTCGTCTCGTCAAGTGAAATGCCGAGATGGTTGGCATCGACAATGCGCAGGTTGATGCGCTTTTCGCGCGCCTTCGCGGCGATGGCAACCGCCCTGCCCGGCACGTGAACGGTGACAGTATCGAAAAATGCCGTGGTCACGACCTCGTATCCGTAGCTGCGGATGGCATGTGCGCAGATTTCCGCAAAACGGTGGATACGCCTGGCGATCTTCAGGATTCCCTTCGGTCCGTGATAGACCGCAAACATCCCGGCGATGACCGCGAGAAGCACTTGCGCGGTGCAGATATTGCTTGTCGCCTTCTCCCGGCGGATGTGCTGTTCGCGGGTCTGCAGCGCCATTCTGAGCGCCCGTTTTCCCGTGGCATCGACCGAGACGCCGATAATGCGGCCCGGTATGGCACGCTTGTACCGCTCGCGAGTGGCGAAGAATGCCGCGTGCGGCCCGCCATATCCCATAGGCACACCGAAGCGCTGGGCCGAACCGATTGCCACGTCTGCCCCCATCGCACCCGGCGGTTTCAACATGGCCAAAGCCAGAAGATCCGTCGCCACGCAGGCAAGCGCGCCAGCTCCATGAAGGCGTTCAATGACGGGCGAGAGATCGCGCACCTGTCCGCTCGATCCCGGATAGGAAAGAAGCGCAGCGAATACGGTCTGCGGATCCAGATCGGTCTGCGGATCTCCCAGCACCACATGAAACCCGAAGGCTCTGGCCCGCGTTCGGATGACCGACACGGTCTGAGGATGCGTATCGCTGTCGACGAAAAACGTATCGGCCTTGGATTTGGCGACACGCCTGGCCATAGCCATCGCTTCGGCCGCCGCGGTTGCCTCGTCGAGCAGGGAGGAATTGGCCAACTCGAAACCGGTCAGGTCGCAGACCATCTGCTGGAAATTCAACAGGGCCTCAAGCCGTCCCTGGCTGACTTCTGCCTGATACGGCGTATAGGCTGTGTACCAGCCCGGGCTTTCCAGCAGGCGGCGCAAAACAACCTTCGGCGTGACGCAGCCGTAATAGCCCATACCGATCATCGAGGTGAAAACCTGATTGCGCTGGGCGGTCCGCCGCAGATCGGACAACGCATTGCGCTCCGACAGCGTGACCGGGAGTTGAAGCGGCGCCTTCGAGCGGATCGTTTCGGGCACCACACGGGCCATCAGATCGTCCAGCGAATCGGCGCCGACAACTTTGAGCATTGCAGCAATGTCATCATCGCGCGGTCCGATATGGCGTGGAATGAAATTCGCGCCTGACTGCAGATCGGTCAGCCTTGGCCTAATGTCCGTCATGTCTTCCTCCCCAGGCTCACTGTTTAATGCGCGCGGTCAGCTGTTCTCCTCAACGAACGTCTTGTAGGCCGCGTCGTCCATCAGACCGTCCAATTCACCTGTGTCGGAAAGCTTGATCTTCATGAACCAGGCAGCACCTTCGGCATCCTGATTGATCTTGGCGGGTTCGTCCTCCAGCGCCTGGTTCACCTCGACAATCTCACCGCTGACCGGGGCGTAGATGTCGCTGGCCGCCTTGACCGACTCAACCACGCCGGCATCGCCACCCTTTGCCACCTCAGTGCCTACTTGCGGCAACTCCACGAACACCACGTCGCCTAGCTGCTCCTGGGCGTGATCGGTGATGCCGATAACTGCAATATCTCCCTCCAGTCGGACCCATTCATGTTCTTCGGTGTAACGCACATCGCTCATCAGGCACCTCCTCCAGCCGGTTCTCTCAACGTTTGTAATTTGGTTTCACGAACGGCAATTTCACAACTTCGGCATCGACGGCCTTTTGCCGCACGATCAGATCAAGCGGAGTGCCCGGGGCACTCGAAGCGGTTTCGACATAGCCCATGGCCACCGGGCCTTCGACGGTTGGGCCGAATCCGCCCGAGGTGACCACGCCGATCTCATTGCCTGACTTGTCTTGAACCTCACTGCCTTCTCGCGCCGGTGCCCTGCCGGCAGGTTTCAGGCCGGCGCGGCGGCGGACCGTGCCACCGGCAATCTCCTTCAGAATGCGTTCTTCACCTATGAACCCGCCGGCCTCGCGGCGCCGTTTGCCGATCGACCAGACGAGATCGGCCTCCACAGGCGATGTCGTTTCATCGATGTCATTGCCGTAAAGACATAAACCCGCTTCCAAACGCAAAGTGTCGCGCGCACCCAGGCCCACCGGTTCCACGTCCGCTTCGGCCAGGAACGTCTCGGCCAAGCCTTGCGCTTGATCTGCAGGGACGGAGATCTCAAAGCCGTCCTCTCCGGTATAACCGCAACGCGATACCTGGCAGGCGATGCCCGCAATATCCGCCATGACCGAACTCATAAAGGCAAGACCCGAAGCTGGTGGGCAGTGGCGGGCAAGGACAGCCTCGGCGGCCGGGCCCTGAATGGCGATCAAGGCGCGGTCCTCAACCGGCTCAAGCGCGATGTCCGCTGGCAGGTTGTCCCGCATCCAGGCATAGTCAATATCCTTGCGCGATGCATTCACGACCAGAAACAGTTTGCCGCTATCGCCCTCAGACGCCGGGCGGGTCACCATCAAGTCGTCTATGATGCCACCTTGTGGATTGGTGAATTGGGTATAGCGGATGCGCCCGCGCGCCAGGCCTGCAATGTCTCCTGGAACGAGACGCTCCATGGCCGCGCATATCGCATCATGATTTGGCCCTGCCAGAACCGCCTGGCCCATATGCGATACGTCGAACAGACCGGCATTCAAACGTGTCTGGCGATGTTCGGCAACAATGCCGGCAGGGTACTGGACCGGCATTTCGTATCCGGCAAAGGGCACCATGCGCCCGCCCAATCCCACATGCAGGCCATGCAGCGGTGTTTGTTTCAATGTGTCGGTATCGGCACCAGTCATGACAAACTCCACAAAATGCCGGCGCGCGACGGCCGGCCCGGTCTCGCTTACCGGTCTTATCACCATAGAACATGTGTGAGCATGATGGAATCGGCACTGTCCGGTTTCCGCCAGCCGGGCAAGATCCACCGGACCCGCTGCAAATTCTTTGGGGAAGGGCCGTAAACCCGAGTTGCCTGCTTGACATTTGGGGGGGCCATCGCCCATGTAACCTGCGAGATCAACCTGGAATGTTATTGATATGGCCGAGCCATCAAAACCCGACCTGAAGATTGTTCTGGCCGCCCCAAGGGGGTTTTGCGCAGGCGTCGTGCGGGCCATCGAGATCGTGGAACGGGCGCTGGAACTGTACGGCAAGCCGGTCTATGTGCGCCACGAAATCGTCCATAACCGCTATGTGGTTGAGGACCTGAAGGCGAAGGGCGCGATCTTCGTCGAAGAACTCGACGAGATCCCGGACGGAGACCATCCGGTCATCTTCTCCGCACACGGTGTTCCCAAGTCGGTGCCGGAAACAGCCCGCCACCGCAATCTGTTCTACCTCGATGCCACCTGTCCGCTGGTGTCCAAGGTGCATAGGGAGGCGGCCCGCCACCACACCGACGGTTACGAAATCGTCCTGATCGGCCACGAGGGACACCCCGAAGTTGTCGGAACCATGGGACAGTTACCCGCCGGCGCGATCACGCTGGTGGAAACGGAAGAAGATGCGGAAACCTTCACGCCGCGCGACCCGGAGAGGCTTGCCTATATCACCCAGACGACACTGTCGGTTGACGATACCGCCGACATTATTGAAGCCTTGAAGCGGCGCTTCCCGCAGATCAACGGGCCGCACAAGGAAGATATCTGCTATGCAACGACCAACCGGCAGGAAGTGGTCAAAACCATTGCGGCCAGTTGCGACATGCTGATCGTCGTCGGCGCACCGAACAGTTCCAACTCACAGCGCCTTGTCGAAGTGGCAAAGAAGTGCGGCTGCAGTGAATCGATGCTGGTGCAACGGGCTGCCGAAATAGATTGGGATTCGTTGGGCACACCGGAAACCATCGGCATCACGGCAGGCGCATCGGCCCCGGAAGTCCTGGTCAGCGAGGTTGTCGAAGCATTCCGCCAGCGCTTCAACATTACCGTGGAAACGGTGAAGACACGCGACGAACACGTTTCCTTCAAATTGCCGCGGCAATTGCGCAAGGAAGGCCAGGAAAGCGTCAGCGCCGCCTTATAGGGCACGTTGGAGCATGTTGCTGCGCTCATGACATCCAACAAGCGGGTTGAAATCTACACCGACGGTGCCTGTTCCGGAAATCCCGGGCCCGGTGGCTGGGGCGTTTTGCTGCGCTATGCCGGCACCGAAAAAGAACTGTCCGGTGGCGAGCCTGAAACCACCAACAACAGGATGGAACTGACCGCGGCGATCGAAGCCCTGAGCGCGCTGACCCGGCCCTGCCAGGTCGACCTGTTTACGGATTCCTCGTACGTGAAGGATGGCATTACCCAGTGGATTCACCGGTGGCGGCAAAATGGCTGGCGTACCTCAAACAAAAAACCGGTCAAAAATGCAGAGCTATGGCAGGCGCTGGATACAGCGCTGGCGCGCCATGACGTGAAGTGGCATTGGGTCAAGGGCCATGCCGGACATCCGGAAAACGAACGCGCCGATGAACTGGCGCGCGCCGGCATGGCACCTTATAAAATACCCGATACGTCCAGTATCGATCTATAACATCGAGAGCATGTTCTGGGCGCCGGACTGCTCAGCGCCGGAGGCGGCCTCTTCCTCGTTCAAGATCGAGACCTTGCCGTCTTCGACCAGCATTGCATAGCGCTTCGACCGTATTCCCATGCCGAATCCGGAGGCATCCAGCTCCATTCCAATGGCGCGGGTGAAATCGGCATTGCCATCAGCGAGAAACGTGACGGCATCGCCAGCGCCGCTGTTCTTGGCCCATGCGTCCATCACAAATACATCGTTCACCGAGACGCAGATGATGGCATCGACACCCTTGGCCTTCAAAGCAGCCGCGTTCGCGACGAATCCCGGAAGGTGGCTATTGTGGCAAGTGGGCGTGAAGGCACCGGGCACCGCGAACAGGACCACCTTGCGGCCGGAAAAAACATCCGCCGTCGACAACTGGGTGGGCCCTTCCGCGGTCATTGTCGTGAATGTGGCGTCTGGCAGCATATCGCCTGCGGCAATTGTCATGATCTTTTCCCTGTTTGAATTTCCCGGAATGGCTGGAAGTGGTTGGCGTTGCAATGCAACACCCAGTCATCTAGTCAACCGGGGCTTCCTGAACAAGGCGCACGTCACCGGAAAGTATCGTCAGTTTCAAAACACGCCCTGACAGCACTTCCGGTTTGTCCAGCCCGTGAATGGGGATATCGAACACCGTGGAGCCGTTTGCAGTCGATTTGAAACGTGGCTTGCGGAAATACACCTCGTTGGCACCCTCCACAAAGATGTCCGTTGCCGCCGGCCGCACCTGGCCGGACAGAGTTGCACGCAGTAACGGACCGTTCTGAGCCGGGACGATCTTAAGCGACTCAACGGTGATTGCGTCACTATCCGGCGCCGGCACCAAAGCCGCGGAATTGGCAATCAAGGTGCGATCCGCGGCCGGAGGGCTGGTCATGCCCAGCACAAGCGACACTTTCGCCGTGACAGGAACGCAAATGTCGTTGCAGACCGCATAGAACAAGTTCAACTTCAAATGCACCGGTTTCGAACTGTCTCCCGCCCGGACCTTTAGCGGAAACAGCACATGGTCCTTGTAGCCGATGGTTTCGCCCGTAGCATCGTCATAGCGGCCGGGAGCAGGCCACGCGAGCTGTATGTCAGCCAGGTTGCCGGACCCTGTCCAGCTGAATTGCGGCGGCAACCCGGCGGCGCCCGGCACCCGCCAATAGGTTTTCCAGCCGGGTTCAAGCTTGATTTCCACACCTGCGAGCAACTCTGCGTCATGCCCGAGGCCACCATTGATCAAACGCACGGTGGAATGGTTAAACGAAACATGCGAGGAAGCATCCGGCCCGGCCCCAGCCGAACCGGAGAAAATAACCGGTGCAATCGCTAATAAGACCGCAAGTTTAAACAAGCGCCACATTGTCTCAGTTCCGCACAAATCCATTACTTTTCTTACCGCTATCCGGGCTCTTTCGCTGTCAAGTCGCATCACGATCACGTCATGAGCTTTCCTGCCTCGGGAATATCACTCTTTCCGCCAAAGCGTATTCGCGCTACGCTTCGCAACGTCAATGGTTTGAACGTGATCGGCTCAACATCAACTAAGAGCCGGAGTGGAGAGAGGCACATTCGAACATGCCTCATTATCTTGATGGCCAATTGCTGATCGCCATGCCGGGGATCGGCGATCCCCGATTCGAGCGAACGGTCATATTTCTTTGCGCCCACTCCGCCGACGGCGCCATGGGCCTTGTGGTCAACAAGTTTGCCGATGACATCACCTTTCCTGAGCTCCTTGAGCGGCTAAGCGTCATCCCACAGGAAGAACAAATCCGTTTGCCTGACGGCGTGCGCGACATGCACGTGCAATTCGGCGGCCCTGTCGAGACCGGCCGAGGGTTCGTCCTGCATACCTCCGACTACTTCATTGCCGATGGAACCCTTCCAATCGACGAACAAATCGGCCTCACCGCGACGCTCGACGTCTTGCGGGCCATCGCCCGCGGCGAGGGACCGAGACTGTCGCTGCTGGCGCTTGGATATGCCGGCTGGGGACCAGGCCAGCTGGAGGCGGAAATCCAGCGTAACGGCTGGCTTCACTGTGAGGCCGATGAGTCCCTGCTGTTCGATATGGACCTGGAGGCGAAATACGAAAACGCCATCCGTAAGATCGGCATCGATCTGTCCATGCTGTCCGGCGACGCGGGGCACGCATAGGACATTACGTTCAGCAGCGGCCGGTTCTTCCGGCTATTTCGGCGGCGCAGTCTTTGCGGCACGCGTCTTTGCGGCACGTTTGAGCTTTTCGCCCAGAGCGCGCGGTTTGGCTCTGGGCTTTGCCTCCACAGTGCCCGATGCGTCCAGACCACCACCGTTGGCGGACGCTGCGTCATGTCTTGGCCGGCGCGGCGCCATCGGCGCAATGCCAACCTGTGGTGGTTCTTCAGCGGTTTCCGGCGCTTGCGGATCAGATGTCACCGTCCCGGCTGTCACTGTTTCAGGTTCAAGCGCCGGTTCGGCATGCGGTTGCGGGTCGGCCAGGGCTGCTGCCTGCTGAGCGCTGGCCTGTTCACCCTCATCGTCGGGCCATTGCACCGGTGGCCACGGCAAGGCTTCCGCGCTGTGTTCCTGTGCAACCTGCGGCGCCTCATCAACAACGTTCGGTGGCTGTTCGGCGGGCTGCTGGCGTGCGCTGTCATCATGTGCAGGTTCCTGCAGCTCGGGCGCAGTTGCGGCGGCGGCTTCATCAAGCTGCGGCGGCTGCGTTTCAGGCAATGCCGGAAGCCGGTCGGCTGCAGGAGGCGCCTTCCGGCCAAACAAACGGCCAAGCAGGCCGGTCTCGCCATCGGCGCGGGCGCCCTGGCCATATGGCTGGCCAATGACTTCGATTACATCGCGCGCGGTTACCGGCTGGCCGATGAAGTAGCCCTGTCCGTAATCGCACTCCAGTTCCGTCAGCCGTTCGATCTGTTCTTCGTTCTCGATACCTTCGGCCACGACCGTGAGGTCGAGATCATGGGCAAGCAGGATGATGGTTTCCAGGATGATTGAGGCCCGCTCGTCTTCATAATCGACATCGACGAAGGATTTGTCGACCTTCAAGGTATCAAAAGGCAGACGCCTGAGATTGGCCAATGCCGAGTAGCCGGTACCGAAATCATCGCAGGCAAGACCTATTCCAAGCTGCCGGATGCGCTCCAACATCTTTGCCGAGAGCTCCGGGTTTTGCATGACCATGGTTTCGGTCAGTTCCAGCTTCAACGTACCGTCTTGGATATCTTCGCGCGATAGCAGGTTCCGGACCTCCTCCAGCAACTTGTTGTCCAGCAGTTGTACCGAAGACACATTCACCGAAACGAATAACGGATCTGCCTGGCGGAATGCGCGCTGCCAAATTCCCAACTGCCTGGCTGCCTCATTCAATACATGACGGCCGATATCACGTATCAGACCGGTTTCTTCCGCCACCCCCATGAAGCTGCCGGGGCCCAGCAGCCCCTGCTTGGGATGGCGCCAGCGCACCAGCGCCTCAAAGCCTGCCAATTGCCGGTCCTGCAGGCGCATGATCGGCTGATAGACAACCTCGATTTCATCGCGCTCCAGAGCGCGGCGCAGATCCTGTTCGAGCGTGACAAGCTGTGAACGTTCGTCACGCATATGCGAACGGAAGAATTCAATCTTGTCCTTGCCCCGCCGTTTCGCCTCGTGCAAGGCGATTTCAGCGTCCTTCAAGAGATCTTCCGCCCGTTCGCGGTCTATCCGGTAATGGGTGACGCCGACACTCGCCGTGATCAGAATTTCGCGAGGCTTGAGCTGTATCGGCTCCGACAGCGCCTTGCGGATCGATTCTCCAAAAGGAATGATATCACGCTGCGGTTTGGCGCCATTGAAGATGATGGCAAACTGATCTCCCGGCAGCCGGGCCAGGGTGTCCTGCGGTCCAAGCAGCTGGCTCAATCTGCGCCCGGCGACATTCAAAAGGCTGTCGCCCACCTCATGGCCCAAGCCATCATTGACATTCTTAAACCGATCGAGATCGATGACCAGGACGTAGAGTTCCAGATTGTTATCATCGCGCGCGCGCAGCATGGCGCGATCCAGCCGGTCCAGCAGAAGCGCCCGATTCGGCAACCCGGTGATACGGTCACGCACGGCATCGGACAGGATACGCTCCTCAGAGCGCTTGACGGAGGTAATATCGGCCATGGTGCCTATCAACCTGACCGCATTGCCGTCTTCATCAACAACCGTGCGGGCACGCAGCAGGAACCAGCGGTAGCTGCCATCGAACCTTCGTAAGCGGAAGTCCTGGGAGAATGT
>JANQIR010000086.1 GCA_028282065.1 Aestuariivirgaceae bacterium
CGGCGCCGGCCCGCCGGCGCTCTCCATCACACGGGCAACTTCATACGCCACCAGCGCACCCATGCTGTGACCAAAGAACACAAAGGGCCTGTCCGCGTAGTCCCGCAGCTCGGCAATGATCATAGGGACCAAAGCGTCCATTGATGTGAAGGCGGGTTCGTCTGCGCGTTTACCTCGCCCGGGAAGATCCAAACACAGCAGATCGACGTCATTGGGCAGATGCGCCGCCCAATCACTGAACGATTGAACCCCTCCGCCTCCATGCGGGAAGCAGATGGCTCTAAATGAAGGGTCAACCGATTTCTTCAGGACACGCAATATAGCCGCGGCCCTATAGTCGCAGTCATACATCTTCACTGACCCTTCCACTCAACTTACCGGCAGGACTGAACGGAGCTCGTTTTGCAATGTGATTAAGCACAGCGTGAGCCCACGCCATCAATCTGCAATTTTACTGTATTGCGGGTGCGTGGACCTGCGTGCCTGATTTAGAGTTCAGAGTAAAATCCGGCTTTGGTACGCAACGTGACCACAGGGTTCAGACCCGTCCTTGGGCACACGGCCTTCCACCCCTCACATAAACCAAAAAACAACACTTAGTTTTAGTTGACAAAATCACTAAAATTATAATTTATTCGTGTAGTGATAAGTGTTTGCAAGGTGCCCCGACATGCAATCCAAGTTCAATTTCCACTCGAACGCATTGCATGTCATCTACAGGCGTCATGGCGCCCCCAGCTCGGTTGGAGCAATTGTTGATGCGATGCGTGATGTTTGCAGCCACCGCAATCTTGCGCATTTGTCTTACTTTGGTGTAAATAATAGTTTATCAGATAATAATATTACATCCTTTATTACAACATGTGATGAAAAATGGAATGATTTATACTTCAAGAATTGTTATTTTCGAATCGACCCGGTGATCAAAATCGGTGCATTTTCCGTTCTCCCGATGAACTGGGCGGAAGTTGAAATAAACACAGCGGAAATGGAGGCGTTATATAGGGAGTCCTGGAAATTCGGTGTCGGGCGGTTTGGCCTGACAGTACGTGTCTGCGGAGCCGGCACCGATATTGGATTGGTGTCCCTGTCACTAAATTGCCCGGTTAGGCAATGGCAGATTATCTTCGACCAATTGGCGTGTGAACTGTTATATCTTGCAAATATATTGCATTATCAAATACTTAATATCAACTCACAGTCCGAACCAGCACAAATAAGCCTGCTGACAAAGCGAGAACGTGAGGTCTTGGAGTGGGCAGCCCGTGGAAAGACTGCTTGGGAGACCAGCAGGATATTGGGGATCTCAGATCGCACCGCGGAGTTTTATATCGCAAAGGCCTGCCGAAAGCTCAGGGTTTCCTCCAAGCCGCATGCCGTTGCCAAACTGTTTTCCGGAGAAGGGGCTCCGCTATAAGTTTGGCGGTCAACAGGCGTTGCGTGTAAGGCATCACCCAAGTCGATTTGAAGCTGATCGCCTACCCTTGGGCACGACCGGCTGGTTGCATTCAGATGAAATCCATATTTGGTTTATGCGGTTTGAGACTGTTTCGAACCAATTCCTGCTACCGGAACATTCGCCGCTTTCCGATGCAGAGCTGTGCAAAGTATCGCGCTTCAGGTTTGCCCGGGACCGGCAGTCATATTTCTGGGCACACGTCCTGGCGCGGACGATGCTTGCACATTTCTCCGGCGCTGCCGCCGAAGCGATCTCGTTTGAAAGCGCCCCCTTCGGAAAGCCTTTCATCAATCGGCCCGAAGGTGCACGGAAATTGAATTTCAACCTGTCTCACACGGCCGGATTTGTCGCATGTGCGCTGTCTCGAAACAGACGTGTGGGTGTTGATGTGGAGCGGATCAGCAATTGCAAACCAGAACTGGCATGCGAAGTCTTCACCCGGTCCGAGGCCCGGAACCTGGCCGAAACCGCCCCTTTGCAAAGAGCGAGTGCATTTTGTCGCCTCTGGACCTTGAAGGAAGCACTCGTCAAAGCGCTGGGATGCGGTCTGTCGATGCCTTTCGACAGCTTTGAAATCGACCTGTCGACACACCGTTTGCTGACAGCATCGAGAGGGGTTGGAAACCCGGCCCATTGGCACTTTGCAAGCATGCATGCGGATGCAGATGCCATCCTTTCAGTTGCAACAAACGACGTTCACGTGAGCAGGGCCAGGTTTATCTTTACGGAATTCGACCGACCAAACGTGGGGGGCCAAAGGATAAACCCGCGTGGTGAGGAGGATGTGTTTTGCGGCACATCCAAGATCCATCGACCACACGGCGGCTTTCGTGGGCATTGATTTCAAAAGGGCTGCCCGCCCGTTGTGGCAAGATTTACGGAACCGGCGGACAGTGGATGTGCGCAGGCAAAGAGCATCAGCTCTCTGGTTTACCCGGTCTGCAAAGGTCCAGAGGGTCGGTGAAATGTCTTGTGGGCGCTTCGCGTGGTGCCTATGCTTTTGGGATCGGTCTTAGGGGAACAAGCAGCGTGCCTAACACTGCACCAATTGTTGAACAGGATCTGCGGTGCACACAGTGTCCGGTCTACCATCATTCGGTCTGTCAAGCTCTGGGTGGGATATATCTCGACGACCTGGCCGAAATCATGACCCCTCGCCACTTCGATGCCGGCACCGAGATCGTCCATCAAGGCGACACGAGCAATCTGTTTGGCATCATTACGTCAGGTATTGTCAAACTCACCCGCATGCTGCCCGATGGCCGGCAGCATATCGTCTGCCTGCTATCGGAGGCCGACTGTATAGGCGATGTATTCTCTGCCCTCAGCCACGACAGTGCAATGTGCGTTACGGATGTCGAACTGTGCTGCTTTCAGCGCGAGCAGTTCGACGAGATTATCAAGACGCATCCAAACCTTGGACATCACTTGCTACACAGGGTGACACAGGACCTCGAAGAGGCGCGAGAATGGCTTACAGCGCTCGGCCGAAAGAACTCCATCGAAAGGGTCGCAATGTTCCTGCTGTGGTCGTGGAATGAAGAGCACAACCACTGTGCGTACTTGTCGAAGCCGGCGAGCAACCGGATCTTACATGTTCCTCTTTCACGCGAGGAGATCGCCGACTTCCTGGGTCTGACTTTCGAAACCGTCAGTCGCAATATCAGCAAGCTTGACGCCGACGGAGTGATTGAGCTCATCAATGCCAAATGCATTGAAATCCGCAACCTTGATAACTTACGTCGAATTGCAGCATCGAAGGTCTGATGACCGTGTCATTTCGGCCGAAGGACACCGGCCGGTTTCCGTGTGAGCTGCGCCAAGCCCCCGATCAGCGCTCTACGAGACTGTAATTCCAGGCTGAAAATCCGGCACACGAATGAGTTTGACCCAGATCAAGGCGCCCGGCGACACTTGATCTGATGGTAGGGCCACGCCGAAAAATACGAGAAATTGCGCACGGGCATGTTTGCGCTGCACCGTGTTGCGAACCGGCGCGACCAACAAGCGCGACAGTCTGATTGGGGGCCTGTGTCAGGGAAATGGAACTATTGTGCGCAAGAGCGAAACTTCACTACCGAACAAGATGAGTGCGAAAGAGGCCGAGAAGACCCTTCTGCCTCCTGCAACCAGTGATACAAAGACGGCGACCAGCCAGGCAAGCGTGGCGGCAGCGAAATCCAGAAAGAAGGCGTCCAAGGCCGCAGACCAAACTGCCTGTGCCGCAAAGTCCGTAGCCAAGACGAAATCCGCAACCAAGGCAACACTGGCTGAGGCCGAGCGCGGGCATCCCAAATCTGCACTCAGCCGTGCTGCCGCAACGGCCGACAGGCAAGCCAGGACGGCAAAGAAGGCCGCCATTGCTGCTGAGGAAATGGCCGTGCGGGCGGTGAAGCTGGCCAGCCAGAGCGAAGCTGCCGCGGCTCTTGCCCGGGAAGCAGAAACCGCCGCTATCAAGGCGGTTGCCAAAGCCAAGGGGGCCGAAATCGAAATATCGCAGGCAGAGCGAGCACGCAAACCGGTGCCAGGTGCGATCAAAGCGGCAAAACAACGTCAGGCCAGGCTCGCAAAGGAAGCGGATGCCAAGGACGCAGTTGCCGAGGCCGCGGCCATGAAAGTCGCCGCATTGGCCAGCGACGCAAAGGCGGAGGCTACAGCAGCGGCGAGGAAGGTCGAAGAAGCCGCACTTGCGGTGAAAAAAACCGAGATGGCTGCCGAGAAAGCGGACGTTGCTGCAGGAGACCGGCCTGGAGTGACCAGTCAACGGTTGGCCAAGACGAAGACCAGGGTCAGCCGGGCCCTCAAGGCTACGGAAGCGGCAGTAGATGATACGCGCGCCTCCGCGAAGGCGGCAACGAAGCTTGAAATAGTAGCCTCGGCCGCGCACCTCGCGGCCTTGTCAAAAATGGAAGCGGAACGTGCTGCGCTGAAGGCCAGAGAAGCTGCCGACAAGGCCGCACGCTCACAGGCCGAAACCGGCAAGAACCTCAAAGCGCCGGAACTTTACCTGAACCGGGAGTTGACATGGCTGGAGTTCAACAAACGTGTTCTGCATGAAGCCGAAGATGAACGCACACCGCTCCTTGAGCGCGTGAAGTTCCTCGCCATCGTCGGCAGCAATCTGGACGAGTTTTTCATGAAACGGATCGGCGGCCTGAAACAGCAGGTTGGCGCCGGCATTCATGAGCTTACTGTCGATGGTCGCGATCCGCAAAGGCAGATTCACGACTGTGTCGCTATGGTTCGGGACATTCAGTCATCCGTCCAGACGACATTCCTGGAACTCAAGGAACGGCTGCTGGACCACGATATTGTAATCTGTGACTATGCGGATTTGCTGGAAGACGAACGGGCGGGGGTGCGTGCGTTTTACCTTGAGAACATATTTCCGCTGGTGACACCGTTGGCGATGGATCCGGCCCATCCGTTCCCGCATATCTCGAACCTGTCGCTCAATCTTCTGGTGACGTTGCGGCCGGCGGGCGAAGCAGCTCCTATCATGGCGCGCGTCAAGGTGCCGACCGGCAACACCGTACCACGCTTCATCCGGGTCGGTTCAGTCAACAAGTTCATTCTGCTTGAGGACGTCATGGCAAACAACCTCGACGTTCTGTTTCCCGAAATAGAGGTGATGACCTGTGAGGTCTTCCGGGTTACCCGAAATGCCAATACGGAGCGCGAGGAGGATTCGGCCGACGATCTTATGGAGATGATCGAAAGTGAAGTTCGTGAGCGCAAGTTTGCCCCAATCGTGCGGCTTGAGACAACAGCGGACATCCTACCGCTACATCGCGGCATGCTTGCTGCAGAACTCGGGCTCGATGAGGACGAAGACGTTTTCGAAAGCAACGTCATGCTAGGCATGCGCGATCTGTTTGAGATCGCATCAATCGGCGCCGCAGACCTGCACGATCCGGATCATCATGCCATCGACAATGTCGAACTGGATGGCGAGCAGAACATTTTTCACGCCATCCGCAACAAGGGACCGTTTCTATTGCAGCACCCGTACGAGTCGTTCAACTCGTCCGTCGTGCGTTTCATCCGTGAAGCCTGTCATGACCCCAAGGTGATGGCCATCAAGATGACCCTCTATCGCACGACCGAGGGGACTGGGATCATCGACTATCTGATCGAAGCGGCACAGAACGGCAAGCAGGTTGCCGTGGCTGTGGAACTCAAGGCCCGGTTTGACGAGGTCGCCAATATCAACTGGGCAACCCGGCTTGAGGAGGCGGGCATTCACGTCACCTATGGCATCGTCGGTCTCAAGACGCATTCCAAGGTGGTTATGGTGATCCGCCGAGACTTTAACGGGCTGCGCCACTACACCCACATCGGCACCGGCAACTATCACTCCGGGACGGCACGCATGTATGTCGATTTTGGGTTGCTGACCTGCGATGAGGACATCGGTACCGATGTCACCAATTTCTTCAATTTCCTGACCTCCGGCTGCCAGCCGCTCCGGCGATACTCGAAGATCCTGGTGTCTCCGCGCAACATGAAGGACCAGCTTCTGAACAAGATCGATCGCGAGATATCGATACACACGCCGCGATCTCGTGGCCTGATCCGCCTGAAGACGAACGCACTTGAAGATCCTGATATCACCGAGGCCTTGTATCGCGCCTCGAGAGTTGGCGTGAAAATAGAGTTGATCGTCCGCGATACCTGCCGTCTGCGACCCGGCATTTCAGGGCTTTCCGACAACATTACGGTCATCAGCGTTGTTGGCCGGTTTCTCGAGCACGCCCGCGTCTACTACTTTCACAATGGCGGCAACGAGGAATTCTACATAGGGTCCGCCGATCTCATGCAACGCAATCTGCAAAGCCGGGCCGAGGTGATTGCTCCGGTTGAGGACGAGCCTTTGGTTGGCCTGTTGCGGGAGTATCTGGAGGTACAGTTGAGCGATCACCGCAATGTCTGGGAGATGAGTTCCGATGGAAGCTACCGGCAACGTCGCCCGAACACCGAGGGGCCGCACCGGGGTTGCCAGCAGGCGATGATCGATTTGGCGGACCAGCGCCTTCACGAAGCCAGAAAGAACCGACTGATGCGGCCAAAGGCAATTGCCCGGCGCACAACAGGATAGTTCGGTCATGACGCCGTACGGGCCTACTGTTGTTCCTGGGTACCCACGATCTGCAGATTTGCACACACGAAGCTCACGTGTTCGGGCATGCCTTGAGCGCTAGAGCATTTTTTTGTGAAACCTGAGTCACTAAAAATGCTCTATCTCTTTGATATTGAGCATGTTCTTATCCGAAAACCGGACACACTTTTCGGGAACATGCTCTAAGCTGATTTTTTCAGCTGCTTTGCCAGCTTTTGAGGGCATTCGTCTCCGGGTCTGAAATCACGCATGAGGTCCGCGAGCCCCTTTTCATCCACCAGTTTGGCCGCCTTCGAAACCGCGGCCCATTTGAACCGGCGCTCGTCCTTCTCCGGCCAGTCCTTTGCCTGACTTTCCACCAGCAGCGGAAATACGCCGACGTCGCATTGCACCTCAGACCCATCATCCATCAGTTTTTGATATTGGAAGTGTCCGGCGACCTTTTCGGAGATTCTGCCCCGCAACCCCGCCTCTTCAAAGGCCTCCAGTGCCGCGAGGCGATGGGGCTTCAGGCCTCGCTTTGGCCATCCCTTCGGGATGACCCATCGGCCGGTTTCGCGGCTGGTGATGAGCATAATCTTAATCTGGCCCGCGTCCAGAGTGTAAGGCAGGGCTGCGTACTGTTTGGCGTCGTGCATGAGATTGTTGTCGCCTGATCGAATCAGTAGGTAAGGCGAGGTAAGCTTACCACCAAATTGTTGCGATTTGCCAAAGCTGCAATCACCCAAGAAGTGGTTCGAAATATGACAGTTCAAACACAAATCGATGACATGCGCCGCAAGCCTACGGCACCACATGATATAGATCAAAGTTTAACTGTCACAAAACTGTCATAGTCGGCAACGCTTCGGGCGGTTTGCCAACAACGAAAAGTCGAAAAAATCGGGACGCGGTGTCCGGAGCAACGATAATCGGTGTCATCCGATATGTCGCCGAGAGGGTGGATTTGTCTCATGAATAAGGAGCCTAGGCGTGAACCCAGTTCTCAAATTTGTGGCAATTGCCAGTGCAGCTTTCGTCATGTTTCCTCTCACTGGAGAGGCCCGTACACTCATTCAGAACAAGGGTTCTGACACACTTGTAAACGTTGCCCAAGCCTGGGCTGAGGCGTACCGAAAAGTCGACTCTGACGTGGCGGTTGCGGTTTCCGGAGGCGGTTCTGGAACAGGTATCGCTGCCTTGATCAACGGCACGGTCGACCTCGCCAACGCGAGCCGCGCAATGAAGGACAAGGAAGTCCAACTTGCCGAGTCAAAGGGACAAAAGCCCGTTCAACATATTGTCGGATATGACGCACTCGCGGTCTTTCTGCACAAGGACAATCCCCTCGAGACGATTTCCATTCCCCAACTCGCGGAGATCTATGGTGAGGAAGGCAAGACCGAAAGCTGGACCGAGCTGGGTGTCGAAGTGCCAGGCTGCAAGGGACAGGAAATGATACTTGTGAGCCGCCAAAACAATTCGGGTACCTATGCCTATTTCCGCAAGGCCGTACTCGGTAAGAGGCGCGACTACAAGATGGGTACGCGCGACATGCACGGCTCGAAGGATGTCGTCGATCTGGTCGAGAAGACTCCTTGTGCAATTGGCTATAGCGGTCTCGCCTACGCGACCGATCACCTCAAACTGGCCTGCATCGCCAAGTCCGAGGGCTCAGATTGCGTCAAACCTTCCGTCGCGACTGCCAGTGATGGAACTTACCCAATCGCGCGGCCTTTGTTCATGTATACCAATGGACAGCCGAAGGGAAAGATCAAGAAGTACCTGGATTGGATCCTGAGCGATGCCGGACAATGCATCATTCTGGAAAAGGGCTATGCCACGGTCCGGGACGTCAAATGCGATCAGCTAACCCAGTAGTTCTGTAGCGACTGCGCAATCGCCAAGTCAAAACAAGCACAATTGAAGGCGCTGCAGCGCAAACGCGGTGACCATGTATCGCGTGCTGCAGGCGCCTCCAGTTACCCAAGCAGGTCAACGAGGGATGAAGGCGGAGCACTGACAGATGTCGCACTACGAGGAACGCCTTGCCAGGGATCTGAGCAGGATCCAGACAGAGATCAGTAAACTAGGTGAAATGGCCGTAACTGCCTTACGCAATGCAGTTGCCGCCAGCCTAATGGACGATCTGAAGCTCGCAAATCGTACGGTCATTCATGACAAGCCCATCAATCGCAAAAAGAAGCTGGTAAATGACTTGAGCCATGCGTTTTTGGCCGTTCATCAGCCAAGCGGCGCGCATCTGCGGCAGGTGGTGTCGATCATGGGCATTGTCGACGAGCTGGAACGCATCGGCGACTACGCGGTGACCATTGCGCGAAACGCAATTCAACTTCCCAAGACACCCAGCGGTCCTGTCAAGGCTGAAGTCGAGGCGCTGGCAGAGAATGCTCTTACTTCTGTCACGGATTCTGTTGCCGCGCTTTCCAAGAATGATGCTGAGCTGGCGAAGAAAACACTTGCCATCGCAAAGCAGGCCGAAGGGCGTTCCGATGCCCTTTTTGACAGCCTTGCCGGCAGCCGAAGCAAGAACAGGGACGAGGTTCGTACAGTCATCGCCACATTGACGATCTCACATCAGTTGAAACGCGCATCAGACCGGGCCCAGAACATATGCGAAGAAGCAATATTTGCCATCACCGGAGAACCCAAGAAGCGAAGCATCCTGAAGATCCTGTTCCTGGATCCCGGCAACGACTGCCAGAGCCAAATTGCCGAGGCTGTGGCCCGCCGGGCCTTTCCGCGCAGCGGCGAGTACAGCAGCGCAGGCCGCAAGGCAAAAAGTGATCTGCGGCCCGGCCTGCGCGACTTCATGGAATCGAAGGGGCTGTCGCACGCGCAAGCCAGCCTGGATGCGGTCGAGGCAGATCCGGAACATGCGTCTGCCTACGATCTGGTCATCAGTCTGGAGGGAGATGTGCAGGATTACTTCCCTGGGCAGCAGCCATACAGGACGACCTATCTGGAATGGGACGTCGGCGGAGTAGCCGGCAAGGCCAAGGATCCAGAGTCTGAATTCAATGCGATGTACCAATCGATCGGCGACCACGTTCGCGAACTGTTGGTCACCATGCGTGGCGAGGAGGCGGGCTGAGATGGTTACCGCAACACAGCCACAGGTCACCGTGCCCAAGACCAGAAGAGAGCGGAGCGATCGCCGCGATTTCGACTGGTACGTGGACAGGAGCGTTCAGACGATCGTTTTCATCAGCGGCATTTCCGCAATTATCTTCATAATTGGAATTTTTGTCTTCGTCACCAAGGAAGGTATGGGGTTCATACTTGAAACGTTTGATTTCAAGGAGTTCTTCGGATCTGGCCGTTGGAAGCCAACGTCCGAGTATCGCCCGACATATGGCATACTCGCGCTGATCGTTGGCACTGCAAGCGTGACGGGGTTGGCGATGCTCGTGGCAATCCCGTTTTCGTTGGGTGCGGCCATTTACATAGCGGAATTTGCAACCGGAAAAACCCGCGAAGCGCTCAAGGTGCTCGTCGAACTGTTGGCGGCCATCCCTTCCGTGGTGTGGGGGTTCATCGGTCTCACCATCATGAACCCGCTCATAATCAAGCTTTTCGATGTGCCGATCGGACTCAATATCTTCAATGCCGGAATCATTCTGGGCTTGATGGCTGCGCCGATCATGACGTCGATTGCCGAAGATGCCTTAAAGGCTGTGCCTGACCGGTATCGCGAAGCTGCAGAGGCAATGGGCGCCACGCGCTGGCAAGTGATTGCCAAGGTCGTGCTGCCGGCCGCCAAGAACGGTCTGCTCGGTGCCGTGTTGCTGGGGGTCGGCCGCGGTTTTGGTGAGACGATGGCAGTGTTGATGGCCAGCGGGCATTCGGTCAACTTCCCGGATGGCATATTCGATTCCGTCCGCGCGCTTACCGCGACCATCGCCGCTGAACTGGGAGAAACCGCCGTAGGGTCGACACACTACAAAGCCCTGTTCACGATCGGCATCTTTCTGTTTGTCATCACGTTCATCATCAACATGACCGCTGACTTGATTGTCCGCGGCGTCCGCAAGGGATAAATCACAGGAGTTTGCCCGATGTTTGCCGCCGTCGAACAGGATATCAGAAATAGCCGCACGGAAGGCTTGGTGCGCATTCTCTTCATGCTGATGACCGCGTTGTTGGTTTTGCCAGTCCTAATCATTCTGGCCACGCTGATTTACAAGGGCGGACCAGCCCTCTCGCTCAGTTTCCTACTGGAAGACCCTGTCAACGGAATGAAGGAAGGTGGAATCTTTCCAGCTCTCGTCGGCACTATCTGGCTGGTTGCCGTGGCACTGCTGTTCTCGGTGCCGCTGGGCGTCGCAGCCGCTATCTACCTCAGCGAGTTTGCTCCCGACAACTGGTTCACCCGTGCCATCAACCTGGCGATTATCAATCTGGCCGGTGTGCCCTCAATTGTGCACGCGCTCTTCGGTGTTGGGGCCTTCGTGTTATTCATGGACTTTGGCACCAGCATTCTTGCGGCAAGCCTGACACTTGGCATCATGACGCTGCCAATTGTTATCGTTGCGACACGCGAGTCCCTGCAGGCCGTACCATTGGCGTTTCGCGAGGCATGCTGGAACATGGGTGCCACGCGCTGGCAAACAATCAGGCGGGTCGTATTGCCCAATGCCGTGAGCGGGATCCTCACAGGCGTCATCCTGGAGGTATCGCGCACGTCCGGCGAAACCGCGCCAATCATGTTTACTGGCGCAGCGTTCTTCCTGCCGTTCCTGCCGCAAAGCGTGTTCGATCAGACGATGGCACTTTCGCTGCACCTGTTCGTTATTTCAACGCAGGTGCCGGGCGTGCCGGAGGAGTTGCCCTACGGAGTGGCGCTGGTGCTGATCGCACTCGTGCTCTTGATGAACTCACTGTCGATCGCCTTCCGCATCTATGTGCGCGGCAAGAAGAAGTGGTGAGGGAATGGATACCAATCTGATATCGGACGACAATCCGTCGACTTCGCCGGCAGATCCAGACAGCCGACGTCCAAAATTGGAAGTGCGCAACCTGTCAATCAGCTACCGTGGAAAACCCGCCCTGATGGGCGTCGACCTGACAGTCTTTGAGAACGAGATTTTTGGCATCATCGGGCCCGCAAACAGCGGCAAGACATCATTCCTCAAGACCCTGAACCGGATGGACTTGTTCAATCCGGCCATGCAGGTTTCCGGTGAGATTGTCTTCGATGGGACCAACATTCGCCAATGGCGCAACGTCTATGCTCTGCGCAGCCGCATCGGAGTGGTCTTTCCGCTGCCGGTCGGTTTGCCGATGACCGTTTATGAGAACGTCGCCCTGGCTCCACGGCTTTCGGGTGTCAAGAGTAAGGCTGACCTTGATGAAATCGTCGAGCGCTGCCTCACCCGTGCAGCGCTTTGGGACGAAGTCAAGGACAGGCTCGATTCCCTTGGAAGTTTGCTGTCGGGCGGGCAACAACAGCGGCTGACGATTGCTCGCGCATTGTCCCAGGACCCGGATCTGCTGATCCTCGATGAGTTCTCCATCGCTGTTGATCCGGTGACAACCATGCGCATCGAGGACATCTTGAAGCAGTTGCGAAGTGAAATGACGATAATCCTTGTCACGAATCTCACACAGCAGGCCCGTCGCCTGGCAGATCGCACAGCGTTCTTCCTCACCGGATCCTGTGTCGAAATCGGCGACACCGAAGCGATTTTCAACGACCAGGTGGTGGATACCCGGACGTCTGCCTACATCGCAGGCCGGTTCGGTTAAAGGCGGGAGCTGACACAATGTTGCAGAACACAACCACTCTGGCCGATCTGTCGGAAGGCGTTCTTGATGCACCGCAGGATAGCGAAATCAATGCGATTTCTGCTGTGGATCTCAGTTTATGGTATGGCGACTTTCAGGCTCTTTTTGACGTCAATCTCAACATTAAGAAGGGTCTTATCACCTCTCTGATCGGTCCTTCAGGCTGTGGAAAGACGACCTTCCTACGCAGTGTGAATCGCATCAATGAGCGCTTGGGATATGTCCGGATCGATGGATCGATCTCGGTATTGGGTCACGACATTTATGGCGAAGGGGTCGAACTCATTCAGGTTCGCAAACAGATCGGCATGGTGTTCCAACGTCCCAACCCTCTGCCGATCTCGATCCGCGATAACGTGCTCTTTGGCTTTAACCTGCATGGTGAAAACCGCAAGGGCATGAGCAAACAGGACAAGGATGATATCGCCGAGATGGCACTCCGGAAGGTGCTCCTGTGGGATGAGGTGAAAGACCGTTTGGACCAGAAGGCGACGGAACTTTCACTCGAGGAACAGCAGAAGCTGTGTATTGCACGGTTGATCCCGGTAAAGCCCGTCGTGATGCTGATGGATGAACCATGCTCCGCACTCGACCCAAAGGGAACCGAAGCGGTTGAAGAGTTGATCTGGGAGCTTGCGGGTGACTACACCATCGTCATCGTCACACATAATATGGCCCAAGCGCGGCGCGCAAGTCATGAGTGCATATTCATGCTCATGGGCAAGGTCATCGAACATGAGGCAACCGCACGGCTCTTCGTGACGCCTGACAAGCGCGAGACAGCGGACTACATCGAAGGCCGCTACGGCTAGCTCTGGACTGGGACCAGTCTGCTCGGGCGGACACGGTGGAAGATTGGCAGAAGCGACGATCCGTTTGCATGTGAGCGCCGATGCAAGAGACGATAGCCATCATCGCAGGATATTGGAGCCAGTTTTCCGGGTTTTTCGCGGTCGATCTGGCGCGCCTGGCAGAGCCGGACATGATTGCCCGGCTCGTATTGCAGTTGTTCCTGTTCGGATGCTCAGCGCTGTTTTCCGGATCAGAAACCGCGCTGTTCTCCTTGTCCCGGCTGGATCTGCAAAAGCTGCGCCGTGAGCGGCATCCCAAATCCGAGGCCCTGCATGCCCTGCTAGACGAACCCCGCCGGCTGATCATCTCCATCCTGTGCGGCAACGAACTCGTCAATATTGCAGCGACCATCAACATGGCCGGAATCCTGTTTGCGCTTTATGGCGCCGAGCGGGCTAGCATCATCACTATTCTCGTCATGTTCCCACTGCTGCTGCTGTTCGGGGAGGTGACGCCGAAAACAATTGCCGTGAGCAACCCCATTCGCATCAGCACGGCCCTGGTGGCGACCCCATTGTCGCTTTGGAGCCGCCTGATTACGCCACTGCGGCGTGTTGTGCGACTAATCGCCGGCGGCATAACGACATGGATCGTCGGAAGCGAGCGGGCACCTGAGAACATTCTCAGGGTCGATGAATTCCGCGCCGTTCTGGAGGATGTCGCAGAAGAAGGTGTGTTGGACGCGACCGAACGGGTCTTGATCGACAACCTTCTGGAGGCCGGAGAAACGGAGATTGTGGAAATCATGACTCCGAGGACCCGAATTGATTTCCTCGATGTGGACACATCTGTGCCGAAAATGTTCGAGCGGTTTAAGACTTTCCAGCATCCGCGCGTGCCGGTCTGTCGCGGCCGCGCTGACAACTTTGTCGGGTTCCTGCACGCAGAGGACGTTCTGAAGCTGACGATGGACGGTGCGGATCTGAAGGCGCTCTGTCCTGCCGACATCATGCACCCGCCGGTCGTCGTTCCCCCGACCAAGAATGTCGATGAAATGTTCGACTTCTTTCAGGCAAAAAATGCGCGAGCAGCCATCGTGCTGAACGAGTTTGGCGGGGTAGAAGGCCTCATCACCATGCGCGATATCATCAAGTTCATTTTTGGAGAGATATCCGAGAACGTTTCAAGTCAGGCCTACTATCAAGAAGATGACGAGAACGTCTACGAGGTCCCCGGTGACATGAAACTCACCGATTTCAACGATCTGACCAATTTCGGTATCGAAGATCCGCGCATGACAACGATCGGTGGCGTTGTGTTTCGCCATCTCGACCGGTTGCCGGGCGCCGGCGACACCGTGGTCGTGGAAGGTTATGCGGCGACCGTTCTTGAGATGGAAGGTCATCGGGTGGCCAGTGTGCGGATAGCCAAGAACGTTGATGCGACAGATGCCGTTGTGTCTGGCGAAGATACGGAGGGCTGACGATGGATCTCGCCCTCTCCGTCATTTTGATGATTGTCCTTCTGCTGTTGAAGGGGTTCTACTCGGGATCGGAAATTGCCCTGGTCAATGCGGATAAAATCAAGCTCCGGCATGCTGCAAAACAGGGCAATCGCGGTGCAGAGCTGGCAATCAGGCTCTTGCAGAAGCCGGAGGTGCTGCTCAGCACGACACTCGTTGGAACCAACATCTCGACGATTGCTCTAGCCACAGTCGGCACCTTGTTGATGATTGGCTGGTTTGGAAGCCGCGGAGAGATGTATGCATTCCTGGCTTTCACACCACTGTTTCTCATCCTCGGGGAAATCGTCCCCAAGAGCGTGTTTCAGCAAAAGGCGTCAAGCCTGACGCCGATCATTATCTATCCGCTGAACTGGAGCGGAAAGCTGTTCTATCCCATCATATTCGTATTTTCACGGGTCGCCCGGTTCTGTGCGCGGCTGGCCGGCGCGGGCAAGATTGAACAGCCCATGTTCATCACGCGTGAGCAATTCCGTACGCTCATCGACATGGCCGAACAGAGTGCTGCATTGAGCGAGACCAACCGGGGCCGCATTCGCCGGGTCATCCGCTTCGCTGACACCACGGTCGCCGAGGCCATGATCCCCATGGCCCATGTCATTTCGCTGGATAGCGACGAGGTTGGCAAGACGAGTATGCGGACCGTTGTCGATCTGGTCCGCAAGCATGGCTTCAATCGTTTGCCGGTCTACGAAAAGAACACCTCCAACATAACCGGCATCGTCACATTGACCACATGGGATATGCTCGCGGACCAATCGAACAAGCGGTTGATATCGGAGATGATCAGGCCGGCATTTTATGTCGCGCCCAACCAGACAATTGACACACTCTTGCCGGAACTCCGGCAAAGGGAGGATCATATGGCGATCGTCGTGAACGAGTTCGGCTCGGCGATCGGTATGATTACGATGGAAGATATTGTGGAGGAGGTGCTGGGCGAGATCGACGTTGGCTATGACTTCGAGGAGTACCAGCCCAAGCGCAGGCATGATTTCAACGCCATAGGCGATGATATCTACATTATGGACTCGAGTGTTTCGATTTCCGAAGCCAATGAAGTCCTCGGTGTGCATCTTCCGGCTACCGAATTCCATACACTGGGCGGCTTGATGATGGCGCGCCTCAGGCGCATTCCACGTGAAGGCGACTTCATCGTCGAACTGGGATACCGGATGACCGTTGTCGAGGCGACAGACCGGTCTTTGGTCAAGCTACGTGTGGAACCGCACGCAGAAGCCGAAAGCCCGGCTGCCTGAATTCGAATTCTACCAAGAGCCTTTTGCGCGAAAGAAACAGCCATCTAGAGTATTTTTTGTGAAACCTGAGTCACTAAAAATGCTCTATCCCTTTGATATTGAGTATGTTCTTATCCGAAAATCGCACACACTTTTCGGGAACATGCTCTAGCACCCTAACCAAGCTCGTCGATCAGTTTCTTCGCCTTGTGGCGATGCCGTCTATTGGTTTCGAGTTTGGACTCAAGCTTCTTCCTCTTGTGCTTCGAGTCTTCAGTTTTCAGCTGATGTTCCAGTTTTTCCTTTTTTTTCTCAAGTTTATGCAGGACTTTCTCCAGAGCCTCGCGTTTCTTCGAACGCTTCATGGAGTGTGATCTAAATATGCTCTTAAGCTTCATATACGGCTCCTGACTCCTACTAACTATGGACGCTGCAGTCTTGTTGTCTTCTCATCTGCCTACAGAAACGGCTTCTACATCGTCCTCGTCCAGGCCGATCAGCTCTTCAGCTTCCATCTCGGCCATATCGCGCGCGCCAAACACCGTCTTGGCGATGTCGGTAAGGTTCCAGATGGCGTCACGCGCATAGCCATGATCATTTATGAGGGATGTTCCCATCACCGGTGTGATCATGCCGTCCCGTATCAGCCTGTCCAGCTCACCATTGACGACAGTGCTTTCTTCGTCGATTGCGACGCGGTGGACGTCGAGATCAATAATGTTGCGCTCGTCCTCGTCAATATTGCGCATCTCGTCGATATCGCGCAACAGACTGGCCAGCTGAATTCTGAGCGCATTGTACTCGCGTCGTATGTCCTCGTCCTGATCAACCATGTATCGCGTCAAGTTCTTCCGCAGATGCTTGATCTCCTTGACCGTCATGATGATCTGGCGACACGCTTGGCGCAATCCGAAGAGCTGGTCGGCGAACTCGGATGGGATCTCACCTTGGGCGCGGCCAATGAACTCAAGAATCTCAGCATAAAGGGCTTTGACTTTCCGTTCGTATACGGCATCCAGGTCAAACTCGATTATCTCACGGTCTTTGGAAATCAACTCCTCGAGGTCATCACTGTCAAGGATCTCCTTGCGGTGAAGATTAATGCCATGCGCGATAATCTCGAAGGCATTGTCATACAGATGGATGGTTTCTTTTCGGACCGCCTCCAGCAGCGTTTCCGGGAAATCGACAACCGACTGCAGGAGGTATTCCGGTGCCACCACATCAACGACCGGTACCGGGATGACCCGTTCGAGGAAATCCACCAGCCGTGTCACGAAGGGAAGTAGAACAACGACACCCACGACGTTGAAGATCGTGTGAAAAACGGCAAGTTTGAGCGTGTAATCATCAGGACGGATACCGGCGATCTGCGAAACCGTGTCAACCGCCCATACCATTTGACCGATGAAAGCAATTGCAATTGCACCGGTGATCACATTGAAGATCAGATGGCCTACGGCCAGCCGTTTGCCCTGGTAGTTCGAGCTCATCGATCCAATGATCGCCGTGATGGTCGTACCAACATTGGCGCCGATTGCCAGCGCCAGCGCATTCTCGTATGTGATCTGTTGCGCCGCCAGAGCGGTAATGATCAGCACGAGGGTGGCGTGCGAGGATTGCATGACGACCGTTGCGAAAACACCGATCCCGGCGAACGCGAACAACCCGAGGTAACCGGTCATCGCGAACTGCGTCAGGTCGATTGTTGATCGGAACGCCTCAAAACCCTCCTTCATGTTGTGGATGCCGAGGAACAGGAACCCCAGTCCGGCTAGGATATAGCCGATGCCCTTCAACGAGCGATCGTTCTGAAACACAAGAACGATAGCAAACACCAACATGGGCATGGCGTAGGTTGAGATCTTCACCTTGAGACCCAGTCCGGCAATCAGCCAGGCGCCTGTCGTGGTGCCGATATTGGCACCGAAAATGATGCCGATGCCAGAGGCCAGAGTGATCAGCTCGGCACTCAGAAATGAGATTGTAATCACTGACACCAGCGAACTGGACTGCATGATCGTGGTCGTGACGACACCGAACGAAATCGATTTCCAGAGCTTGTCGGTGGTGTTGTTCAAAACTCTTTCCAGGCGACCTCCCGTGAACGCACGGAAGCCTTCCTCCAGAAACAGCATGCCGAACAGGAAGATGGCGACGCCAGCCGATATCTGCTTGAAATCGGGGCTTACCCAAAAGCCATAAACCAGAACAACAAAGATGGCTGGCAGGAATATTCGGCGAAGCACGACAACAACTCCCCTTCAGACTCTTATAGCCGCAATCTTCAAACGCGTTCCCTCAACCAGGAATACGAGGCGACAGAGCGCTGGACAACGCGACCAAGCCCGATCACCAAGCTCATGCACCGTGGATATTGGAAAACCGGTATTTGATCGTCATCTTCATGTCATCTGACTGTAATCCAATTGTCATGGATATGTAATCTAACTGTTATCCGACAACCCTAGCGTTAAGCGGTCATTTCCCTGCAAGGTGGGGCTATCCAAGTGAAGTTGACGGATGCTTTCAGTTGGAACGGCTACAAGCTTTCCAGGAAGCGCAAGGCGCTCCTGAAGGTCCTGGCGAAACTCGACAAGACACGCGAAAGGCTTGAACAGGAACGCTGTGTCAACGGGTCTAAAGTTGAACTCGATCATCTCGAACTCAGCCTTCGGACCAACGACAGGCATCGCGAAAAGGCAAAAAGGCTGATTGCGACTCTTGATGGGTAGTGCCGTGTCTGCAAGAGACAAAACGCCTGGATTTGAAGTTGCGGGTTTCAGGTTGCAACCAAGGCACGCCACGACCTCACCTCAGTCTGCCCCCCGTCTACCGGGCACACTCCTCCCCTGGCCTGGGTTATGGAGCTTTTTACTGTAGCTCACTGAATTGCGTAGAATGAGTTATAGAAAGATGTCCTATAACTCATGGCCCGGCCCTGTCGGCAGGTCGGCTACCGACGTCTGCTTCTTCCACTTCGCCACTGTCTTCTGGTTGATGCCATACCGCTTCGAGAGCGCCCTCAAGCTCTCTTGACTATTTTGTATTGCTCAACGGACTGCCTCTGTCGTGCGGGCGCTCCCGTGTAAAACCTGTCCCATAGTGCCTCCTCCCATTCTTGCGAAAAGATTGCACCATCAAAATCTGGGATCAAACACCTAGTCAATTGCGTGTGATGCCGAGCAGCTGCGTGGGGATTGTCGATGAATGGTAATGCTCAGGCCGCGATAAGACGCCCAACTGTAGTTAATCACCAGTATCAGCCGAGGCTGCCTTACGGTATTGCGACGGGGTCGTTCCGTGAAAGGCGCGGAACGATCGCGTGAAATGGGTCGCATTGCGGTAACCCAACGACAGTGCGACCTCCGTAACGCGCACGTCCCGGTCGTCAAGCAGCGATCGCGCGATTTCCATTCGTTTTTCCGCCAGCAACAGCCTGAAAGACGTGCCTTCCTGCGAAAGCGTCCGGCGAAAGGTACGTTCACTCAGCCCTAGCGCATTGGCAAAAACCGCCGAGTGTGCCGTTTCGTTTGGAAGATGGGCTGTGAGCATGCTGATGACCGCATCGGATAGGCTCCATCCCGGTGCCGCGCTAGGGTTCTGGAGCCTAATCTGCTCTTTCGGCTCACTAGCTGTGTGTGTTCGGCGACTATTCAACAGTGTTGCCGGAAAAGCGATCCATGCAGAACGCTGGTTGGACAGAAACCGCGTATTCGGTAGCGCATCGCGAACCGATCGGCCAGGGTAAAAATCACCCATCAATGCAATCTCGTCAGGCACCCAGTTGGGGCCGAGAATGCTGCGAACCGTCGTGATCAGATAAAAAAGTGTGCTCCAATTGCAGTATGGCTCTTCTTTCCCGCTCGGATCTTGCGCGTGAATGCGAACATTGCCGTTAGACAACTTGTCGAACCAGAAGGGAATATACGCGTCTTCCCGAACGGCCTCCCGAATAGCCGTGACTAGCACGCTGCCAACCGTTGAAGCCCTCAAGACCGCTTGCTGTGTAGGTTGGGAAAGCGTTCCGAGAGTCATGCGGCTGGCCGCGCAGTATGCAATGTCATCTATGTCGCCGTGTCGCTCCGCGGCCCAAACGACGTCAATAATCTGTGCATTTGGCACCAGGACATCGGGCATTTCCAGCACATACTCTGGAAGCCATGCTGCGTCCATCCATCGCCGCACCGGCACGCCCACTTCGAGGAACAGCTCAAGGAACAAGTTCCCGTAGCTGGCGCGGGCAAACGTCGGGTTCTTCATGCGTTTCAACCCACCCCTAGACCAAGTTCCGATCAGTTTTCAGGAAACATGGCCGAAAATGGTCAGAAAGTCATCCTGAGTTGTGACACGGCTAGAATGATCTTGTCTGTCAGCTTCGGCGGGCAACCAGTCCAGTTGTTTACTGGCGCGCGCTATTGGGCGGACCGGAGGATTGGGGCGCGCAATTTGGCATGACGTTCCTATTCGCCTCGGGCCAACAAGCAGCAAACCGCGAATGGATGCAGAGGAGTAGGTTGGTTTGGGTTCACAGAGAAAATGGCCCCGAAAGAGAAGCATGGAGGAAACACGAGCAAGAATTTCAACGTCAGTTGGAGCAATTCCGGAGCGCGAGCTTGTTTCCTTTGTCGCGTCGGCACAATGAGAAGGAAGTGAATTATGCGAAAAGCCATTCTTGCGAAGTTGCTCGTCTTTGGTGCACTGGTTTCTGGTGCCACAGTGGCCGCCTCGGCCGATGCGCCCAAGACGAAAATGACGACCGATATACCGAAGTCGATCACCGCCCCAGAACAGCTAGATACGTCTATTGGGAAATTGAGATTTTTTGACGGGGTTCCGACTGGGAACACGGTGCAAACTGTCTATGACTATCTCGACCGCTCAAGAGCGGTGAATGTATTCCTTAACTCGATCCCGGCGATGTCCATGTACGCATTACGCGCGGGGCAGGCAAGTATCGGCGCGGACGCAAGTAACAAAATTGCCATCTGGGACAACCTGATGGACTCCAAGACATTGTTGCTGACAGGAAACACCTCGACCATGTATGCGGTCGGTTTTCTCGACCTCGCAAAAGACGGCCCGACAGTCATTGACCTTCCGCCCGGAATGCTGGGCGTGCTTGATGACATGGCATTTCGTTACATGACAGATCTAGGCGTTGCTGGGCCCGATAAGGGAAAGGGTGGCAAGTTTCTGGTCTTGCCGCCCGGCTACAAGGGCGATGTGCCGGACGGCTACTTCGTCGTTCCCTCTAAGACAAATGGCGTTTGGGTGTTTACACGCGGATACCTCGACAAAAAGCTGCCGCTCGACAAAGCAATCCGCACTGCGTCGGCCAACATCCGGGACAAGATGAAGGTCTACCCCCTTGTCCAAGCCAACAATCCCCCAAAAACAGAGTTTATCAACGTCTCCGGCAAGAATTTCAATACCGTACTGCCCAATGACGTGAGTTTCTTTACGAAACTGCACGACTTGATCCAGCGAGAGCCAGACGATTTTCTGGGTCCTGAAGCGAAGGGTATGATGGCGGCGATCGGCATCGAGAAGGGCAAGCCGTTTGCACCCGATGCACGTATGAAAAAGATCCTTAAG
Organism: Aestuariivirgaceae bacterium; assembly: GCA_028282065.1. Taxonomy (GTDB): domain Bacteria; phylum Pseudomonadota; class Alphaproteobacteria; order Rhizobiales; family Aestuariivirgaceae; genus JANQIR01. Next base: position 21,516 of record JANQIR010000086.1, read on the forward strand.
GATGCGGCTTCTATTGGAAATGCGGCCGCTCGGACCATCAGCTTTTTTCCGCGCTATCCCGGCAACATGATCTATGGCAACAAAAGCGCCTGGATGATGGCCTATGCCGACAAGGACACCACTTTCGAGAAAAACGGGGCCTACAATCTCGACGCGCGTGTGCTCTTTCACTTTGGGTACATCGTCGTATCGCCTGCCATGGCTGTAACAGTGGCGGGCAAGGGCTCCGATTACGGCCTCATTGCGCTGGATGCCGCCAAGCGGCCGCTCGACGGGTCCAAGACCTACAAATTGCATTTGCCACCCAATCCGCCCGCGAAGGATTTTTGGGCATTGACCCTGTACGATACCCAGACCCGTTCGCAACTTCAGACCGACCAGCAGTTTCCGACGCTGGGCAGTCAGACCAAGGGGATCAAGAAAAACACGGATGGTTCCTACGACATCTACTTCTCATCCAAGCCGCCCAAGGGCAAGGAAGGCAACTGGCTGCAGACCGTGCCGGGCAAAAGCTGGTGGCTGGCTTTGCGAATCTACGGGCCTTTGGAGCCCTGGATAAAGCAGAGCTGGCGGCCAGGCGAAATTGAACTCGTGAAGTAGATTGAATAGGGCGGATCACGAAAGGTCATCGCATTGTCACGGCCTTTGGTGGAAAATGAGGAGGTGGAATATGCAGGAGGGGCCACGGGTTGGTTTGTCGATCGCTGTTGCAATGACGGTGAGCCGGTCGACAGTGGCCCTTTTTAAATCATCTACACAGATCCAGTATGGGCCAACTCAGGCTCGCTGCTTGTTGTCACCACAAGTTGGCGAATGCAACGCGCCGACCACCGTGTCCCTCCATTTGTGCCTCGGCCAATCGCCAGGCGCCTGCAATTGTGAACGTCACACCAACAATGGCTCCTATGCCTATCTCCTGGGCGAACAGCATCAGTGTCAGCGTGGTCGTGTCCTGCTCGGCGTACTTGGCGGCCGCCAGAGCCAGAAACAGCAGCAGAATCGGCACGCATACACCGTCATTCAAACCGCTTTCGAAATTGAGCCCTTCTCGAACACGCCTCGGAACGGCTTTATTGGTGATGACCGCCTTGCCAAGTGCTGCATCGGTAGCAGCCAGCACGGTAGCGAGAACAGCGACTTCAAGAAGTCCAAGTTCGTCAAACATTGAGAAACTTCATTGAAAGATTATAGATTAACTGTCCGGCTAGGTCACTCGATATTGTCCGTTACATGCCAGAGTTAGTTTCGCCGAAGTTGCCGTTCGTGGGAGCGTCAGCATCCGGTAATTTGGGCACCGAGCGGTCAATGCAGCCCTCCACGCCTTGAGCTAAGATCGGCTGCTCGAATGTCTCGAGTGATGCGGCGTGGAGGGAACGGTGAGGATGCGATCTCGTTCGCCTTAGAGTGGCTGACATCTACGCCGCCGGAACGGTCAAGGAGCGCGCATCGATCCTGCAGAGTAAGACCAGCACACCGGTGCGCTTCGAGATC
>JANQIR010000113.1 GCA_028282065.1 Aestuariivirgaceae bacterium
ACTAAGCCCATAATGATGTAGGTGGCAGTCGTGACCCAGAAAGCAAACCAGTAGAGTGTTGGGTTACAGTAGCGGGCTCTGGCCACCGATTGTTTCACCGGGCGCACGCACATGGTTGCGCGAAAACCTGGTGAGCGCCCGGATGTCCAACGGTACATTCCAGCTTGCGATCCCGGGAAAGACGTTGACCGACGCCTTGCGGCGTCACCAGCCAATACCCAACGAAATGGTCAACCTGACATTCGATGTATCGGATGTGGTGACGCACTACTTCGAGCAGTTGCCGCCGATTACCGGGGCGCATGGATCAGCCCACTTGCGGGGCAACAGGTTCGATATGACCTTGCAGGGTGGTGTTGTGACGCTGCCGTCGGGCAAGCAACTGACATTCACCAAGGGAACCATGCAGACGGTGGATTTGGCGCGCCTGGTCTCGCCGATGACCATTGATGTTGAAGGTGCCGGCAGCGCCAGGGATTTCCTCGAACTGATCGATCTGAAACCGTTACAACTGGTGACGGAATCGGGCATTGAGGCCGGCAAACTGTCCGGGCAGGTGCGCGCCCGAGCCAGGTTCAACATTCAGGCACAGCGCAACGTGTCGCGTGAGCACGTTGCAATGGCCGCCGCGGTGGCCCTCGGCAATGCCTCGTTCCCCGGCTTGGTGGATGGTGTCGACATGACCGGCGGGCAGATCAAGTTCACGATCACCGAAACCGGCCTCGATGCATCGGGCCCGGTCCGATTGAACGGCGTGCCGGCGCGGTTGAGTTGGTCGCGCGACAGAACGAAGAACGGCCCCGGGGAGGATGTATTCGTCGTCAAAGCCACATTGAACGACGCGCAGCGCGAAAAAATCGGCATCAATATTTCCGAATTCGTGCGTGGCCCTGTGAAGTTTGAAGCGACTGCCAAGATCGACAACAACAAGATTTCGGGCGCCAAGATCAGTGCCGATGTCTCCAAGGCGACACTCATACTAAGTGCGATTGACTGGGCGCGTGGCCCGACCAAGGGAACCAAGGCCAAATTTGACGTGAGCCACATTCAAGGAGGTGGAAAGCGCATTTCAAACTTGGCGCTGACCGGTACCAAGCTCAAGGTCAGAGGCAATCTGTCCGTCAACAAGAACGGAGATCTTATCGAAGCGTCCTTTCCGACGGTTGTGCTCGATGATCTTAATCAGTTTGCCGTTGTCATGAAAAACTCCGGAGGTAGTCTTTCGGTAGCCGCGACGGGTTCGTCTTTCGATGCAAGGCCCTTCATCAATGGCGCGTTTTCCCGTGAGCAGAGCTCCAACAACGACTCCACTATTCCCATGGCCATCGATGCATCGATCGAGAAGGTCTATGCCAATCGCGGCGAGGTCATCAATAATGTGCGCGGCCGTATTCAGACGCTCGGCGGGTTTGTCCAGCAGGCAACGCTGGAGGGCAAGTTTGCCAACGGTCAGCCGGTCGTTATGAAGGTGACGCCGAGTGCGTCGGGCTTGCGCGATTTGCGCGTGGTGGGCAAAGACAGCGGCGCTGCGCTGCGCGCGGCGAACCTTTATTCCAAGGTTGAAGGCGGATCGATCGACTTTCACGCTCTGTTGGGCGGTGGCGGAGACGGTACGATCAAACGGGGGTTGCTTGTCGTCAGGAACTTTGAAGTGCGCAACGAAGCGGCCCTGAAGGACATCGAACGCCCCAAGAAACAAGGGCAGGCCGGTGCCGGGCCGGTGGGCAATTCACTCAAGTTTTCCAAACTGTCGATACCGTTCTCGGTTGACCGGAATTTCGTGCGTATCGGTGATGCTCTGGTCAAGGGTGTTGAGCTGGGCGCTTCTGCCCAGGGCATGATCCGCAAGACTGACGGATTGATGGATATCGGCGGCACCATAATCCCGGCCTATGCTTTGAATGCGGCAATTGGCGAGTTCCCGCTCCTGGGCCAGTTATTGGTTGGCGGTAAGGGGCAGGGCGTGTTCGGTCTGAACTTTGCCCTGAAGGGCACGATGGGTCAGCCGGAATTCGTTGTTAATCCGGTATCGGCCATAGCTCCCGGCTTCTTGCGCCGGATCTTCGATATTGGAGGCGGCGGCGTGGCGGCCGACGGCACGCCGGCAAAGCCGCGCAGGCAAAAGAAGATTTCCAGGGATCAATGATAGCCTGGGTACGGTTCCCCCGCCGACCGCACCGGGACCTCAGGCGGGCGTCAGCAGGACGTGCCGTTTCTTGCCAGCGGACAGCTTGATAACACCTTCGCCGGTGACCATGGCGCCGGTCAACTGAGCTCTTTCGTCCGATACGGTCTCGTCATTGATCCTTATGCCACCGCCGCGCACCAACCGGCGCGCTTCGCCGTTGGATGATGCAAGACCCGCCAGCACCAGGCAGGACAGCAGTCCGGCCCCTTCCTGAAGCTCCGCCTTGCTGATCTCCACCTTTGGCAGGCCCGTTGACGCGGTACCCTGAACGAATGTTTCGTGCGCTGTCGTGGACGCTGTCTCTGCGGCCTCGCGGCCATGCAGCAGCGCGGTTGCTTCGGTGGCAAGCACCTTCTTCGCTTCGTTGATCTCCTGTCCGCTCAATGCCTCAAGCCGTTCCACTTCGCTCATCGGAAGGATTGTGAACATCCTCAAAAACCGGCCGACATCGGCGTCTTCTGTGTTCCGCCAGTATTGCCAATAGTCGTAGACCGGCAGCATTTCGGCACTAAGCCAGATGGCGCCGGCAGCGGTCTTGCCCATTTTTGCGCCCGATGATGTCGTCAGGAGCGGTGAGGTCAATCCGTAAAACTGAACGCCATCGGTCCGCCTGCCAAGCTCGATGCCGTTGATGATATTGCCCCACTGGTCGGATCCGCCCATCTGAACCGTGCAGCCGTATCTGCGGTTCAGCTCCACAAAGTCGTAGGCTTGCAGGATCATGTAGTTGAATTCCAGAAATGTGAGCGGCTGTTCGCGGTCCAGCCGGAGTTTGACAGAATCGAAGGTCAGCATCCGGTTGATGGTGAAGTGCGGCCCGTAATCGCGCAAGAAGTCGATGTAGTTGAGCCCATCCAGCCAGTCGGCGTTGTTCACCATCAACGCATCCGCATCGCCGTCGCCGAACGACAGAAACCGCAAAAAGACTTGCTTGATGCCTTCCATGTTTTCGTTGATTTTCTCGGCGGTCAGCATTTTGCGCGATTCATCCTTGCCGGACGGATCGCCGACTTTGGTTGTCCCTCCGCCCATCAGGGCAATCGGTTTGTGGCCGGTCTGCTGCAGCCAGTACAAAATCATGATGGGCAGAAGTGACCCCGCATGCAGGCTTGGCGCTGTGCAATCAAAACCGATATAGGCGGTGATCCGCCCGTCCTTGGCCGCCTGGTCCAGGCCTTCGGGATCGGAAATCTGATGAATGAACCCGCGCTCTTCGAGAACGCTGAGGAATTCGGATGCAAACTTGCCCATACCGTTGCTTTCGTGCGAGTCTTTGTGTTGAGGGCGGTGTGGAAGCTGCGCCCGGTATCATGGGGTTGACGATGAAGCGAAGCTCTAACACGAGAACCCGTCGTGACTGAAGAGTTGACTGCAATTGGTTTGATGAGCGGGACGTCCATGGATGGCATTGATGCCGCTGTCTTGCGGACCGATGGCCGGAGGATTTCCTGGCGTGGGCCGGCCAGGACGTTTCCATATGATGGCGCGCTGCGCGATGATCTTCAGCGCGCGCTTAAATCTGCGCCATCAATTTGCGATGCGAAAGAGCGGCCGGGCAATCTTGCCGACATCGAGGAACGCCTAACGGCGCGTCACGCAGAGGTAGTGCAGGAATTCCTTGGCGATGCAGCGATCCCGGCAGCGGATATCGATGCAATAGGGTTTCATGGTCATACGGTATTGCACAGGCCGTTTGACCGGCTGACCGTGCAGATCGGCCTCGCGGACGAACTTGCCTCGACCACAGGCATTCAGGTCGTTTCCGATTTGCGGATGGCCGATGTCGTGGCAGGCGGGCAGGGGGCCCCGTTGGCGCCGGTCTATCACAGGGCAATGGTGCATGACCTGCCGGAACGCCCCGTCGCCGTGGTGAATATCGGTGGCGTCGCCAATGTCACATGGATAGGTGCCGACGACAAGTTGGTGGCGTTCGATACGGGTCCCGGCAATGCCTTGATGGATGATTGGATACAGCAGTGTCATGGAAATCCGTTCGACGCTGATGGGATCCTGGCACGTTCGGGCAATGTGAATGAGGCGGCGCTGCAGCGCTACCTGCATCATCCCTATTTCAGCCAACCGGTTCCGAAGTCGCTTGATCGCGGAGACTTTGATCTCACACCGGTCAAGGGCCTGGATGCCGCAGACGGTGCGGCGACCCTGGCGCACCTCACGTCACGCACGCTTGCCAAGGCCCGGGCATGGTTTTCCGAACCACCCAAACTGTGGATTGTCTGCGGCGGCGGGCGGCGGAACAGGTTTGTTATGGAGTTGCTGGCGGGGATGGTCGAGGCCCCTGTTGTCCCGGCCGAATTCTGTCATTTCGACGGAGATGCCATAGAGGCCGAATGCTGGGCCTTTCTGGCGATCAGGAGCATGAAGGGGCTGCCGATCACCTTTCCCGGCACGACCGGAGTGCCGCAACCGTTGACAGGCGGTGTGTTGACGAAACCTCGGTAGAGCCTTGTTTCAGGCGTCAGCCCTCGGACTCTTTTGAGCGCTTGTTCAGGTAGTCGTCACATATTTTGACCAGGTCTTCGATCTTGTTTTCAAAGAAATGGTTCGCTTCGGGCAGCACCTGATGCTCAATCTTGATGCCTTTTTGCGTCTTCAGCTTCGACACCAGCGCCTGAACGGAATCCGGTGGTGTCACCGAGTCACGATCGCCATTGACGAACAAACCCGATGCCGGGCAAGGCGCCAGGAATGAAAAGTCATAATGCTTTGCAAGCGGTGCAATGGAAATGAACCCGGAAATCTCCGGACGGCGCATCAGGAGTTGCATTGAAATCCAGGCGCCAAACGAGATGCCGGCAATCCAGCACGTGCGGGCCTCGCGGTTGAAGGATTGCAGCCAATCCAGGGCGGAGGCCGCATCGGACAGCTCCCCGGCGCCATTATCGAACAGGCCCTGACTGCGCCCGACACCGCGAAAGTTGAACCGCAACACCGAATATCCCCGGTTGACGAACATATAGTGTAGCTCGTGGACAATCGGATTGTTCATGGTGCCGCCGAACTGCGGATGCGGATGCAACAATATCGCGATCGGCGAATTCTGTTCCTTGTTGTGGTGGTATCGGCCTTCGATACGCCCTGCGGGGCCGTTGAAAATGACTTCAGGCATCAGCTTTGGGGACCTGCGTTTGGTTGCGAACCGTGCTGCCGGCTCTGTTGTGAATTCCGGATCCTGACACCGACGAAAGATTGTTGGCTAAAATAGTTGACGTAAGCACTCGGGTATTTTATGTCTAGTTTAGAACAATTCAAGAGTGTTCGGAGCCGCTGTGTTTCTGTGGCAGGCTCTTACACAACAGTGGGTGCAAATTGCAAGCTTTGCGTACGGATTCTGCAGAAATAGCACAGGGTTAAGGCGGAATTTGATGCGAGAACTGCAAGGAAGGGTGAGATGAAGCTGTCGACCAAGGGCCGCTATGCCGTTATGGCGATGACCGACATTGCAAACGTATCTTCCGGCACGCCGGTATCGTTGGCTGATATCGCCGAACGCCAGGAGATCTCGCAGGAATATCTGGAGCAGCTTTTCTCGAAGCTGCGCCGCGCCGGTCTTGTCGAGAGTGTTCGCGGGCCTGGCGGTGGTTACAAGCTGGCACGGCATGCCGACGATATTTCGATTGCCGACATCGTGTTGGCAGCGGACGAGCCTTTGCAGGTTACACGTTGTGAAGGCGATGCGATCGACGGCTGTGTGGCAGGCGAGAAATGCGTCACTCATGAGCTGTGGGCTGCCCTTGGCCGTCAGATCATGGGCTTTCTCTCAGCGGTGACGCTGGGCGATGTGGTGGCCAAGCGGAACCTGGCCTTAGCCGCATCGATAAAACGGGCAAAGGCACATCCTGCCAGCACAATGGTGTGATTGCCGATGCCCGTTTCCCGCATATATCTGGACCACAACGCGACAACGCCCATCCGGCCGCAGGTGCGTCATGCAATTTATGAGGCCCTCGAACACCCCGGTAATGCGTCTTCGGTGCATGCCGAGGGCCGGGCGGCGCACAAGGCGTTGGACGAGGCCCGTGGCTCGGTGGCACTGCTGGTTGGTGCACTGCCTGGAATGATTGTGTTTACCTCCGGCGGCACGGAAGCGAACAACATGGCGCTCAAAGGCGCTCCCGTTGACCGGCTGATCGTGTCGGCGAGCGAGCACGTTTCCGGTCTTGATGCGGCTTACGCCAGCGCAAAGTCGGTCGACGTTCTTCCTGTTTCCTCGACCGGTCTCGTTGATCTTGATGCATTGGAAAACCGTCTGGCCGATGCCGACGGCAAGGCGCTTGTCTCGGTAATGCTCGCCAACAACGAAACAGGCGTTATTCAGCCGATAGCCAGGATTGCCGCTATCGCCCGGCGGTATGGCGCGTTGGTTCACACCGATGCCGTTCAGGCGGCCGGCAAGATTCCCGTCTCTATGCCACTGCTCGGTGTGGACTTGATGACATTGTCGGCACACAAGCTTGGCGGGCCGCAGGGTATCGGCGCACTCGTTGTGAACGACGGTGTTGCCTTGGATGCGATGATCCACGGTGGCGGCCAGGAAATGCGTCGGCGTTCCGGCACGCAGAACCTTCCGGGCATTGAGGGATTTGCTGCGGCAGCCCGCGCATCGCGCATCGATATGTACAAATTTGACGGAGAAATCAGACGGTTAAGGGACCGCCTTGAAGCGCACATTATGTCGGTTGCGCCTTCTGCCGTGCTGTTTGGCGGCGATGTTGAAAGGCTGCCGAATACATCGTGCTTCGCGGTGCCGGGTCTGTCCGCGGAGATGTTGCTGATGGCATTTGACCTGGACGGCGTTGCCGTCAGTTCCGGTGCGGCCTGTTCGTCCGGCAAGGTTGCCCGCTCGCACGTTCTTGATGCCATGGGTGTCGAACCTGCTGTGGCGGAAGGCGCGATCCGGGTAAGCCTCGGGTGGAATTCAACCATGGCGGATGTCGACAGGTTTGCCGGCATCTGGAGATTGATCGCCGAGCGACACAAGGATCGTGTCGCGGCGTGAGTGTTAGAGGATTTGTTGAGAGGATAATATGGCCGACGTAGAAACGATCGAACGTGTCCGCGAAATTGACGTCGACAAATACAAGTACGGCTTCGAGACGGAAATCGAGTCGGACTTTGCGCCCAAGGGCCTGTCTGAAGAGGTCATCCGCTTCATTTCCGGCAAGAAGGAAGAACCGGAGTGGATGTTGACTATGCGCCTTGATGCATATCGGCGCTGGCTCGACATGGAAGAACCGACCTGGGCAAAGGTTGACTATCCGAAGATCGATTTCAACGACATCTACTATTACGCCGCACCGAAAGGCCAGGACGGCCCGAAAAGCCTGGACGAGGTCGACCCGGAACTGCTCAAGACATACGAAAAGCTCGGTATCCCCTTGAAGGAACAGGAGATATTGGCCGGTGTGCGCAAGCAGGGCGAACCCAGCACGCTTGATGAGGAAGGTGGTGGCGAATATGCCTCCGGTAAGGTTGCGGTCGATGCGGTGTTCGATTCCGTGTCCGTCGTCACGACGTTCAAGGAAGAGTTGGCAAAGGCAGGTGTGATCTTCTGTTCGATCTCTGAGGCGATCCGTGAACATCCCGAACTGGTACAGAAGTACCTGTTCTCAGTCGTACCCCAGGGCGACAACTACTATGCCGCCCTCAACTCGGCGGTCTTCTCCGACGGCTCGTTCGTCTATGTGCCGGAGGGCGTGCGCTGTCCAATGGAGCTGTCGACTTATTTTCGCATAAATGCAGAAAATACCGGCCAGTTCGAGCGTACTTTGATCATTGCCGACAAGGGGTCTTACGTTTCTTACCTGGAAGGCTGTACGGCGCCGATGCGCGATGAAAACCAGCTTCATGCGGCGGTCGTGGAACTGATCGCGCTGGACGATGCCGAGATCAAGTACTCCACCGTGCAGAACTGGTATCCCGGCGATGCGGACGGCAAGGGCGGCATTTACAACTTCGTGACCAAGCGGGCAGACTGCCGCGGCGCCAACTCCAAGGTGTCCTGGACCCAGGTGGAAACCGGTTCCGCGATCACCTGGAAATATCCCTCCTGCATTCTGCGCGGCGACAACTCACGCGGCGAGTTCTATTCGATTGCCATTTCCAACGGCCGCCAACAGGTCGACAGCGGCACCAAGATGATCCATCTCGGCCAGAATACGTCGAGCCGCATCATCTCCAAGGGCATAGCGGCCGGGTATTCGGACAACACCTATCGTGGTTTGGTCTCCGCGCACCGAAAGGCAACTCATGCGCGCAACTTCACCCAGTGCGACTCTCTGCTGATCGGCGACAAATGCGGCGCACATACTGTGCCATATATCGAGGCCAAAACATCCACGGCGCATTTCGAGCACGAGGCGACCACATCGAAGATCTCCGATGATCAGATGTTCTACTGCCAGGCGCGCGGCCTCAACGAGGAAGAGGCGGTTGCGTTGATCGTCAATGGTTTCGTGCGTGACGTCATCCAGCAACTGCCGATGGAATTCATGGCCGAAACGCAAAGGCTGATTGGAATTTCGCTGGAGGGCAGCGTCGGTTAGGCGGCACCTCCGGACTATTGGAAATCCGTCCGGCGCGGCCGGACATACGTGTAAACAGGGAACGGCTTGAAATGCTTAAAATCGAAAATCTCCATGTACGGGTGGAGGACGAAGAAAGAGAAATCCTGCGCGGCATCGATCTGGAGGTCGGTGCGGGTGAAGTCCATGCCATCATGGGGCCGAACGGCTCCGGCAAGTCCACATTGAGCTATATCCTGGCCGGCCGGGACGGCTACGAAATCACAGATGGTTCGGTCACTTACAATGGCGAGGACCTTCTGGACATGGAGCCCGACGAGCGTGCTGCCAGTGGTGTGTTTCTGGCATTCCAGTACCCGATTGAGATTCCCGGTGTCGCGACCATGCAGTTTCTCAAGGTTGCACTCAGCTCCCAGCGCAAGGCACGCGGTGAGGGCGAGCTTTCGACGCCGGATTTCATGCGCCTGGTGCGTGGCAAGGCCGAGCAGCTCAAAGTCAATCAGGACATGCTGAAACGGCCGGTCAACGTCGGCTTTTCAGGCGGAGAGAAGAAGCGTGCGGAAATCCTGCAAATGGCTGTTTTGGAACCGTCCTTGTGCGTGCTCGACGAAACCGACTCGGGTCTGGATATCGACGCCCTGCGGATTGTCGCTGATGGTGTGAACGCTTTGCGCTCGCCCGATCGCGCGATGGTGGTGATCACCCATTATCAGCGTTTGCTTGAATACATCGTGCCTGATCATGTGCACGTGCTGTCACGCGGCCGAATTGTCCGCTCGGGCGGTAAGGAACTGGCGCTGGAGTTGGAGAAAGACGGTTATGCGGCCTACGAAGAACAGGCTGCTTGAGGCGGCTGCTGCACGAAACGACAGGATTTGACGGAACAACGATGGCCATTGAAAAGACAACTGCCGAGACAGCCTATCTGGAGGCGTTTGGAGCCGGCAGGGCGGGTGCCCTGGCACCGCATCGCCGGACGGCCTTTGAGCGCTTTGCCGAATCCGGCCTGCCGCATCGCCGCCTGGAAGACTGGAAGTGGACGGACCTGCGCCGGGTCTTGGCGAAGCCTTATCCGCCTCTGGTGGAACGCCCGGCACCGTCTGCTGAAGTTGCAGGCCTGGTGGCGCGCTCGCCTTTCGGCGAAATCGCCCGTGCCCGTCTGGTGTTTGCCGATGGCTGGTATGTGGAGGACGCATCTTCGATGCCGGTATCGAGCGGCGTGGACGTTACTGCAATGACCGCTGTGCAGGGGGCGGCAGTCGAAGTTTCGCCGCGCGAAGACGATCCGCTTGATCAGCTCAACATCGCTTATGCTAGCGATGGTGCCGTCATCCGTGTGCAAGAGGGTGCAAATACCGACATACCGATCGAGCTCATATTCGTTACAACTGGAGCGCATGAGGCAACGCATACGCTTCGCAACGTGATTGAGGTGGCGGACGGGGCATCGGCGACAATCATCGAGACCCACATCGGCGCCGAAGGTGCCTGTGTTGCTAATACCGTGATGGAAATCCGGCTCGGCCGCGATGCGCGTCTAGACCGGATCAAGCTGCAGCACGATGGCCCGTCAACGGTTCATCTGTCGAACCTTCTGGTGACGCTTGGCGAGCAGGCAGTACTTAATGACTTCACGCTGACGGCCGGTGGCGAGGTAACCCGCAATCAGGGTTTCATTACATTCGCCGGTGAACACGCGCGCGCCAACGTGAGCGGCGCCTACCTGCTTGATGGTAAGCAGCATGCCGATACCAGGCTTGTCGTCGACCATGCCGTGCCGAACTGCGTCAGCCGCGAATTGTTCAAATGCGTCATGGATGACGAGGCGCGCGGTATCTTTCAGGGCAAGGTCATTGTCCGTCAGGACGCGCAGAAGACAGATGGCAAGCAGTCTTCGCATGCTCTTCTGTTGACCGAAAATGCCGAATTCGATGCCAAGCCTGAACTGGAAATCTATGCAGACGACGTGGTCTGCGGCCACGGTGCGACGTCGGGAGAACTGGACGAGAACCTGGTGTTTTACCTTCGTTCCAGGGGCATCCCGGAGGCCAGGGCCAAAGCGATGCTGATTGCTGCGTTCGCCGCCGAGGCTTTCGACAGTATCGAAAACGAAGCGATCAGGAATGTGTTCAACGCGTTGGCGCACGACTGGCTGGATGAGAGCACCGGTCACAGTGCCCATGGAGCATCCGAATGAACCGGATAGAACGCATGTTTGACGCCGAGGCGATCCGTGCTGATTTTCCAATCCTGTGGCGGGAAGTCTACGGCAAGCCGTTGACCTATCTCGACAATGCCGCCTCGGCGCAAAAGCCGCAGGTGGTTTTGGACGCCATCCAAAAGGCATATTCGGAAGAGTACGCTAACGTGCATCGCGGTCTGCACTATCTGTCCAACACCGCGACCCAGAACTATGAAGATGCACGAGAATCCGTGCGGCGCTTTCTCAACGCGCCATCGGTGAACGATATCGTTTTCACGCGCAACGCAACCGAAGCCATCAACCTTGTGGCCCATAGTTTCGGCGGCATTCAGATCGGTGAAGGGGACGAGATCGTCCTGTCGATCATGGAGCATCACTCCAACATCGTACCATGGCACTTTTACCGCGAACACAAGGGTGCGGTGATCAAGTGGGCGCCGGTCGATGACGACGGAAACTTCCTGTTGGAGGAGTTCGAGAAGCTGCTGGGGCCGCGTACCAAGATGGTCGCCATGACGCATATGTCCAATGCGCTGGGCACGATCGTGCCCATTAAGCGGGTCATCGAGGCTGCGCATGCCCGTGGCATTCCGGTATTGGTCGATGGCAGTCAGGCGGCGGTGCATATGGAAGTCGACGTTCAGGATCTGGACTGCGATTTCTATGTGTTTACCGGGCACAAGACATATGGGCCGTCTGGTATCGGCGTTCTGTATGGTAAGGCGGACCGCTTGGCCGCAATGCCACCATACCAAGGTGGCGGTGAAATGATCCTCGAAGTGTCCGAGGATACTGTCACCTATTCTGATCCGCCACATCGTTTCGAGGCGGGAACGCCTGCTATCGTTCAAGCGATCGGCCTCGGGGCGGCTTTGGAATATATACTGGAGGTCGGTCGCGCCAACATTGCGGCGCATGAAGACAAGATCCTGAAATACGCCACCGAACGGCTTTCAGCGATAAACACGCTCAAGATCTACGGCACGGCAGAGCACAAATCATCCATCATCTCCTTTGCTATGGAGGGTGCACACGCCCATGATGTTTCCATGGTGATCGACCGGTATGGTGTGGCGGTCAGGGCGGGGACGCATTGCACGATGCCATTGCTGGAACGTTTTGGCGTAACATCGACCTGCCGGGCATCCTTCGGTATGTACAACACCATGGAAGACGTTGACCGGCTGGCGGATGCCTTGGAACGGGCGCGCGAGATGTTTATATGAGGAGTACCAAAAGGCGAGGAGGGCCGTGAGGCCCGACCGGGAAGTCAACAAGAGGCGAGGAGGGCCGTGAGGCCCGACCGGGAAGTCAACAATGGACGATGCCGAAAGACAGAATACCGAGTCATGCGCCCCTGCGCCGATCCAGGAAGCGCGCGGTGCTCCGGCGCGCGTGAATATGGAGCCGTATCGCGAACCGGAGACCGTTGCAGAAGTTGAGTCCGATTCCGCCATTCCGCAGGAGGAACTCGACCGGCTCACTGACGACATGATTTCTGCAATAAAGACGGTATATGATCCTGAAATTCCGGTCGATATCTTTGAATTGGGATTAATCTACAAGGTCGATATTGACGACAATCGCGACGTGACCATTGAGATGACTTTGACGGCGCCGGGCTGCCCGGTAGCCGGAGATATGCCTGGCTGGGTCGAAGATGCCGTACGTACCGTTCAGGGTGTTCAGGATGTTACGGTTAATCTCGTGTTCGATCCGCCTTGGGATATGAGCCGCATGTCTGACGAAGCGCGGGTCGCATTGAATATGTGGTAATATGTCGAGACACCCTTCCACGAAACCGAACTGACTCAAGAAGAAGCCAAGATGACAGCTATCCCCAGACCAAAGCCCCAGGTAATGACGCTGACCGATGCGGCCGCCGGGCGCATACGCTCCATCATGGAAAATTCGGACAAACCGGTCGCCGGGTTACGCATAGGTGTCAAGAATGGCGGCTGTGCTGGCATGGAGTACACCATGGAGTGGGCCGAGGAAACTGCGCCATTCGATGAAGTCGTTGACGACAACGGTGCAAAGGTGCTGATCGATGCCAAGGCGGTGATGTTTCTGCTTGGAACCGAGATGGACTATAAGGTTGAGAAGCTGAAAAGCGGATTCGTGTTCAAGAATCCCAACCAGACGTCCTCGTGCGGTTGCGGCGAGTCGGTTCAGTTGACGCCGGTGTCCCAAGACAAGCTCTCAGAATTGCAGGTGTCCAAGTGACATGGCGGTTAGCGCCGGATTTGCAGATTTCCTGAAAGAACAATTGGCCGATTTTGGCCCGGTGACGATCAAACGCATGTTTGGCGGGGCTGGGGTTTATCACGACGGGCTGATGTTTGCCTTGATCGCCGATGATGTTCTGTATTTCAAGGCGGACGAAGAAAACCGGACCATGTTCGAGGCAGAAGGCCTTGAGCGTTTTACCTATGAAACCAGGAAAGGCACAAAGGGTCTGATGTCCTATATGCGTGCGCCTGAGCGATGCCTGGACGATGCGGACGACATGACGGAATGGGCGAGGGCGGCGTTTGGTGCTGCTTTGCGTGCGGGTAAAAAGAAACCGGCAGGTAAGAAGAAAGCCTCCCCGGCCTGATGAGATCCAACCGGCGCTGGCCGCCAAGAGATCCAAAAATCGCTAAAATTTTACTTTTTTGCTTAGCCGTACCTGCACCGCAGTCTGGTATGCCGTTGCATGGTGGAGTGGTGTCCTGCACGCGGTGGGACAAGGAGGTCCAATGCTGAACGCCTTGCGTCCCGTGCAAGCAGCGCATAGTGCGCTGTCTCCGGCACCGGCGATGGACGTGGTTACCGTCGAGTCGTCCTGCAGAGCCGTGACGCGGCTTTCGGTGATGCCGGACATGGCATCTGCAAGGAAGCTCTGGGAGGGCCTGTATGCGTCGGGTGCGGCCACGGCATTCCAGAATTATGAATGGCTGGACACCTGGGTCAGGACCTCGGTGGAGCGTTCGGA
>JANQIR010000167.1 GCA_028282065.1 Aestuariivirgaceae bacterium
CGTTGCGGTTGGCCTTCGATCTCCAAGCGGCTAGACTAACCGCTTGCGATGGAATTTGAAGGCGATGGTTGCGGTTGGCCTTCGATCTCCAAGCGGCTAGACTGGAGCTCATAGATTGTGGATATGTGATCCGTTGCGGTTGGCCTTCGATCTCCAAGCGGCTAGACTCGGATATGGAACGATGGTGTTTTTTCGTCGGTTGCGGTTGGCCTTCGATCTCCAAGCGGCTAGACTTTCGATATCGATGCCAAGATAATCGGTGACGTTGCGGTTGGCCTTCGATCTCCAAGCGGCTAGACTGAATTGAACCAAGAGGAGCAGGCATGACCTGTTGCGGTTGGCCTTCGATCTCCAAGCGGCTAGACTATTGATTTCCCGATGTATGTGTACGCGACGGTTGCGGTTGGCCTTCGATCTCCAAGCGGCTAGACTTCGCGTCCAGCAGGTACCCGATGACGCGGGTTGCGGTTGGCCTTCGATCTCCAAGCGGCTAGACTCGAAGCAGAGCGTAGGTTTGCTTTCGTCCCGTTGCGGTTGGCCTTCGATCTCCAAGCGGCTAGACTTGTGGACATGGCTGAATGGTTAAGGCATCAGTTGCGGTTGGCCTTCGATCTCCAAGCGGCTAGACTGGTGAACTGACCGAGGAGGCCGAAGCCCGTGTTGCGGTTGGCCTTCGATCTCCAAGCGGCTAGACTACCGCTTAACGCGCTAAAGCCGATAAACAAGTTGCGGTTGGCCTTCGATCTCCAAGCGGCTAGACTTCCGGAACAAGGCCATCGGCGGCACATTTCGTTGCGGTTGGCCTTCGATCTCCAAGCGGCTAGACTGTCTTGCGATATGTGCTTTGCCACCGCGTCGTTGCGGTTGGCCTTCGATCTCCAAGCGGCTAGACTACCGCTTCACCTTATGGTTGCGCGAAATGAGTTGCGGTTGGCCTTCGATCTCCAAGCGGCTAGACTCAGTCGTACCATCATCGTCGATGCCCATTAGTTGCGGTTGGCCTTCGATCTCCAAGCGGCTAGACTGGCGTCCCTGTGCTCCAGCGCCATTAATTAGTTGCGGTTGGCCTTCGATCTCCAAGCGGCTAGACTTGATTATCACCTAAAGCCCGGATATTTCGGGCTTTTTTCTTACCCGAACGGCACAAAAACGAACCGGGCACACTAAAACAGTGCCAGTTGGTCCGGGTTTTCGGGCCTGCGTTCCCGTTTTCTTCCCGCAAATATCCGTGCATTGCCATACTGTTTATCCGTGATTGTCACGATATGCACCTTGCCCTTTTCAGGCCGCGCATCACCAATACGTTTGATATACACCTCCGCCGCGTCCTTGCTCTCGGCAAATCGCAGATAGACGGAAAACTGCGCCATTTCGAAGCCCTCGTCGAGCAGGAAGTTGCGGAACTTCGTCGCCGCCTTGCGCTCTGCTTTGGTTCCCACCGGCAAATCGAACATGACATACAACCACATCATTCTGTACCCACTTAACGCCGTATACCGTGGCTGGGCCATACTATCCCTCCAAGGGCAGGGCCCGCCGGGGCAGATCCAACTTCTTCTCTTCGCCGCCATAGCAGCGCGCCAGAGACAAGGCCGCCCGCGCCAGGCAGATGTTGACGGGGCTGACACCGGCCTGCGAACTCATATCGGTGACCAGCAGGCGCGCCAGCGCCGGCTTGGTGTCCTTGTCGACGGTATGGCACCCCTGCCGCGCCAGGTCATACACCAGCAAGTCAGCCAGCGGCCGGAACGGCTCCATCAGATCATCGGCCAACGCGAAGGAATTGCCACGCTGACGGTGCGACAGCCCGAGACTGGGATGCAGACCGGCCGCCATGACCGCACGCGCGGTCGCTGCCCGCAGAACCGTATAGATGTAGTTGAGCATGGCGTTGATGCCGTCTGCCTGCCGGTCACGGCGGAAGTCCTCGCCAAACAGCAATGGCCAGTAGCGTCTGGCCGCCTGGGCTTCGACATTGTCCGGATCGCCGGAACGCACCTTGCGGGACAGCAGGATAAACCCCTCGTGGCTGGCACCCACTGCCTCCAGCGTTGCCCGCTGACTGTCTATCTTCGCACTGACCAGCTGCGCCCACAGACGTTTCTTCAAAGGCTGGGAGGCGGCAGCCTGGTCAGCCATGCGGCCCGCCTGTTCGTGGTGGCCTTCCATACTCCAAAGAATGGCCGCCGGACGGAAATTCGCACCACAGATGACAAGCGGTGCATTCCGCCCGGCCAGGGCGACGAGCAGGTTGTTGGAATAGGTAATGCCATGCGCATTGCCGATAACGGCGGCAATGTCGTCCAGCGGCACGCGGCCGAGTTCGTCGCCACCTGCGCTAACCGTCAAGAACCCCCGGACCTTGCCAAGATGGCGGCCGTCTTCGGCGATTTCGACGATCCGGTTTGACATCGGCGCCTATCCATCGTCCGGATAGCTGACACGGCCAATCGGGTCGACGCGCACCGCGCGGGCACCGGCCACCTTGAGCTTCGAGAAGGCAGCACGCATCAGCGTGGTGTGATCCGTCTTGCCGGCCCACTTGTCCGACACGAACTCGATGCGCCCGTTGGCCGGCGAAAGCTGGCGCACCACATAGATCTTCCGGCCTTCGCCGAAATCACCTTCGAACAGATCACCCTTGTGCAGCCGCAGTTTCAGCTTTGCCTGGGGATGGTCCTTTTTCCAGCCCGGTTCGAACGCCGCCTGGTTCGCATCGAACACTGAAACGCCTTCGCCATGCCATTTGCCGTCCGGCGTCTCGAAAATTTCGATACGGTGATTGTCGCCGGGCACATAAAGCTTGCCGAACTGCCGGTTTGGACCGTGGCGCACGGTCCTGGTGTACCTCTCGGTTTTCAGGACCCGGACCCGGCGAATGCCGTGTTTTTTGCCGAATTGCTCAAGCGCTTCGGCAAGCTTCTTGTCGAGTTGCGCCTTGGGCAGGTCCTGGTTGTCGCGCTTCACCTTATAGGCGACCTCCTCAAGCCGTTCGCGCAGACCGGCATCGCGCACCTGGCCGATTTCCTTGGCCGTCAGCTCGTCGACCGGCTTGCGGGTAACCAGGTTGAACCGCTTGCCGTCAATCTCCTCGTCCACCGCGCCATAGGCGGTCTCTTCGTGCAGCTTGCCGGAGGTGACATGTACATTGCCGCGATGGGCCGGGCTGACACCGTGATCGGGCTTGTGCGAAATCGTCATCGCGTCCAGGCAGGTGCGAAGCGCTTCGTAATAGCCCTCGAACGGCAGGGGGAACCGGCCCTTTTCGGCCCAGCGGGCAAGGTCGAGCCGTTCGGCTTCCTTAGAGGCATCTGCCACGGACTTGAGCATGCGCCTGTCCGTGCAGGCGACGACAAAACCGTCGATGGCATGGTGGCGGTGGTCGTCGCGATACTTCTTTTGCGGCTTTTCATCGTCGCCATGAATATTGTGGCTGCGCAGCAGGGCATTCAGACCCCAATGGCCGCGCAGCAGCGCTGTCAAACCGCCGGGAATGGCCCAGACACGGCTGTTGCGGTCCTCACCGTAAAGATGGCCAAGATAGTCCTTGGTGAGCCGCGCCATGTGCTGCGTGTCGGTCAGGTGCCGGGCGATGAACCCGCCGCGGTCCTCAAACTTCTCCATGGCATCCGGTGCAAACCGCCAGGCCTTATGCGGGAACAGGCGCTTGGCACGTTCCTGGATCTCGGCGAGTTCATCGCCGGACCAGGCATCCGCCGGCGGCCGGTTGCCCTTGAACCGATTGGCCTGGCGTGTGCACAGAACCTTGTTGGCGAAGCTGTCGTCCAGCGTCTGGGATTTCGGCAGGATATGATCGACATCCACCTCGCTGTTGGCAATCATATCGCAATTGATCACGACGCCGGAATAGACGCACAGCCGGTCTTCTGCCGGCAACTGCCGGTAGAGGCGCATCATCAGCCGGTTGCCACCCGTATCGGCGAGACGCATATCGGCGAGCTTATCGGCAATGATCTGGTTTTCCTTCTCGTTCTCCCGGTTGCGTTTGATGGCATCGTCCTTCTGCTTGCGGCTTTGCTTAAGCTCCCGCGCCAGCTCCAGCACAATCTCATGCGGCTTGCCATAGGCATCGATCAGCGCATTGACCACGGCGCGGATCTGGTTCAGCGCAATGTGTACCGTCGGATTGGGCACACGGCCGATGCGCTCCTGGCTGCCTTCCGGCGCGTCCGGCCGGGAAATGACGTGCCGCTCCATGGCCTTGCCGTAATAGGGCAGGCGCGAGTAACGGCCCGCGCCGAGATCGGAATGGTGCAGGCCAAGACGTTCAACCGCCTCGTCATAGGTCAGTGGGCGCTGGTAAAGTTCACCGGTTTCCTTATCGGCTTCCTCGCGGGATTCGTTTTCGAAGACATCGACCAGATCGGCCAGCATGGACCGGCCGAGATGAGCATGGCCCTGCGGCAGGCGGGCCCCGCTGGCCGCCACGGCAGCGGCTTCGGACAGGCCGCAGTTGTCTTGCAGCCAGGTCACCAGCGCGTCTTCATCCGGCTCGGTCAGCAGGCGTTCGACGATTTCGGTCTGCCGCCGCAGCGGCAGCGAACGCCAGTCCTTGCCGAAGCTTTCGCTCTTGCCTCCCTTGCCCAGGATGGCTGCGGTGTTGTCGACGTCCAGCCCCTTGCGTTTGCCGGCTTCCAGATTGAACGTAGCGTCATCCGGCAGCCCAAGCTTCTTGCGCATCGCCTCGAACTTCACTGCGGTCGCCTTGCACGACAAAAGGTTCGCCAGGGCATCGCGCTGTTGCAGGTCGAGCTTTCGCGAGCGTCTGCCCGGACGGTCGATCTGCAGATTGGCAAGTTCCATCAGGATGCGGAACCGCTGGAACAACGGCAGGGCGCGCGGCGCACGCTCCTCCTCCGGCCGGAAGGTGCATTTGCCCACCAGCGGCTTCTTCAGGGGCCGTTGCGAAATGATAATGCGCTTGAGCCGGGCCAGCAGGCCGTCTGTCAGAATTTCGTGATAGTGCGCCTGCTTGTGCCAGATATCGTCCAACTCTTCCTCAACCATCTGACGAGTCGGATAGAGGTCATAGAGGGTCTTGCTGCCCTCGGTGCGCGGGCGGAAGCGCACGCCGGTATCAAGCGGGTGATTGACCCGGTTGCCGTGGGCCTTGCCGATGCGTTTGCCATGCTCATCGATCAGATACCCCTCGCGGTCGCGCTGGTTTCCCTTGGCCAGGAATTCTCCCAGCGTGCGGGCGCCCTGCGCCTGCAGCTTTTCCTTGAGCTGCCTCATACCGTCCTTCATGGCGCCGCCGTCCGCGTCATCACTGTCGGTGATGCGGTTGGACAGGAAGCCACGGCGCTGGTTGAGATGGAAGATCGCCCGGCCCAACTCGTGCAGCTCGAGCCGCTTGTAGAGGGCGGCGGCACGCAGCCACAGCGGGTGGAGCCGTTCCAGTGCCTTCCGGGCGGCTTCGTCCTCGGGCATCAGGCCGGCGCCGATCAACACGGACATCAGGCGCTTCTGACGGCGCAGGAACCTGTCCCGGCGCTTGCGGGCCGACCTTGCCGCGCGGCGGTTGGCAGCAAGCGATTGCTTGGACTGCGGGTCGCGGCCGGCTTCCTCGTTCGGCGTGAGGATGCGAACACCGGCGTCCGGGGTGCCGCAGGGGCGGCCTTCATCGTCCAGTTCGACGATACACCATCCGATGGAATTGGTGCCGATATCGAGGCCAAGGCGGTATTTATAAGGCATGGAGAAGTCTTCCGCTGAGGAAAGCGACACACGTATTTTCTAAGACTGGTTGCAAAACCGAATTTATACAAGTGTTTTGCGAAAATCACACAGGCACGGCGGCAGGTTGCACTTGCCAGCATTTGCGTGTATTGAAGCGGGAGTTCGCGTTACCACACATGAACTCCCGCCTTGCGGGGCCGGTTTTGGACACCAGCCCCTAGCTGTCATATGCCAACCTAATGATACTATATATTGGGCCAGAAGGATTTGTCAAGTTTTTATAGATCAACGCAGACTTGCAGCTGAACCGCAACAACTGCCTAGAATGAGCCTTAAAGTTGCGGTTGGCCCTCGATCTCCAAACGGCTAAACTCCTAAGATGTTCAAATTGCATTTTGGACTTACAGCCGATTCGCGGCAAGTGCGTCGCGTTGATCTATGTTGCGGCTGGCCTTCGATCTCCAAGCGGCGAGATAAAAAAGGAAATATAATAAGCAGGCTACGATGGTTATGTTGCAGATTTATCAGTATGCTGAGCATTTATGATCAAAAACAATATCTCACTTGTATTTGTTCACGTGTTGCATAATATATCCGGATACGGGCACCTGAACAAGTCTAGCCGCTTGGAGATCGAAGGCCGCCCGTTAACAAGCACTTTAAGTGCACAAAATTCTCTGAAAAGAGAAAGCTCGGCGGGTTGCGGCCCGCCGTTTGCTTTTCAGGCGCTGCAAAAAGACACCTGCACCACCTCCCAACCCCCCATTTCACCTAAACCCCAGTTTCACCCAAGCCGCTACTTTTCCCGCCTGTCGCTCATGATCGCCACGACAAGCTGTTCGATCGGGTTCAGGACCGCCTTCGGCCGCAACCAGGCAAGCAGTTGCGGCAGCACCACCAGCGTGCACAGCAAGGTCACGATGATCGAGACGGTCAAAAGTTCGCCCATGCTCGCCGTACCGCGATGCGGCGACAGCCACAGCGTGCCGAAGGAGCCCATGGTGGTGACAGCGGAGATCAGCACCGCCCGAGGGGTCGATGTCGAGGTCACGTCCGTGCGGAAGCTGTCCTCGCGCGCGCGCATCACATAATGAATGGCGCTGTCAATGCCGAGCCCCAACAGCAGCGGCAGGACGATCACATTGGCGAAGTTAAACGGCGCTTCGAGGATCACCGTGTAACCGACGACAAGCGCCATGGCGAGCAGCAGCGGCGCAAGCACCAGGAACACGTCCCTGATGCGCCGCAAGACCGGAAACACCACCAGCACAACAAGCCCCAGCGCCATCACGCTGGCAACACCCATGGCCGAGGCCACGACACCGGCCGACCCGTAAATATCGACCGGCACCCCCGTCGCGTCCGGATAGACCGCGGTGACCGCCTCGACAAACCGCCCCCGGTTGGCCGTATCGCGCATATCGCCGCGCGGGATGACTTCCAGCCGCCAGTGGCCGTCGGATGCGATGTAGCGCTCCCGGAGCCCCTCGGCGATGTTATCGGGCGTTACCGCATCAAGCCCGGAAAGCTGCTGGATGTTGGCGAAAAACGCCGGAAAACCACCGGTCAGGGCAGCCTGCAGCGCTTCGGCCGGCCCGCGCGAGACACCCTTTTCCGACACATACTCCAGCAGACTGGTCTCCAGCCTGACCGCCGCTGCCCGGATATCCTGCGCGGCAGCCCCGGCACCGGCCATTTGCGAAGCCGACGACAGCAGCGACTTGATATGGCGGGACAGATCACCTTCGCTCAAGTCACGCGCAGGAGCCACCTGCACCGGTAGCTCCTTTGCCAGCGCGCGCAGATGCGCCAGTTTGGCCGGCTGGTCATTCGGGACGAAGGTTGCAATGGTTTCCACATCGGCAACTTCCGGCAGCGCCTTGAGCCGTGCCGTGGCCTCAGCCACGGTTGCACCAGGTTCGCTGAGCAATTGGATGGCGAAGACGCGTCCCGGTTCGCGTTCGATCGTGTCCCTGTAGGCAACCATGCTGGCCGCCGCCGGATCCTTCAGATTGACCGGATCGCCGTCAAAACGGGCTTGCGGCACCAGCCAGAGACTGGCCAGCGCCAGCACGATGACGATGACCGCCGCTGCCTTGCGCGCATGACCGCCATTCGCATCGGTGCGGTTCAGCTGTGCCGCAAACCGGCCGGACAACCCCTGTGCGAATTTCTCCGGCGCCCCCGGTAAACGGGAGAGAATTGCCGGCACCAGAGTGATGGAACACACAAACGCAATGACAATACCGCCGGCCGCGATAATGCCCAGCTGCGCCATGCCGACAAAATCCGTTGGAACGAACGACAGAAACGCCAGCGATGTCGTGAGCGTGCACAAGGTCAAGGGAGAGGCCATCCGGGTGACCGCTGAGACCGCCGCGACCCGGCCATCGGCACCCTTGGCCCGTTCTTCGGCAAAGCGCAACACCACGTGCACTGCATAGTCCACGCCCAGTCCGATGAACAGCACCGCGAAGGCAACCGAAATCAGGTTCAAATAGCCGACCGCCAATGCGGCAAACCCGGCATTGATTAGGAAGCCCAGCACAATCAGCGCGATGGCAGGTACGATCAGAACCAGCGACGGCAGCCCGATCAGCATGGTGATGGCGACCAACGCGAACGAGACCATCCCGGCGATTGCAGCCCCCTTCGTCACGGTCTCGAACTCTTCGGCATTGAGCGCCGCATCGCCCGTCAGCTGCACCTTGGCGCCCGGCTCACGCTGATGGATAGCGCCGATGAGTTGGCGAACCTCGCCGATGGACTTGGATGCCGCATTGATGGTGGAGTAATCAAGAACCGGCTTCACAAAAACGTACCAGCGGGTCTGGCCCGACGTTGGCTTACGTCCAGCCGCTGCAGACCAGTCCAGCGGTTTAGGTTTGCCCCGGGTTTCTGCATCGACTGCACCGGACATTCGCTCAAGGAACCCGGCCAGTTCGCCCGGCGCACCGCCCGATTGCACAACCGGTACGATATCCTTGAACAGCCCATCGAGCCCGGCAAGGTTCGGCTTTGCCGCCATGATCTTGAGCATCGGCGCCATCTGCTTCAACTCGCCGGCAAGCTTCCTGACGGCTGGTTCTTCAAGATAAAGCACGCCGTATGTGTCGAAGAAGGCACCGGTGCCCGGCGCAAAGACATTGGAGAACAGGCCCGGACGGTCGCGCAAATGAGCCGCGACGTCAGCGGTAACCCTTTGTCCCTGATCGGGATCTTCGGAGTCGACAATGATGACAAACGTGTTGTCGAGGGCCGGAAACTGTTTGGCGAAGTCCTGATAGTTCAAGCTGAACCGCAGATCGTTGCTGATCATGCGAGACGGGTCCGTGTCGACCTTGAGCTGCATGGCAGCAAACGCCGCACATAGTGCGGCCAGCACCGCAAACCCGGCAATCGTCAAAAGGGCATGATCGACGCAGCGGCCCGCGATGGCGGACACGGCACGCGAGACGCGATTTACCGGCAACGCAGCCTCCGGCTCGGCCGCACCGTCTGATTTGTTTTCAGTTTTTCGTCCGGCACTCATGGACGCATTCGACACCTTGCCGCCCGATCCGGCTTCCTGCTGCCAGCCGGGCATGTTGCATCCCAATAACACCCTACGAACGTTTTCTATAGCCAGATGAGCAAAAGTGTTGAGCACTTTTGCATCCGCATCCCGCTACAAACCATTTAAGACCGGTCAGGTTTCATGACTTTTGACTGTTGGGGCTTGTCGTCAACACAGACTATGGCCAATGTGCATGACAAGGTTATTCCAGCAGGGAGAACACAGGATGGCCGAGACAGCCGTTGCGGCGCGCAACGCGATTGTCACAGGTGCCTCAAGCGGGATTGGCGAGGCGTTTGCGCACGTTCTGGCCCGGGACGGATACCGGCCGGTACTCATCGCGCGGGAAAAGACGGAACTTCAACGCGTTGCTCATGCCCTGACAAAGGCATATGACGTCAAACCGCTGATCGTCACCAAGGACCTGTCTGACACGAATGCGGCCGAAGAAATCTTCGGCGAGATGGCCGACCGCGCTCTCACCCCCGATATCGTCGTCAACAACGCCGGCTTCGGATTGATGGGCAGGGCCGATCTGCTCGATTTTCGTGAACAGACGGCAATGATCGACCTGAACATTCGCACCTTGACCGGGCTGTCTATTCGTTACGGCAAACTCATGCGGCAAAGAGGTCACGGCGGCATCATCAACATCACCTCCGTGGCCGGCACGCTGCCTGGACCGAACATGGCCACCTACTACGCGACCAAGGCTTACATCCTGAGTTTTACCGAAGCTCTGTCCTACGAACTGAAGCCTTTCGGCGTTCAGGTGACAGCGGTGTTGCCGGGGGTCACCAGCACTCACTTCCATCGCCGGGCCGGTATGCAGAATTCCCGGTTAATGCGGTTCAGCATCCCTATGAGTTCGCAGGCTGTCGCAGAGATCGGCTATAGGGCGTTTCGCAAGCGAAAGCGGGTCGTGGCAACCGGACTGGCCAATAAATTCGCGACATTGTGCACCAGGATCGTTCCACACGCGATCCTCCTGCCGGTCACTGCAAAGCTACATAGCTGAAACACGGCCGGGTTGTCAGAACATCGTTTCCATCCGGCTATTGATCAGGATCTCGGCCACACTGGCGTTATCGGGCAGGCTCAAAGCGTATGCTGCAGTTTCACCAATCGTAGCCGGATCGATCTTGAATTCGCCCGGCGGCGGTTCGACATGATCCACCATACGCGTGTCCACCAGGCCGGGACAAATCGCCGTTGCCCGCACACCGTCGTCCCAGCCTTCATGGCGCACCGCATGAACCAGTGAAAGCGCGGCGAATTTCGTTGCCGCATAGCCGAACATCCTTGTGCCGAGCAGACGTTTCCCGGATAAAGACACGATCGATATCACCCGGCCGTGGCCCGCGACCCGGAGCGACGGCATCACCGCGCGGATGAGCCGAAGCGGCCCCTTGTAGTTGACCTCCCACATCTCATCGAGCGCTGTCTCATCGGCCTCTTCGAGCTGAAGGTTGTGGCCGACCCCGGCATTCATCACAATGCCATCAATCCGCCCGAACCTTTCCAGCGTGGCCTGCGCCCAGGAATTGGCCGAAGCCGGATCCGTCGCATCCCAACGGGTGCACAGCGCGTGCTGGCCTGCAAGCTTGCGGTCAATATTGCCGGGCGTGCGCGCACCAAGGCTCAAACTGTAGCCGCGCTTCGACAGGGCCTGCGCACAGGCCAGTCCAATTCCCCGGTTCGCGCCGGAAATCATAATGACCCGGTTGTCTGGTGACAGCATGAACCTTCTCCCAAGAGCCTAGGGTCAGGACCCATTGCCCGCCGGAACCTCCGGCACTGAGACTGAAAACTCCCGGCTTTCCGGCCCTGGCACATAACTTGCTGGGAGACCGGTCACGACGCGGACGTAGCTCAGAGGCAGAGCAACGATCGACCAGATTGTGTGCACAGGTTCGACTCCTGTCGTCCGCTCCAACTATTTTCCCCAAAAGGACGCGCAACGCAAGGCGCATTCACCATAGGTTGCACTTGACGGCAACCAGCCGGTGAGCGCACACATAGCGGTGAATTTACCAGGATCACCACTCTTTGACCGGGTGCAGACTAAGGTCAGGACCCCAAATTGAGAAACCAACTCCTATCCCTGTCCGCAATCTTGACCTCGGCGGGACTGTTTCAGCTATCGACCGCGGCCCTGGCAACCGCCGTCGCGCTGCAGATAGCAAACACCGGCGGCACACACGAAACCGTGTCTTTCGTTGCCGCGGCCTATTCCATCGGGTTTCTCCTGGGCTGTTTCTATGCATCCGGACCGATCGCCCGGGTCGGTCACATCAGGGCGTTTTGCGCATCTGCCGCAATCTGTACCATCGCCACGATCGCCATAACGGCCACCACGTCGGTCTATCTACTGTTCTTCATGCGGTTGCTGACCGGCATCGCCACGGCATCGTTGTTTGCCATATCCGAAGCCTGGATCAACGATTCCACCACACCCGGCAACAGGGCCCGCATTCTGTCCGTCTACTCCATCGGCATCGGACTTGTGTCCATCGGTAGCCAGATTCTGCTGTACTTCTACGACAACGAACTGGACCAGCTTTTCTTGCTGATCGGCTGCCTGTTCGCCGGAGCAATCATCATTCTGGCCATGACCGACACCGAAGCGCCATCGCAAGACCATGCCGCATCGATAGATATCGCCCAGGCCTATCGCATCGCCCCCGTTGCTCTGACCGGTTGTTTCGTCAATGGATTTGCCGTTACAACGCTATTGTCCATTATACCGTTCAACCTGACCAAGCATGGCGTGTCCGCCGGCATTATCGCGATGACCATTGGTGCGCTCTATGCCGGACGCATGTTGCTGCAGTTACCACTCGGGCTTTTGTCAGACCGCATGGACCGGCGAAAGGTCATTATCGCCGCCTCGCTGGTAAGCTGCATAATCTTTCTGGTATTTCAGACCGTATCTCCCGGAGAGGGACGCTGGATAAGCGGGCAGGATGGCCGCTTGATCCAGGTCATCTCCTTTGTTGCGGCCATGGTCCTGGGCGGCCTGTTGCTGGCACTCTATCCATTGCTGACGGCCCACGGCCTCGACCGCGCACAGCCTGAACAGATCGCTTCGCTCACCACATCACTGTTGTTCGTCTGGGCATTGGGAAGCATCGCCGGCCCCTTGATGACGGGCATGGCGGTAAACATGCTCGGCGACGGCGCGCTCGTCTATCTGATCGTTTCGGCACTCTTCATCCATGCCGCAATCACGGCGCTTCGCATGCGCTCAGTCTCGGCGCCCGACCTGGATGACCACGTCTCGTTCTCACAAACACCGACGTCCTCCGTCGTGCTTGTCCAGACGATCGGCGAGCAGCAGGCCGACGAAGCCGACAAAGAGTGACTTACCCGCCATAGGCCTTGCGAACTTCGCCAACGCTGAGAACGCCATCCTTATTGAGGTCGGCGGAAGTGAAATCCGCCAGCTTTTCAGCCATCACCTCTTCCACGGACAGCTTGCCGTCCTTGTCCGTGTCGCCGTCGAGAAACTCGTCAGCCTTGGCTTGATCTCCCATTTCGTGAACCTCGATATAGTCGTCATCGTCGAAGTCGGCCGTTGAAAAGTGACGCAACGCCACCTGCAGAAACTCAACCTTGTCGATAACGAAATCGCCGTTCTCGTCAGCCCGGACGAATGTCGCATCGATTGGTTTGATCATCGCGTCTTCCGCAGTGGCGGGCGACATCATCGTGGTCAGCACCAGGGCGGTCGCATAAACTGCACGTTTCATGTTGGAACCCCTCAAAGATTGTGTATCTGATCCGGTTGCGGGTGACGTCTGCGCAAGATGAACGAAAGACGCTCTTGGGCCAGGGCCCTAGCGCTGTCCCTTCATGCAACGATTGTAGGCCTGCGAGTAGAGTTTGCCAGACTGTCCCGAACCAGCCGCCGTTCCGATCAATGCACCAGACGCTGTGCCGATCAGCGCGCCTTTCCACAAACCGCTTCCGCCACCGACAATTCCACCGATGATCGTTCCACCGACCGCCCCTCCCACGGCACCGCGCCCGGCACGCTGCTGCGTGTTTCTGCCGGCGTAATTCTTGGCATACTGATCGCAATAGGCATGTGACTGAGCCCGAACCTCCTGGCTTCCTGACACCATCAACCCGGCAATCACCAGCCCAAGCGGCAAAGTCGGCACTTTGAATACCTGCATTGGATGCGTTCCACTTCTTTTCATTTGATCTTCTGAAAGGGTTGTTGGAACGAGCCCCATTGTCAAGGTAAAGCCGATGACGGCGGCCGTCCATTACCCGGGCCACATCAGGTCACTTCAATTTCGAGAACGGCAAATGAAAACGGGGAAGCCCTGCACCCCTGCCCGGCTACCCCGTCTTGTTTGGCTGAGTACGCAATACCCTAACCCCAGCGCTGGCAGTTGCCACGCAAGGACCGGGCCAATTGCAGGGCACCGCGGAATATTCGCAAAGCACTGGAAAATATATACTTTCTGCAAAACCCAATAGGCAGGCGAGAGGCTCGGTATTTGCAAATTGCAAATCGCCCTTGCAAATTGCAAAGTTTTTCCAGTTTGCAAAGACTGGCAGCAAGACCCCGGCACCATGCATCACCGGCTGGATTATGCCTGCATCACGCAGCTTTGCGGCCGCGACGCTCACGCCGGTCGAACCCAAGCCAACGGTCGATGAACCCCTCAAGCCAGGTATCGACAGCAGGATCGTAAACCAGTCGATCGCTAAAATGGGTCGATCGTGGCCTGACACCCGGCAGTCCCATGCGGTGCGCACCATGCACCGTCCAACGGTGCGTCATCGCAAGCGTCACCTCCGGATGAAACTGGATGCCGAACGCTGTCTTGCCATACCGGAACGCCTGGTTTCGGAAATGGTTATCGCCGGCGACCATGAGTTGACCACCGGACGGCATCTCGAAGCTTTCCCGGTGCCATTGGTAGACGTGGCTGGGCCAGTCGCACACGGCCTTGCCTATATCGGTCGGAAAGATCGGATAATAGCCGATTTCGGCCCGCGATTCCGGATGCAGGCCGACATCCGCTCCCAGGCTCTTGGCCAGCAGCTGCGCCCCCAGACAGATGCCCAGAAATGGCGCTTTCTCGCGCAGGGGCACATCGAGCCAATCAATCTCGCGTTTGATGAATTCAAGCTCACCGCCATCATTGGCGCTCATCGGCCCGCCGAAGACAATGGCGCCTTCATGTTCATCGAGCGTTTCCGGCAATGCATGACCAAGGCAGGTGCGCCGGATGTCAAGTTCGAAACCACGTTGACGCAGCTTCAGCCCGACACGACCCGGTGTCGACGTTTCCTGATGTACGACGATGAGAATTCGCCCAGCCATTTGTCCCCAATGTATCAGCCGCCCCTACGCTACATCGCCGACAATCCGCCGTCGAGCTTGATTTCCGCGCCTGTCACAAAGGAAGATTCGTCGCTGGCCAGATAAACCACGGCCCAGGCGACGTCGTCGACCGTACCAATCCGCCCCAAAGGCACCTGCCGGGCAAGCTTGGCACGCACCTCAGCGGGGTCCGTGCCGCGCACCACATCGTCTACCATGCCGGTATCGACGAAGGCGGGGTGCACCGAATTCGATCTTACATCGTAGCCCCGCCGGGCGGCGTGCAAGGCGACGGATTTGCTGAGCATGTAGACACCGGCCTTGGCCGCGTTGTAGGCGCTCATATTGTGCCCGGCGACAAGCCCGGAGATCGAAGAAACATTGATTATCGAGCCTGGTGCATACTGCGCCAAAATCGGCAACGCGGCCTTGCAACCAAGATAGACCGACTTCAGATCCACATCGATGGTCGCGTCCCAGTCGCTCTCCGGCAGGTCCTCCACGGTCCCGGGAATGCAAATGCCCGCATTGTTCACCAGCACATTGAGGCCGCCAAGCGTATCGCGCGCCTGCACCACCGCCGCAGCCCAGGCATCGGCGCTGGTGACATCCAGTTCCACCGCACTCGCACCCTCGCCCAGTCCCGATGCCGCAGCCTCGACCGCGTCACGGTCGATATCGGCCAGCACGACCCGCGAACCTTCTTGGAGCATACGCTTTGCACAGGCAAGGCCGATACCACGTGCGGCGCCTGTAATAAGGGCAAACTTGCCAGCCAGTCTGGTCAAGGCGTCTTCCCTGTCTGATACAGGTACCGCATCATTGAAAACAGTGCGGAGCGCGGCAGAACCCTGGCGAGTTGAACGAAGAACTTGTTGGATGCCCCAGGGATGACAATCCGTTCACCGCGCTCGAACGCCTCCCATCCGGCCAGTGCGGTCTGTTCAGCAGATGCCGGGTTCGAGAGCTTGATGCCGCGCACATCCGCCATATCGGCACGTGACTGAAAACCTGTCGCCACCGGCCCCGGACACAGCGCGGTTATCGAAACATTGGGCGATGTCAGCTCAGCAGACATTGCCTCACTGAACGACAGAACAAATGCCTTGGTCGCATGATAGGTCGCCATATAGGGCGCCGGGAAGAACGACGCCACCGAAGCGACATTCAAAACCCCGCCGCGATCACGATCCACCATGGCTGGCAGGAACCGCAATGTCAGATCGGCGAGAGTGCGGACATTGAGATCGATCATGTTGACCTGCTCTGCCGCCGGCAGTTCCAGCGCCGCACCGTTCAAGCCGAACCCGGCATTGTTAATGACGACATCCGGAGAAAACCGCCGCCGTTTCAGATCACGCTCCAGCGCCGC
>JANQIR010000203.1 GCA_028282065.1 Aestuariivirgaceae bacterium
CGCGCGGCCCTTCACCGGGCGTAACGCCTCCGATTTCGTCAGGACCGCCAACAGAAAGGACTATGCCACGCCACCCTTTGCGCCGACATTGCTCGACCATCTGAGCGATGCGGGACGACAGGTTATTTCGATTGGCAAGATAGGCGATATCTTTGCCCATAGCGGGACAGGCGAGACAATCAAGGCTAACGGAAACGCCGAACTCTTCGAGGTCTCCGGCGCCGCTGCGCGACGTCTCGATGCCGGCGGCCTGATCATCACCAACTTCGTCGACTTCGACGCGCTTTACGGTCACCGGCGTGACGTTGCCGGTTATGCGGCGGCGCTGGAGCGCTTCGATGAACGGCTACCTGCGTTCCAGGCGGCTATGCGGAACGAAGACCTGCTCATACTCACAGCCGATCACGGCTGCGATCCTACCTGGAAGGGTACGGATCACACGCGCGAGTGCGTGCCGGTCCTGGTTTATGGCGGTACGCGCAGGCCGGGGCCGATCGGGCGCCGGGAGAGTTTTGCAGACATCGGACAAACAGTTGCACATCATCTGAAAATCGCACCACTTGACCACGGCAAGAGCTGGTTGTGAATGATGAGTGCTGGCACGCATGCAGGCGCCGTTGCCGCCGGTCACGAACTCACGGGACAAACGGCCGTGGAGGTTCTGAAGTCAGGCGGAAATGCCTTCGACGCAGCGATTGCGGCTGCCTGGATGGCATGCGTGTGCGAACCGGTACTGGCCTCGCCCGGCGGTGGCGGCTTCGCCATGACGCATCAGGCGGACGGAAGCACCCGATTGTATGATTTCTTCGCACAGACACCACGTACCAAGCGCGCGGATGCAGCCGACTTCCGCCAGGTCTTTGCCGATTTCGGTACCGCTGTGCAGGGCTTTCATATCGGTCAGGGCGCAACGGCAACACCCGGAATGGTACCCGGGCTGTTCCGGTTGAACACGGAACTGGGCAGCTGGAGCATGCAGGACCTGGTGCATCCGGCAGTTCTGGCGGGACGGACGGGCGTGCGAATGACCCGATTCCAGCGTTTCCTCAATACCGTGATCGAACCCATACTGATCGCCAGCCACCAGGCCGCAGCGCTGTTCGTACCGGACGGCCGGCATCCGGCAGTCGGTGAAATGGTCACCAATCCCGGGCTTTCCGCCTTCCTTGAACTGCTCGGACAAAATGGTCTGCCCGGCTATCAGGGCGGCAAGGTTCTGGAATGCATGCTCGAACGACAACTCGTTCGCGGACATCTCGGCGAACCGGACTTTTCAGGCTATCAGGTCGAACGTCGCCAGCCGCTCGTGGCAAGCATTTGCGATGCGACCGTTTACATGAACCCCCTCCCGTCGGCCGGCGGCACACTGATCGGGCATACGCTTGCGCATATCAGCGGCACCGACGGGCCAAGCATCGCCGGAGCGCTCGATGCAACCGACAAGGCGCGGCGCGATACCGGTGGCAATCTTAAGGCACTGGCACGACAGGACAATCCGCCGAGCTACCGGGGCACGACGCATATTTCGGTCATCGACCGGGCCGGCAATGCCTGCGCCATGACCCTTTCCAACGGCGAGGGCAATGGCGAACTGGTCGGCCCATTTGGCTTCATGCTCAACAACATGCTGGGCGAGGAAGACGTGAACCCCTTTGGCGCGCTGGGTTGGAAAGAGGATATCCGCATGTCCTCCATGATGTGCCCTTGCGTGGCGCTCGGCCAGGACGGTTCGGTGGTTGCGCTGGGTTCGGGTGGTTCCAACCGGATAAGAAGCGCCATACTGCAGGTCCTGCTGCGCCTGCTGGCCGACGGCCTGCCGGTGGAGCAGTCGATCGCCGCGCCGAGGTTACATGTGGAATCAGGACACCTTGACTTTGAAGACCTGCCTGGCCTGTCCGGAAGGACTGAACTTACGACCTCCTTTCCAGACCACCTGGCATGGCCGGAACCCAACCTGTTCTTTGGCGGATGCCACATGGTGCGCCGCACGGTCGATGGACGTTTCGAAGGCGCCGGCGATCCGCGCCGCGGCGGCGTGTTTCTTCATGCTTGATCAGACCTCTGTGATTTTGCAGATTGCAGGTCCACCACGTGCCATCCCCTGAAGAGACACCAGATGCCAATAGCCGCAATTGACAATGTGAGCCGCCTCGGGTTCGCCGCCGAACGTTTGAGTAGGATTCGTGTTTGGATGCAGCGGCACGTCGATGCCGGTCACATCCCGTTCGCGGCAGCTGCGATCGCCCGGCACGGCGAGATCGCGTTTCTCGATCACGTCGGACAGCGGGATGTCGAAAATCGCGTACCGTACGCTCTCGACACGCTTGTACGCATTTATTCAATGACCAAACCGATCGTGTCCGCTGCATTGATGATGTTGTACGAACAGGGGCTGGTGCGTCTGGACGACCCGGTGGAGGCTTATATTCCATCGTTCAAAGACAGGCGGGTGCTACGCCCCGATGCCGTACGCCTCGAGGAGAGCGATCCGGCGCGTGAAACCATGACCGTGCATCACCTGCTGACCCATCGCTCCGGCCTGACATATGGGTTCAACGGCGGTGTCCTGGGCGATGCCTATGCAACGTCGGGTGCGGAATTCGGACCGGGATCGGGCGGTCTGGCTGACGTGGTGGAACGGCTGGCGGGTCTACCGCTTCTATTCGAGCCAGGATCCAGCTGGACCTATTCGGTCTCCACGGACATTGTCGGCAGGCTCGTCGAGATCATTTCCGGCAAGCCGCTGGATGTCTATCTCAATGAGCAGATCTTGGGGCCACTCGGCATGGCCAGTACGGCTTTTTCTGTTCGGGAAGATCAGATCGGCCGTCTTGCGAATTGCTACACACTGGCACCCGACGGCGGCATGGAGCTGACTGATCCGGCGGCGTCCACGCAGTTTCATCAAGACCGGGTCTCGACATTCTCCGGCGGAGGCGGCCTAGTTTCCACTGTGCCGGACTATTTTCGCTTCGCCGAGATGCTGCGTTGCCGCGGTACCGGCAACGGCGAACGCCTGCTCGGCCCCCGGACAGTGGATTTCATGGCCAGAAACCACCTGTCCGGCGATATCGAGTCGGCAGGCGGACCGAGAACCTTCAGCGAGACGCCGTTTACGGGGGTCGGATTCGGCCTCGGCGTCTGGCACATGCTGAATCCCGCTCTGGCGCGCATGTCGGGATCGCCCGGCGATTTCGGATGGGGCGGGCTGGCCAGCACGGTGTTCTGGGTCGATCCGGCGGAAGATCTGACCGTGGTGTTCATGACACAGCTTATCCCGTCCAGCGCCTATCCACTGCGCAAGGAACTGCGCGCGCTGGTGCATCAGTCGCTGGTCGATTGACAGCTGCTCATTGAAAGGCGCTCCGGGCTAGGTGTTTGATATTGAGCATGTTCTTATCCGAAAACCGCACACACTTTTCGCGAACATGCTCTAGGCGTTGGCCTGCAGAACCGCCTTGCCGATGATCACCAGCAAGGACGGCACGACAAGGCACGTAATGACGACCCGAAGCCTGGCAAACCAACCGGGAAGTCTTTGATCCTGCGCGGAGATGACATCCCAAAGAGCCTGCAACAGAAATCCGGCAACCAGCAGGTTCAACGCAATCAGCGAGGGCAGGAACAGGGCAGCGAAACCGGCAAGGCTGGGCACAACGGAGAGCGTGAGGTCCCGGCAGAGCCGGCCCTCACCGCTTGGAGTGAGTGCGCTCCCCCATCGCACACCGCCGAGAAACGACAGGATTACTGCGCCATAGGCAATGGTCATTTTGACGGCACCGGGCGCACTGATATGGGCAGCAGGCCAGATATAGAGCGCGGTCCCAACCCAGAACGGAACCACGCCGGCAAGCGCAAGCACAAGGGCGCAGTTCGGAATCTTGCCGTTGGAGCCTGCCATGGTCATCTCAAAGGGTGTCGGGCCTCAGCGGGATCAACCAGTGCGCGATTCGAGCGCCCGTACGAGCTCCTTGGAAATCGAACCATTTACCGGCAGACCTGATTGCAGTTGGTAAAGGCGGATGGCGTTTGACGTTCTAACGCCCATGATGCCGTCCTTCATGCCAACGTCATAGCCGAGTTTTTCAAGCAGTTCCTGAGCCCTCAGAACCAGCGCCTTACCCGTCAATTTGACCGGTTCCGAAGCCGCCGTCTGTGAATTGGCCGCGGCGGGGCGCTTTTGCACAACGTTCCAGTCCGGATTGGTGATGGCGACAAAATTGCCGTCGCGGTTGGCTTTCTTCGGTGTCCAGGCAGCAATTCGTTCGTCCAGCAATTTGGCCTTGTCGGTCGTGAGGAAGCTCTTGAGAGAGGCCTGTTTGGTCTTTGCATCCGCATCGCCCTGGCGATGCGCCAGACCAAACCAGAAATAGGCCTGGGTACTGTTCTGCGAAACGCCCAGACCTCGTTCAAGAAGAACGGCCAGATTGTACTGGCTGTCTCTTAAACCGTGTTCGGCCCCGGCCTGGAACCACTTCACGGCCTGGTCAAACTGTGCCTTGCCGTGCTGGTTGTTCGAATAGATCACGGCCAGGTTGTGCATCGCCTTGACGTTGCCGCGTTCGGCCGCGCGCTGATACCACAGCCTGGCGGATGTCGCATCCTGAGGCACGCCGCGGCCACGCTCAAAGAGCGTGCCCAGACGGTACTGGGCGGGCGCAAGCCCCTTGGCGGCGGCAAGCTGATACCACTCGGCGGCCTTGCGGAAGTCCCGTGACACCAGTTTGCCTTCTAGATACCTGCTGGCAATAACGAACTGCGCGTTTGCATCTCCGTTCACGGCTGCGTTGCGAAGGCTCTCGGTCCCCAGCGCCTCAGGCGGTATCGGTGTGGAGGAAGGCGATGGCGCGGTCACTGCGCCGGCGTTATCCGATGAAGACAGAGTGCTGGTCAGCGAAGCCACCGGTGAGCCTGACAACAAGGGGTCGGATCCGGCAGCGTCCGGTTCCTGCTGCACGGGCGCAAGGCTGCTGGTGGTCACTGCGGCAAGCGGCTGTGTTGCAGTCTGCGGCGTGAGACTGACCGGACCGGCTCCATCCAACGCTCCGGCCGCCGCAGGGGTAACTTGCGGTGTTGTCGTGTCAGCCGTATCGGTGATCGGCGCCACGGTGACGGCATTGACCTGTGGCTGTTGCGAGGCAGCTGCAGATTTATCGGCGGACGTAGATGGATGCGATAGCACAGAACCGGTTTTTGCGGCCGGAGCCGGAGCGCCGCCTTCTGGTGCCTGACGTTCCAGCAACGAGGTCTGTGGCGCCTTTGTTGCCGGCGCCGCTGGCTGAGCCTGCCCATTTGAAGCAGGCTTCGGCTGCGGGTCGACCGACGATTTACCGATATCACCGAATGCATAGGCCGAGACGGCCGCGAGCAACACGAGACCGGCCATAATCAACCGCTTGCGCTTGCCGTCGGTGCCGGTTTTGGCATCCTCGCCATTGGCGCCAACCGGCGAGCCATCAGCGGCTTTCTTGCTTCGGTTCAGGAACGGGAGTGAAAATTTCGATCCCGCCTTCGGCTGCCCGGCGTCATTACCCGGACTGGCTTCGCCATGTCCCTGCAGCTTCGAAAGAATGTTCAGGTTGCCAAGCAGTGAGGCATTGTTCGGATCCGAGGCGGTCTGCGCCGCACGCCGTGCCGCGGCAATAAAGTCTTCGCGAAGGCTCGGATCGGTGGCCGCCAGATGACTGACGTCCAGTGGCCCGGCCTGCGCCGGTGCATCAGACGCATCGGACGGTTCTGCCACGCGCAGCGGAGCACTCAGTTGCGATGACTGAGACCAGTCCGATGCCACCGTGTCAGCAGGTGGCTGCATCTGCGCCTGTGCATCCGGCACATACTGTTCGTCAGCCAGTGCCTCAGGTCCAGGCCGGATGTCAGGCCCTGCCTGCTCCAGCTCCGTCAGCTTGTCTATGATCTGCTCAAGCGTGTCATGCACCGCTTCAAGCGTCTCCTGGGTGCGCTGATCGGCGCTTTCGGA
>JANQIR010000205.1 GCA_028282065.1 Aestuariivirgaceae bacterium
GCGGCGCGGGTCATGCGCATCATATGCGCAACGATCACCGCGGTAAGGGTCATTGCCGGCAGCATGCAACGGTAGACGCGCTCCCAGAACGGCGTATCCAGCGAAACATTCGCCAGCGACGGGAAGATGGGGAACTTCACCGCAAGAAACAGCATCAGGATGTACGCAACAAAAAACTCGGGAAACGAGATGGTTGCCAGCGTGGAAGAATTGACCAGCCGGTCGTACCAGCTGTTGCGGTAAAGCGCTGCGGTGATCCCGAGCATTAAAGCCAGCGGCACGGCGATGATTGCGGTCATCCCTGCCAGGAACAGCGTGTTTGCCAGGCGCGGCCCGATGAGATCGGCCACTTCGCGCACAGCGCCGGCCGTGCCGCCGCTTCTGCCTGAAAATGATGTGCCGAAGTCCGCCTGAAGAACATTCACGATCCAGTCGAGATATCGCCACACTGCCGGCCGGTCCAGGCCCAATTCCTCCCGGAATGCCTTGACGGTTTCAGGTGTTGCCGACTGTCCCAGGATGGCCTTGGCGAAGTCGCCGGGAAGCATTTCGACCGAGGCGAAAATAATGATGGAAACGACAAACAACGTGATCAGACCAAGGCCCAGACGTTGTAAGACAGTTTTCGCAACTGGATGCATTACGCTCCCCGCTTTGTGTTCCCCGGCACGTTTGCTTGTTTTTTTGGCGCTCTCACCGTCATGAGTATACTGACAAAATGAAACCGGGCACGCCAGACAAAATGTCAAAAAAGTGACAGCGGTGCTTTGGAGCGCTTTGCAGCTAGGTTGAACCGTTCTGACATTCGGAACTTGTGAATGGCTGATTTGATCACCGGTATTGCCAGGCCGCCATCCCGGCGATGCCTGCCGAAAAAACCGGCGGTTTCCCACCGGCTCGGCTTTGTCCCCGCTACAACCGGTCAGCTATAGCGGGACACGCAAGCAGGCTGAGTGTTTGTGCGCCTGTGCAATAAGACCATCACATCAGGACGTGAACCACCATCTCTGGAACATATAGCCACCATCGTGGTCATAGTTGGAGTTCAACTCGCCGTGGCCGATCTTTTTCGATACGGCCGAAACATAGTTGTTGAACATCAATACGAGGATGCCGCCGTCATTATGCAGGATTGCCTGCATTTCAGCATACATGGCCGCGCGCTTGGCATCATCCGTTTCGGCGCGCGCTGTCACGAGCAGTTCATTGAAACGCTCGTGCTTCCAAAATGTGTCGTTCCAATTTGCGTCTGCCGCATATGCGGTGGTGAACATCCAGTCTGCCGTCGGACGTCCGCCCCAATAGGCGAAACACCAGGGTTTATTCATCCAGACGTTTGACCAGTAACCATCCTTGGCTTCACGTTTCACCTTGATGTTGATGTTACAGGCCTTGGCATGCTCGCTCATGA
This sequence comes from Aestuariivirgaceae bacterium, assembly GCA_028282065.1. Taxonomy (GTDB): domain Bacteria; phylum Pseudomonadota; class Alphaproteobacteria; order Rhizobiales; family Aestuariivirgaceae; genus JANQIR01. The sequence continues at coordinate 1,412 of JANQIR010000205.1, forward strand.
GCACGGCTGTATCCATCGCGCCGGCAAATGCCGCATCCGAGGCGGACAGTTCGATATCCAATGATGTAAGACCCGCCCTTTTTAGATGGAATTTTGCCTTGTCCGGGTCGAACTTGTGCACCGGTTCCGGTTGGACGGCGTACTTGATCGACGGTGCAATGGGGTTGTCGTTTCCCGAAATTCCGTGGCCGAACAGCACTTTCTGGACGATTTCATCGCGTTTGAAACAATGCTTGATTGCCGTTCTCACATCGACATTGTCGAACGGAGCGACGGTGACGTTCATCGGCGCCACGTAGTGCGCGAAGCCTGTCTTGTTTGTGATGTTTGCGTTTGGATTGCGCTTGAGCAGGTGAAGGGTCTTCAGATCACACCGGTCCATATAGTGAATATCGCCGGAATTGAATGCGTTTGTGCGCGCAACGACATCGAGGATCGCCAACATCTCGACCTGGTCAAACCAGGCTGTGCCGTGATAGTTCGCATTACGCTTGCATCTGATCTTGACGCCCGGGTCGAAGTCGCTCCGCTTGGCCAGCATGTAGGCGCCGGTCCCCACGCCGTTCTCCCACTCGATTGAACCATCGTCCTTTGCCGGGAAAATCGGCAAGTGATAATCCGACGTGATGTAGGGGAAGTCGGCACTGCCGGCCTCCAGGTTGAAGATAACGGTGTCCGGTCCGTCAGCTTTGATATCGGTAACCGATTTGAGCACGGACTTTACCGCCGACTTGGAATTTTCGCCGCGGTGATGATTGTAGGTGGCGATAACGTCATCCGCCGTCAAAGACTTGCCGTTGTGAAATTCCACGCCTTTCCTGAGTTTGAAGACCCACTTCTTTGCGCCGTCTGCCGGCTCGAAACTCACTGCAAGATTGGGTGTGGGGGAATTGCTTGTGTCAATGTCGACCAGCGTGTCGCCCATCAGACCCGCACCGAAGTCGCCTACGAATATGTTCTCCCAGGTGGCTGGATTAAGCGAGTCTGTTGTCGATCCATGCCCGACGCCGGCCCGAAACAAACCTCCCTTCTTAGGTTCTGCGGCTTTTGCTGATTCAAACATGTTTTGAGCCAGCGCGGCGGAGGCACCACTGGCGATGGCGAGTTGAACGAACTCCCGGCGCGACATGCGGTCCTTCACGGCCAGCCGTCGCAAGTCGTCGAATGTCATCATCTTTCCTCTCTCTTCAGACCGTATTCGACCTGCCCCAAAAAGCAGCACTCACTTGCTAACCACCGCCCAGTAGGCTGCCGTCTCTTGCTCTTCAGCACCCGGTCGCAATCCTGCGATCCGTGTTGCCCGGTACAGTCCGGCAGCGAATCAATTTTGTCATTGGCGCTGAAAAAGTTCAAAGAGATTTCCATCACAACGGTATGATCCGTTCTGTCTCAACTGTCGTAGCCTGCTTCGATGAATATTTCCGTGACGCCAAAGAACATTGCGGTTGTCGGTTCCGGGATATCCGGATTGTCGGCGGCTTGGCTGTTGTCCAAACAGCACCGGGTCAGTCTGTTCGAAGCCGGTGGCCGGTTCGGCGGGCATGCAAACACGGTTGACGCGCCATGCAGTGATGGAGACGTTCCGGTCGACACCGGGTTCATTGTCTATAACCAGGCGACCTATCCGAACCTGTGCGCATTGTTCGACTATTTGGCTGTCAAGACGGCGCCGACTGAGATGACCTTTGCCGCCTCGTTGCGTCAGGGAGCCTATGAATACTCCGGAACGCGATTGGGCGGCTTGTTCGGGCAGCCGGAAAACCTGTTGCGGCCGCGCCATTGGCGTATGTTGTTCGACATTGTGCGGTTCTTCCGGACCGCACCAGGCGAGATTGCCGGACACTCCAACGAACTCACCTTGCGCGAGTTGCTTCATCGGGGCAACTACTCGCAGGCATTTGCCCGCGACCACCTGCTTCCCATGGCCGCCGCCATCTGGTCCATGCCCGCAGGCTCGGTGCTCGACTATCCGGCAGCCGCCTTTGTCCGGTTCTTTGAAAACCACGGGCTCTTGAAGGTGTCCGGGCGCCCGCCCTGGCGCACGGTATCGGGCGGATCGCGCAACTATGTACAAAGCCTACTGTCCGATAGCCGGATCGCGTGTCATCGCAGCCTGCCGGTCGTGGGCGTCCTGCGCCAACCGTCCGGTGTGCGGATCAGGACCGCCGATGGCGCCATATGGCCGTTCGACCATGTGGTGATCGCGTCCCATGCCGATCAGGCTCTGCATATGTTGTCGGATGCCAGCGACCACGAGCAACGGCTGTTGTCTTGCTTCCGCTACAGCCGGAACCATGCGGTGCTGCATACCGATCCGGCAATGATGCCACGCCGCAAACGGCTCTGGTCGAGCTGGAACTATCTGGAGTTGTCCGTTGAGCAGCGCCGGCGGGCCGAAGTCACCGTCAGCTATTGGATGAATGCGCTCCAGAACCTGCCGACGCGCGATGATCTGTTCGTCACGCTCAATCCGCCGCCGAGCCTCGACGAGGCCAAAGTGATAGTCCGGTTCGATTACGAGCATCCGGTCTTCGATAGCGCCGCCCTTGACGCTCAGCGGGGGCTTTGGTCGCTGCAGGGCGAAAACCGTACGTGGTTCTGCGGAAGCTACTTCGGTTCCGGCTTTCACGAAGACGGCTTGCAGGCAGGCCTTGCGGTGGCAGAGCAGCTTGGCGGCGTCATGCGCCCTTGGACGGTTGCCAACCCGTCGGGCCGCATTCACGTCACAGCGCCCCGCACACCACCTGTTCGTGAGGTTGCGGCATGACGCGCCCCGATGCCTGCCTGTACTCCGGCGAAGTCGTACATGCCCGGGCGCGTCCGGTTCGTCACCGCCTGGCATACAAGGTCACGGCCCTATATGCAGACATAAGTGACCTGCCGGCGCTGGATCGCGAATGCCGCTGGTTTTCCTACAACCGGACCAATCTGTTCTCGCTTCACGACAGCGACCATGCCGACGGATCGGGTATCCCGATCGAACAGCACGCCTGGAAGCTCCTGGCGGGACACGGTCTGGATCGGAACACCTCCAGGATTTTCATTCTGTGTTATCCGCGCATACTTGGCTATGCCTTCAACCCGCTCACCACCTATTATTGCCTGGATGATGACGGCGGCCTGAGCGCCATGATCTACGAGGTGCGCAATACCTTTGGCGAGCGTGCATCCTATGTGCTGGGTGCAGGGCAAACCGGCACCCGGCCCTTCGGTGGCGCCCGGCCCTTCGGTGGCGCCCGGCCTTTCGGTGGCGATTGCCGCAAGAGATTCTACGTATCTCCCTTCAACACCGTTGAGGGCGATTATTCCTTCACGGCCAGCCCGCCGGAACAATCGCTATTCCTCGGCATCAAGCTCAAGACCGCGCAGGGCCCCTTGCTGAACGCCTATTTCCGCGCCGATCGGCGAGCGTTGTCAGATCGCGCACTCCTGGCATCGTTCGCCGGGATGCCGCTGATGACCTACAAGGTTGTCGCCGGAATTCACTGGGAGGCCGCCCGGTTGTGGGTCAAAGGTTTGCGCACGACGCGCCGCCGTCCCCAGTCCGGCCCTGAAGTGTTCAACTCACCCCGAAACAGCAACGTGACTTCATGACAGTTTATGAGCCGGTAGACGAGCATGCGATTGTGCGTGCATCCCAGCAATCGCGCTTTGCCGAACGTGTGGTGCGCAACTGGATCAATGCGCCTGTGCGTGGGCGCATCACAATACACCTACCCGGCGGCCGGTCCTTTTCGCTCGGCAATCCGTTGACCGGACCCGATGCGGTTTTGCAGTTGAAAAGCTACCGCACCTTATGGCGGTCGCTGGCCGGTGCATCGATCGGATTTGCCGAAAGCTACATGGCTGGCGACGTGGACACCCCCGATCCCGAAGCGTTGATCCGCTTCTTTATCCAAAACCGTGAGATCTTGAAGAGATCGGCGCGCGCACGGCTGTTCCGGATCCGCCGCACCGACCACCACTGGCACTTGCGCCGCCGCAACACCAGGCAAGGCTCGCGCCGCAACATTGCCGACCATTATGACCTGGGCAACAGCTTCTACGCGCATTGGCTCGATGACAGCATGACCTATTCCTCCGGGCTGTTCGAGAAGCCTGACGAAACGCTTGAGTCGGCGCAAACGCGGAAATACCAGCTCATTTGCAACATGGCGCGGCTGTCGCCGGGCCAGAAGGTTCTCGAAATCGGATGCGGTTGGGGAGGTTTTGCGCGCCATGCAGCACTTATGCACAAGGTAAGGTCCCGAGGAATTTCCCTGTCACGGCGACAGCTCGAACATGCCCGTCAGGTGAGCCGGCAGGCAGGTCTGGAGCAGATGTGCGAATTCGCCTTCGAGGATTATCGTGATACCAGCGGGACCTATGACCGCATCGTCTCCATCGAGATGATCGAAGCCGTCGGCGAAGAACATTGGACAACCTATTTTCGCACCTTGCATGACCGGCTGAAGCCCGGGGGTAGTGCGGTTATCCAGGCCATTACCATCGCCGAAGATCAGTTTGAGACCTACCGTGGCAAGGTCGACTTCATTCAGCGCTACATCTTCCCCGGCGGAATGCTACCGACCAGAACGATCCTACACGATGAGGCAAGACGTGCAGGATTGGTCCCTGTCGAGCAGGAAGACTTTGGCCCGAGCTATGCCCGGACCCTGAGCCTTTGGCGGCAACGCTTCGAACACTCGTGGCCTGAAATCGCCAGCTTGGGGTTCGATGAACGGTTTCGCCGGATGTGGCGCTATTACCTGGCCTATTGCGAAGCCGGGTTTTCAGAAGGCGCTTTGAGCGTCGGGCTGTTTCACTTCGTAAAACAGCCGGGCCGGACATGATCACGAAGTGATCACCATGGCGCTTTGCGCCGTACACCATTGCGACTGGGCCAGTGATGGCATCTCGCAAACGGGGCAGACAAGATGTTGAAGAAAAATGAAACGCCGGTCTTCGCACCGGACGCCTTTGAGCTGACCGAGTATTTCGCCGGCAATACGATTGCATCGGGCGTGTTTGAGGACCGGTTCGGGCGGGTCAGGAAAACCTTCGTCGTGGAGATTGAAGGTTTCTGGCGCGACGGTACGTTCTTGATGGATGAGTTCTTCACCTACGGTGATGGCAGTACCGATGCCCGGGTCTGGCAAATCACGCCGCGGGACGATGGGCGTTTCACCGGCGTGTGCAAGGACATCATCCGTCCAGCTGTCGGCCGGCAAACAGGCCGGCGGCTGACCATGAACTACAAGATCGGCCTACAGATTGGCGCCCGCAAGGTCGTGGTGCGTTTTGACGACTCCATGTACTTGCTGGACGATGGCAGCATTTTAAACCGCGCCAGGGTCTCCAAGTGGGGCATCACGCTCGGGACGGCGACAATCGTGTTCAGGCAGGTGGCGGATCAAAGCGCTCTGGAAGACTGAGCCGGCTGAGCAGGGCTCTGAATATCCCGCCTATCAGGGGAAGTTTGCAGAACAGGCCACGGGTCGAATCCCAGTGGTCGATATGCCGGACAACTTCACCGTTTTCATTCAGTTCGATTTCCGACACTCCGTCGAACTCGAACCAACCGATGCGTTTCTGTCTGGCGCGGAATGTCCAGGCGGCGAACCGGTGCCGGCCGTCGCCGCCGCTTGATCGAACTGTGAAGCTGACGTCGTCGAGTACCTCAAACATATGCAACGTCACCCTGCGGATGTCCCTGCGGCCGTGGACATGGTTGAACGGGTCCTTGAACTCGCCGTCTTCTGCGAACATCGCCACGAAGTCATCAACCGCGTCCGCCTGCAGGGTCTGCATCGCCGCAACATAGCGGTCGAACGCTTGAGCTATCTTGTCATTCATACTCACGACCTCAAAACGAATCTGCCAATCAGCCAGAAGTACACTCTATAGGGTAGGATGCGCAGGGCTTTCAGAATGATAACGAACCGGGACGGGAAGGCGACTTCAAACCGCCCGGTCTGAAGCCCTTTGATCATCCGCCTCGCTGCCTCATCAGGAGGCATCACAAATGGCATCTTGAAATCATTGACGGCGGTCATTGGGGTTTCCACGAAACCCGGATTGACGACGCTGACATGGATGTTCTCTCGGGCAAGTGCTGGTTTCAGAGATTCCGCCAGATTGATAAGGGCGGCCTTGGATGGACCGTAAGCGGCTGCTTTCGGCAAACCGCGATATCCTGCGACGGATGCGATCCACGACAGATGCCCGCCCCGGCGCTTACGCATGCGCGGTAGCAGAGCGGCCAGGCAATTGATGACACCGAGGTAATTGACATGGATGGTCAGGGCGAACGGCGCCGGATCCAACGCGTCAAGCTCGACAGGCTGATACATCCCGGCGCCCAGGATCGCCAGATCGATCGGTCCGAGCTGGCTTTCGATCCGCTCGACGACCTCTGCCGCGGCCTGCTCGTCTGTGACATCGACGGGAAATGCCACGATGCGTTCGGATTCAGCTTCAAGCCCCTGGAGCTTTTCGGCTGACCGCGCGGATACGGCAACACGGCACCCGGCAGATGCAAGCTGCCGCGCGGCCTCACGGCCAATGCCGGTACTGGCACCGGTGATCCAGACCGTTTTCCAGCGGGGTTCGCTCATGGCCGGTGGTGTTTCGGTCGGGCGCCCGCCGCCATTTGTGGGTCAGATGCCGACGATTGGTTGCATGATCCGTCCGACCAGTGACTTGAACCGTGTCGGCGCTTCTGTTGCAACCAGACAAATGCACGGTTCGTCGGGCGTCACGACCGGTTTGTGGCCGATTGTCTCGTCAAGATCGGCAATATCTCCGATGCCGAAATGGCCGATCGCATCACGGTACGCACCGCGCAGCACCAAAGTCAGTTCCATGCCGCCGTGACTGTGTTCGGGCATCGCCTTGCCGGCGGCGATCTTCATCAACCGCAATTTGCCCTTTGCGCCTTCTGAGACGGGAAGATCGTGAAACCACACGCCGGATCCGACCTTGCGCCATTCGACTTCATCAAGCGCTCTGCCGCCGATCATTTTTGCCAGCGGCCGCGGCACACCGCTGATGCTTCCATCATCGCCATGATTGGTGCGGGACGGTTCAATCTCGATACTTTCATCGTCAAGCCGTGCCATGATCTCGTCCAGGCATGTGGCTGAGAGTTTTGCAGGCGCCAGTTCATCAAGCATGACGCCGCCGGCGATTTCCGCGTGGCGGACAGCTTGCCGGCACTCGCTGCACCATGCGATATGGCAGGCAACCACCGCGCTCAGCGCCTCATCCAGTGTGCCGGACGCGTATGAAACGATCGTCGATTGATCGAGATGATGACTTACTTTCACGCCAAATCCTCCAAGCCACGGCGCATTCTGCGATAGGCCAGCCGCATGCGGGACTTCACCGTCCCAAGCGGAATGTTCAACTTCTCTGCAATCTCGCTTTGCGGCATATCCTGGATATACGACAGACGTAGGATTTCCGATTGCTCGCCCGGCAGTTCTGCCAGGGCGGCTCTCACGAGTGAATCCTCCTGAGACCGGTTGACCACATCGTCGCTCGGCGTATCGTCGGCAGCCTCGTCATAGTCGTCCAGCCCCGTCAAATGCACAGCGCCATTGCGGCGATAGCGGTCGATTCGCAAATTGCGCGCGACCGTGTAGACCCAGGTGGTCACCGAACCCTTGTCGGAAGCATAAAGATGCGCCTTGCGCCAAACCGCGATCATTGTTTCCTGCACCAGGTCTTCGGCTTCTTCCGTGGGCGATCCCTTGCGCAGCATAAAGCTTTTCAGCCGCGGCCCGTAATGAGTGAACAGCTCCGAAAAGGCTTGTTTGTCGCGTGCCTCCGCAACGCGCCCAAGCAGCCCGGCCATGGCTTTCGCCTCCATAGCGGATTCAGACTTGCGCGCATTGTCCGTCATCGTCAAAGCCATGACTGCCAGGCCCCGTTCTGCCCAAACTGGTCTTTCTACGGTTAGCGCCGGTCGGGCGGATCACGGGCGGGCACATTTTTTAACAGACCAGACTGTGACATTTGTCCGGCCTTGCAGGCAACCCTTAACGGCTTGCGATTATCAGGGCTTTCAACGTCTCCAGCGTGTCTGCCTCCTCTGCCGGCTTGTCCCACCTGATCCTGTGGATGCGTGGAAATCGCATGGCCACGCCGGATTTGTGCCTCTTTGAAGGCTGTACCGCATCGAAGGCCACTTCCAGGACGAGTCCAGGCCTGACGGCGCGCACCGGACCGTATCTTTCGGTTGTGTTGTTGCGCACCCAGCGGTCGAGTTTCAGCAGCTCCTCGTCCGTGAAGCCGGAATAGGCCTTGCCGACGGGTACCAACTCGCGAGCGCCGTCATCCCCGGCCCGCCAGGTGCCGAAAGTATAGTCGGAATGATAGGAAGACCGCTTGCCGGAGCCCCGCTGGGCATACATCATCACGCAATCGATGGTCAGCGGCGCACGCTTCCATTTGTACCAGTGGCCTTTGGGACGGCCCGATAGGTAGGGGCTGGACCAGCGCTTCAGCATCAATCCTTCGATATTGTGGGCGCGCGCGCTGTGCCAGAGGGACCGGAGCTCGTCAAAGTCGGCAAAATCAATCACATCGCTCAAATCGCAGCGTTGCGGACGGTGGCTGCCATGCCAGCCTTCCAGCGATTGCCGGCGTTGGCGCAGCGGGTGGCCGCGCAGGTCTTCGCCGCCGGCGAACAGCAGATCGTAGAGCTTGATATGTGCTGGATAGCCTTTCAGCATCTTCGCCGTCACGGTCTTGCGGTTGAGGCGTTTCTGAAGGTCGTTGAAGGGTGCCACATCGCCGTCGCGGACCACAAGCAGCTCGCCGTCCGCGACAGCGCTCAGGCCTGCAAAGGCGTCGACGATTTCCGGGAAGGCGCTGGAGATATCGTCGCCGGCCCGCGAATAAAGTCGCGTCTCGCGGCCGTTTGAGGCCAGTTGCACCCGGATACCGTCCCATTTCCACTCTGCGCAGATATCGCCGGGTTCAAGTGCCGGCCAGTCGGTCTCTTCGATGGGATGGGACAGCATCAAGGGCCTGAAAACCGGCGCATCGCCGGGATCCGGTCTCTCGCCGCGGCCTTCAAGCCAGGCAAACAGCTCCAGATAGGGCGGTCGCAGGCCGTGCCAGACTTCCTCGATGTCCACCGTCTCGCGACCTGCCATCTGCGCCAGTGCGGTCTTGGCCAGCCGCGCTGACACCCCAACCCTCAGTGCGCCGGTCAGAAGCTTCAGTAGCGCCCAGCGGCCATTGCTGTCGAGTGTGTCCAGCCAGCGTTCGATCAGCCGGGGCAGATCCTTGTTGGACGTCGCCGTGACCGTCTCGGCGATCTCGGAAACGGATGGAGCAGGCAGGTATTCGTTCTTTTCCGGCCAGAGCAGGGCCACTGTTTCCGCAGTGTCGCCGACATAATCGCGCGACAAACGATACAGAACCGGATCGACATGCGGTTCGAGCAGGTCCGCCAGCACGCGGCGCAATGGAAACCGCTGTGTCAGCCCATCGCTCAGCGCTGCGAGTGCGTAGCCACGGTCCGGGTCGGGGACCGACCGGAAGTAATCTGCGAGCAGCCGGAGCTTTGCGTTGCGCGAAGACGTGTAGACCAGCGCGTTCAACAGCCGGGCAAACTCTCTCATCTTGAGCGCCTTCGGGTCATTCGGGCTCGTCCTCAAATCCGATCAGAGCAAGTGCCCTGCCGCGCCGTCCCATACGTTCGATTTGATGAACCAGCGCATCCTCGCGCCCATGCGTCACCCAGATCTCGCCGGCACCGGTCTCTTCGATGGTCTGGATCAGGTCCGGCCAGTCGGCATGGTCGGAGACCACCAGTGGCAGCTCCACGCCGCGTTGCCGGGCCCTGCCGCGCACCCGCATCCATCCCGACGCAAAGGCGGTCAGCGGATCGGCCAGCCGTCTCGACCATCTGTCATTGAGGGCTGACGGCGGGCACATGACCAACTCGCCTGCGAGGTCGCCTGGTGAGGTTTCAGAGACAAGCTGCAAATCTCCCAATGGCACGCCCAGCCGTTCGTAGAGATCGCACAGGCCGGCCAATGCGCCGTGCAGATAGATCGTGCGGTCAAACCCAGCCTGCCGCAGCAGGCAGATCATCCGTTGGCACTTGCCAAGGCCATAGACCCCAAGCAGGTGGGTGCGGTCGCGATTGGCATGAAGCGATGCCAGCAGGCGACCAACCTCGTCTGCGGCAAGCTCGTGCCGGAATACTGGCAGGCCGAATGTCGCCTCGGTGATGAACAGATCGCATGGCACAAGCTCAAACGGCCGGCAGGTCGGATCGCTCTGGCGCTTATAGTCGCCGGACACGACGACCCGCGAGCCGGCCCATTCGAGTGCCACCTGCACCGAGCCGAGAATGTGTCCGGCACACAAAATATCAGCAAATCGGTATCTTCCCAAATGTACGATTTTAAAATGACCGATTCCCGCTTGTACGACAACAAA
>JANQIR010000056.1 GCA_028282065.1 Aestuariivirgaceae bacterium
TTGCAGACAGTTGGCTGGACCCGTGTCTACGATGGCGCCAGCGCAGAGCGGTTTTCCGATTTGCTTCGGCAGAATTTCCGCCGGTTTCAGGCATTTGGCACGGCCATCGGCCCGGCGATGGAGTTCTCCTACAAATCTATTATGTCGAACCGGTTTGAGGGTGTCCGCAAGATCGTGGATATCTCTGCCGACGAGACCGCGAATACCGGGACGCATCCGTCCGTCATAAAAGACAGGTTGTCGGGCAGCGGTATAACGATCAACGGATTGGCGGTCGCGGATCGAAACCGGGGGCTGACCGAGTATTTCCGCCGTTTCGTGGTCATGGGCCCCGATCACTTTGTCATCACTGTGCGCGACAAGCGGGATCTGTCCCGTGCCATCAAATTGAAACTGTTGCGTGAGATTGGCGGTGAAAGGATGGCACGGACGGAGCGTGATAAGCTCCGCCCGTAATTTGTTTCTTTGAGCCTGGCAGCGTGCGTGGCCCGGTGCGTTAAGGGCCGGGGCTGTTTATGCCTGGCCAGTCTTGCGGCGGTACATTCCCTGAATGATACGGTCGATGACCATGGCGCAGAACAGGATCGCCAAGCCCGCCAGCATGCCCTGGCCCTTTGCAGCGTACTGAAGCGCTTCAAGGATGTTGGCCCCAAGGCCGCCCGCGCCGATCAGCGAGGCGATCACCACCATCGACAGGCACATCAAGATGGTCTGGTTGATTCCGGTCATGATGGACGGCATAGCCAGAGGTATCTCGACATTCGTCAGGAGTTGCCAGCGCGTGCACCCGAAGGCCACGGCGGCTTCCTTGGTTCCTTCGGGAACCTGTCGCATGCCAAGAGCCGTCAAGCGAATGACAGGCGGCATGGCAAATATGATGGTCGCCAGAACGCCGGGCGGTTTGCCGGTCCCGAAGAATGCGATGATCGGGATAAGGTACACGAATGCCGGCATTGTCTGCATGAAATCGAGCACCGGCAAAGCGATCGTGTAGGCACGCGGCTTCTTACCGAACCAGATTCCAAGCGGGATGCCAAACAGAAGGCATAAAAATGCGGCCGCGCCGAGCAGCGCCACGGTGATCATGGAAACTTCCCAAAGGCCAAACATCGCCAAATAGGCGAGTGCGGCGGCGGAAAATACCGCAACGCGCGGACCTGCCAGGCGCCATGCCGTGACGACGATCACGAGCATAACCACGGGCCATGGCGTTGCCACAAGGATGACCTCAAGCCCGTCGAGGACAGCGCGAATTGCAGCGGTGACGCCCTTGAACACATTGCCAAATTCAACGGCGAGCCAGTCAAAGCCACCCTCCAGCCAATTGGCGGTGGGGGTGAAGAACTGTTTCTTGATCGGAAACTCGGTGACCAGAGCATCAGGCTTGGAAACCGTGAACCTGTAAAGCGTCAACGGCCAGATGCCCAGCAGGAGAAAACTGCCGAACGCGGCGCTCGGCCAGCTGAGGCCTGTTTGTACTTCGGGGGCCGCCCGCCAACGCAGGTATTGCTTTTCATAGTTTACGTTGGCGTAAAAACCCTCAATGACCTTCACGATCACAAGCAACACCAGTCCCACGACCAGGATTGTGACGGCTTCGGAAGATGCAGCTTCAGCAGCATCGCGCGCATTGTCTGCAGCCTTCCTGAGGTTGCCGGCAACGTTCAGTGCCGCGTTTGCACCTTCGTTATCGCCTTGTTGCAACAATTCCTTGGCCTGTTGCTGACGTTTGGCGACAAGTCCTTCCAGCCGTTCCCAACGGGCCATCTGTGATGCGCCAAGATCGCCCCAAAGGCCTCGGCCGATTTGCACCAGTGCAAACAGTTCCAGAACCAGAAAGGTCCAGAAGAACCCCCACAGACCGCGTAAAGCGCCCCAGAGCGGGCCAAATATGGCCGCCATGGTGTTCCAAGACCAGGCAAACCCCGTCTTGCCCTGAATCTTGGCAAATTCCGTTGAGTAATAATCGCTGTTTTCCTTGACGAACTCACCAACGGAACTGTCAAGCGATTTGGGTCCGAGTTCGAGGCCTGTGTCCGTCATGCCTTGCCTCCCTGGATGCCCTTGAGCAAAGTGGATTTGTTGATGACACCAACATCCTTGCCGGCACTATCTTGAATGACGATAGGTTGTGTCGTGGTGGTTGCGATATCGATCAGGTGATCGAGATCGGTGTCATGCGGCGTCCTTGGTGACTTTGTCAGGTTTTCGCCGCGTGCTGGTTTGTAGTCGGAAATCTTCTCCATAATGGAGTGGGCAAACACCAGCTTAAGCTTCGAAATGCCTTCGACAAAGTCCTTGACGTATTCGTCGGCCGGGTTCGTCACAATATCTTCCGGCGTACCGATCTGGACAATCATGCCATCCTTCATGATGGCGATGCGGTTGCCTATGCGGATGGCTTCATCAAGGTCGTGGGTGATGAAAACCGTGGTCTTCTGCAATTCAGCGGACAGCGCCATGAACTGATCCTGCAGCTGTCTGCGGATCAAGGGATCAAGGGCGGAAAACGGTTCGTCCATCAGAAGAACTTCCGGATTTGATGCCAGCGCCCTGGCAAGCCCCACGCGTTGCTGCATGCCGCCGGAAAGCTCGCGGGGAAAGCGGTCCTCATATCCTTCCAGGTTGACAAGGTTCAAGCACTGTTGCGAGACTTCCCAGCGTTTCGATTTGGGTTCACCGCGCACTTGTAGCGGGAAACCGACATTGTCGCGAACGGTGCGATGGGGAAGGAGCGCCATATGCTGGAACACCATGCCGATATGCATGGCCCGCATTTCGCGCAGCTCCTCGCCGCCCAAAGCCAGCATGTCTTTGCCTAGAACCTCGATTGATCCGGCTGTCGGTTCAATAAGGCGGTTCAGATGGCGGACCATGGTCGACTTGCCGGAGCCGGACAGGCCCATAACGCAGAAGATCTCTCCTCTTTCGACCGAGAAGGTGCAATCGGCAATTCCAACAACGCATCCAAATTCGTTCAGAACTTCCGGCTTTGTAAGACCGCGCTGTTGGACCGCGGCCATGGCTTCGTCGGCGCGGTCGCCGAATATCTTCCAGACGCCCTGGAGTTTGATGACAGATTCAGACAAAGTGGCAGTCCCCTCGTTGCAAGCGGGCCACGCGCCGCTCAAAACGGCGTCTTATTGATTTGTGGTACGTGAGCTTCAGTCAAATAAAAGCGGTGCGGCGCAAGCGCCGCACCGCCATATAACAGCATGAACTTATTTAAGCCAGCTGTCTACGATCTTGGCGTTCTCTGCGACCCATTTCTTCGCATAGGCGGCAGGATCCTGCTTTTCTACCACCAGGGCAAAGGTCATCCTGGAAACCGTGTCGGTATCCAGCTTTACCTTTGACAGAAGCTGTGCAGCGGCAGGGCTCTTTGATTCAAGCTCTGCGGCGTAGTAGATATGCAGATACGCCAGATCCCAGGCGACGGGTGCGGACGATTTCTCGAGCCATTCCGGATCATCTGTCGGCTGAATCACTTTCCACTTGGCCGCGTCGTATTTCGGCTCGTCCAGAATGACCAGTTCGTGCAGGGCGAACATGTGGTGAGGCGTGTAGCAGAAGAACACGATCGGCTTTTTCTGTGCCACGGCGTTGTCAACTTCCGCCAGCGCCAGAGTTTCGTCCATCTCCTTCAGGTTCATGGTCTCGGAATAACCATATGACTTGGCGCGGATTTTCTCGACATTGGTCGACGCCCAGCCGGATGCTCCGATCCAGATTTCACCCTTGCCGTCACCATCGGTGTCGAACTTTTTGGCCATGTCCGGATTGGTAAGGTCGGAGAGTTTCTTGATGCCTGTCGACTCTGCGGTGTGTTTGGTGACACACATCCCTTGGAAGGCCGCTACACCGTTCGGGTTGGCCTTCACGGTCTTCTTTTCCTTAACGAACTTGTCGTGCAAGTTCGCCTGGTTGGGAAGCCAGACTTCCGGATGGACATGCATCGCGCCGGAATCCATCGCCTCGAAGACAACCGGATTCGTGCCGTTCTGCAACTCAACCTCAAGACCCAGATTATCCTCCATGACGACCTTGAGAACGTGCGCCGTGACCTTCACGGACGGCCAGTTGGGCACGCCGATAATCACGTCAGCGGCCTGGGCGGCGGAGACAGACATTGCTGCCGTCACGGCCCCTGCCAGCGCTAGTTTCTTTAAATGCTTCATAGGCTTAACTCCCTCCTGAGTTTACATCTTCCGTTATAGCAGGCCTTTTCCCATTTGGCCTCAAACTCTTTGGCTGTTTTGCACTTGTGAAAGTACCATGAGCCCGTGTGAGGTGCCATTGAATAAGTACCTGCTTGGTTGTTTTGATTATTTCAATCAAGATTCGTTACGTTACTCCTCAAATTCTTTGTCCAAGGGTCTCCGCCATGGCTTGGTGCAACACAGTTGCAATGACCTTGCAATCGCGTTGACCTAGCCACAGCGGCAGGCGTATGTCGCACAGCCGGTGCAGCACTTCGTCTGCAACCGGTACCGGGTGATTGTCTGCGTCGACATAGCGCCAATGGGTGTGCCGGCTCGTGAAACCGACCGGCTCGCTGGCGCCGAACCACTTGACGTGAACGCCGCGATCATCGGCCAGCTCGATGAATCGTGCCATCTGCCGACTGTCGAGGTCTTCAATGAGAAATTGCAGAGAACTGGGCACAAAGCCTTCCTGTGCGGGCCGTTCAGGTATTTGCAAATGCGCGATGCAGTCGACCAGCGGCGCCAGCATGTCGTAAATCTTGCGCCATTCGGCATTGCGCTTTGGAAGTTCTGCGAGCTGAGGGCGCAGGATCGCTGCCGCCAATCCGGACATCCGCATGGAGAAGTTCGGTGTTATCTCCCTGTGCCGCTCAAAGACGTCCAACGGCGGGCGTGCGCGATGTTGTGCGTACAACATATAGCTGCCGGAATATAAAACGCTTCGTGCGGCGATGTCGTCATCGTCAGTGACTAGGAAGCCGCCTTCGCCCGAATTCATGTGTTTGAACGTTTGCGTGCTGAAGCATCCAACGTGTCCGAACGTACCGGTCAGCCGGCCATCCCAATCCGCGCCCATCGTGTGCGCGCAGTCCTCAATGACGATGAGATCATGTTTACGGCAAACCTCCATGACGGCCGCCATATCCGGAATGTGACCGCGCATGTATGACAGCATCAAATAGCGCGCGCCCGTTTGCGCGGCTTTACGATCAAGATCCGCGAGATCGATCACGGTGCGCTGATCAATGTCGACAAAGACCGGTTTTGCGGATGCATGTGCGATGGCGCCAGGCACGGGGGCCAATGTGAACGCGTTTACCAGGACTTTATCGCCGGGCTGAACGCCTGCGGCCTTCAAGGCGACAAACAACGAGCAACCGCCGGAATTCATGCCGACGCAATAACGCCGCCCGATATAGGCGGCAAATTCTTCTTCCAGCAATGCCGCTTCCGGCAAGGTGTTGCGGTCCTCGCCATAGCGAAAAAGACGGCCGTCGCGCATGAGTGCCACGGCGGCGTCTATGCCTTCGTCGGGCAAGGGCTCGGGCGAGCTTAGGTCACCTGAGAATCTGGCGAGAGGTTCAGCTGCCGACGCGGCAGTGATTGCGGCCATCTTGCTTCCTGCCCCAGACGTGGAAACTGTCACCTGTACCGCGCCCGACTGCTCCAAGGAACGTTGACTGGAGTACGGACCGGATCAAACAATTCAACTCAACCAAACTGGTGAAAAATTGAAAGCGCTTGCACGTATATCCTTGAACTTGCCGTAGAGTCAACCCGCCAGCATAAGAAGCACAGTAAATCGTCGAAAGTGACATAAATTATTGGATATTGAATGGTAAGTGGTGTAAGGTCATGAATGGCATCCGGGGGAATTGAGGCGCAGAAAATGGTAATTTCTGAAAGCGCTCTCAAATATGAGGGTGTGTCTACGGCGACGCTTGAGGATGTCGCCAGGAAAGCCGGTGTTTCTCCCGCTACCGTATCGCGATGCCTGAACTATCCAGACCGTGTCCGTCACGACAAGCGGCGGCGGGTGATGGAGGCGATCAAGGCGCTGGACTATGTGCCGCACGGTGCGGCCCGCGCGCTCGCATCCCGACATTCCCGGATGATCGGGGCGATTTTTCCTGCCGTTGACAATGCGTTGTTCGGTTCTGCGCTGGAAGTGTTCCAGAAGAGGATGGCTGATGCCGGGTACACGGTGGCCGTTGCCTCATCGGGATATGATACCCGGCTGGAAGAGCGGCATGTGCACAACATGCTGCAAAGCGGGATTGATGCGCTGGTGATGGTCGGAGTGGAGCGAAGAGCCGAAGTCTACGACGTGATCCAACGCCGGGGCATTCCATATGCTGTGTTGTGGCGCTCGGCCAAGGGCAGCCTGCATCCGTGTATCGGGTTCGACAATGTGCAGGCGGCGGAAAATCTGACCGACTATCTTGTGGGCCTGGATCATCGGGAGTTTGCTGTGTTTTCCGGACTTCTGGAGGACAACGATCGCGCATCCGACCGTCTGGAAGGTGTCAGACGCGGTCTGGCAAAGGTTGGTGTTACGCTTCGGCCGGAATTGCTGTTCGAGCGGCCCTTCGGTGTGGACGAGGGCCGCGAAATGTTTCGGCTGGCCATGACGTCGGGGGTAACGCCAACGGCAATCGTGTGCGGTTCGGAGCCGTTTGCTTACGGAGCGATTTTCGAAGCGATGGATATGGGGGTCGGCATTCCGCGAGACGTATCGATTGCAGGTTTCGACAATCTTTGGCTTGCCCGGCAAATGACGCCGTCTTTGACGACCGTCAGTACACCGCATCGCGATATCGGCGAAGAAGCCGCCAAATATCTGTTGGCCAGGCTGGCTGGGCGGCGTACGTCGCAGCCCAGGCCTTTGGAAACCAGTCTGATCATCCGCAATTCAACTGGACCTTGCCGCGCACAGTGACGATACATGGTCGCGATGGCGAGCCTCTATGGTGGTACGGGGAGGGACGTATTGCACTTTTGCTTTCACCGGGCTATTTGATATGTGTCTTCAGCATTGGCCGGGGACGTTAACGTGGCCTTAGAGGCGAATTGGGATCATCTCGGAAGGGACGACCATCAGGATCTGAATGATGATCTGTGTTTGCGCCAAAATGATCCAGCCGATTGCCGGCACGCTACACCGTAGCGAGCGGACGCTGTTGCGCGCAAAAACCGGCCTACTTCTCCTTATTTGCCCCTGACTACCGGCTGTCCCGGTTGGCGGGCGGGTATTCAGGGGATCAAATTTCAAACCTCTTATGATTTTACCAGGTTCCGGTGTGCGGCATAAAAGGCCCGCCGGGCAGCAAGTGCAAGGATACAACGGCCATGAGTGCGAAAGACAAGGCGCAGCAGAACGGCAAGGACCACGTCATCATCTTTGACACGACATTACGTGACGGGGAGCAGTCGCCTGGTGCGACGATGACATTTGAAGAGAAGCTGGAAGTTGCCGAATTGCTCGATGATATGGGTGTGGACGTTATCGAAGCGGGCTTTCCGATTGCATCGCAAGGCGACTTCGAAGCGGTTTCTGAGATTGCCCAGCGTGCCAAGAAGGCGACAATCGCCGGATTGGCGCGGGCCATTCCGGCTGACATTATCCGTGCGGGCGAGGCGGTGAAGCATGCCGGGAGGCCGCGCATACATACCTTCGTGTCGACGTCTCCAATCCATTTGGAACATCAGATGCGCAAGAGCCAGGAAGAGGTGCTGGACATCATTACCAGCACGGTGACACTGGCGCGTGACCTTGTTGAAGATGTTGAGTGGTCGGCGATGGATGCGACCCGCACGCCCATCGAATATCTGTGCCGGTGTGTCGAGGCGGCCATAAAGGCCGGCGCTACGACGATCAATCTGCCGGATACGGTCGGCTATACGGTGCCGGACGAAATACGTGACATGTTCAAATCGATCCGTGAGCAGGTTCCAAGTTCCGACAAGGTGGTGTTTTCGGCGCACAATCACGATGATCTGGGCATGGCTGTTGCGAATTCGCTGGCAGCGCTGGACGGCGGCGTGCGTCAGATAGAGTGCACGATCAACGGATTGGGCGAGCGTGCCGGTAATGCGGCGCTGGAAGAAATTGTCATGGCGGTCAAGACACGTGGTGACGTCATGCCTTACTACACGAATGTCGATGCATCGAAACTGACGCGGGCCTCGAAACTGGTGTCGGCTGCCTCGTCCTTCCCGGTGCAGTTCAATAAGGCGATTGTCGGACGCAACGCCTTTGCCCATGAAAGCGGCATTCATCAGGACGGCATGCTGAAGAATACGTCGACCTATGAGATCATGACGCCGGATTCGGTGGGCGCCGGCAAGACCTCGCTGGTGATGGGCAAGCATTCAGGCCGGCATGCGTTCAAGACCAAGCTGGAAGAACTGGGCTACGATCTGTCCGACAATGCCTTGCAGGACGCGTTCGTGAGATTCAAGGATCTGGCCGACCGCAAGAAACATGTCTATGACGAGGATATTGAGGCGCTGGTCGATGAAAACATCGCGACGGCGGAAGACCGGGTCAAGCTGGAATCGCTGACGATCATCGCAGGTACACACGGGCCACAGTCGGCCACCTTGACCTTGGGCATTGATGGAGAGCACAAGACGGTGCAATCGACCGGCAACGGGCCTGTCGATGCCGCGTTTAATGCAATTCAGCAATTGGTGCCGCATGACGCCAAACTGGCGCTTTATGACGTGCATGCAGTGACAGAGGGCACCGACGCGCAGGCTGAGGTAACCGTGCGCCTGGAAGATCGCGATCTCGGTGTGAGCACCACAGGCAGGGCGGCAGATCCCGATACGATGGTTGCTTCCGCGAAGGCCTATATCTCGGCGATGAACAAGCTGGAACAGCGCCGGGTGCGCGGCCGGCTGATGCCTGCAGAGCAGCTTGCGGTGTCTGACCGGCGTGGTCCTTGAACTGTCACAATTCCATATTACATAAACTCTTACGCGATGCGGGTCCCGGTGCTACGGCGTCGGCAACATGGGGTGAACCTGTGTTAAAGCACCTGCGTTGCGGTAGGGGTTTTCCTGCGAAATGATGGTGTTGTTGGCGTGCCGGACGTTCGTGTTGCCGTGATTGCGGTGATGCTGGACAGCGTCGCTGTGCTTTGATAGACAGGCGTGCTTTGGCACGGATGGCCAGCCATCCGGTTCCGTCTGTTTCCAGGCGATGCGGGCGCATAGCTCAGTTGGTAGAGCAGCTGACTCTTAATCAGTAGGTCCGGGGTTCGAGTCCCTGTGCGCCCGCCAAATTTCCATAATTAAAACAATACCTTAAGAAATTTGGTCAACCGATTTTGTTGCGACTTTGGGGGTCGCAAGCTCGCACATGCGAGATTTTGTTCTCAGGGGATTGTGCCACGGCCATTTGTTGCGACCCGCTGTCTGTTTCGGGCGCGAACTGCATCGCAGCCAGCCGGCTTGGGGGCTGTACCATCTTTCTTGTGAAACTGGCTCTTGCCCATCCCGGCGTTTCCGAATAGCACTTTCATTAAGTGCGACTTCAAATGCCATATAGTGCGCGCGGCGCGAGAGCTTTGCTGGACTTGTTTCCGGCGGCGTGACACGCTGCGTTGTTCGTGCATTGATCGCCAAAACAGGGCTGACGGCTGCGGGAGTGTAGCCAGAGGCATAAAAAGAAGCTGCGGTCCGGACCGATGAAGCAGCGGGGGTTTTGGAGAGGAGATCACGTTGATGTTCAGCAATCCGTTTGCCGAGCTTTCGGCATCAATCTCGCCCGGGATCATGCAGGCCTACGTGATCGTCATGTTTATCCTCGTCGTGGGCGGAACGCTGCTGGACGTCTTGCACAAGAAGAGCGCCCAGTATTTCTTTGAAAATGCCCGCAAGGCCAGAGAGGCCGTGGCACAGCAGCTCGGTGGCGGCGAAATGGCGTCGATCGCGGTTAAGACGGTCGCCCAGGACGTACTGACATCGGCGGAGTTCTGCAACCCGCACAGACGAATAGCCCATTTGCTCGGCATGTACGGGTTCGTGTTTTTCATTATTGCAACGGTCGTGATGGTGTTCTCCTATCCCACAGCGGTGGACTCGACACCGGGCCTGTGGCCCTTCTTGTGGTATTTGGGCGCGCTGATGGTCTGCGGTGGCGGCTACTGGTTCTGGTTTGTCATCCGGGTCGATGTCGCCTCTGAAGGGCATCCCTGGTACCGCATCGTGCGTGCGGACCTGTTCATTCTTTCCTTGCTGGCGACCACGACGTTCGGTCTGCTTTGGGCGGTGTTCCAGGCAGCTGGAGCGGGTGCGCTGAGCGCATTCTTCCTGGTATTGTTCATCATCTCCAGCGCCGTCCTGTTCGGCGGCGTGATGTGGTCGAAGTTCGCTCACATGTTCTTCAAGCCGGCTGCGGCTTTTCAAAAGCGTGTCGCCGTGGCGGACGGTTCGCTCGACAACCTGCCGAAGCCCGCCGACAGAACGGATCCGGCAGATCGCGACAGGCATTCCATGAATTTGTTGAAAGATGCACCCCTCAATATGGGGCTCGGCATCAAGCGCGAACAGCCGCATCACTACTAGGCGACAACCAGTGACTTCGATCGAACAAAGAAGGATCCAGTAATGCCAACCTTCGTCTACATGACACGCTGCGACGGCTGCGGGCATTGTGTTGATATTTGTCCCTCGGACATCATGCATATCGATCCGACCTATCGCCGGGCGTACAACATCGAGCCGGATATGTGCTGGGAGTGTTATTCTTGTGTCAAGGCATGCCCGCAGAACGCGATCGATGCGCGCGGTTATGCCGACTTTGCCCCGCTTGGTCACAGCGTCCGGGTCCGCCGGGAGGAGGAAAAGGGCACGATTTCCTGGAGGATCAAGTTCCGCGACGGCACGGAGAAGAACTTCCTCTCACCCATCACAACGAAGCCCTGGGGCGAGTTCATCCCGAAGCTGAAGGATGTTCCCGGGCCCAACCGGGAGATGCGCGACAGCGAGTTGCTGTATAACGAACCTAGATACATCCGCTTGGATGAAGGCGGCCTGCACACCCTGGAATCGGCCGGGCTGAAGATGAAGCAAGGGGTGTACTACTGATGGCCCACAAAACGATCATAGAAGACAATATCGATGTTCTTGTCGTCGGCGGCGGGCTTGGCGGCAGCGGTGCTGCCTGGGAGGCTCGGTTCTGGGGCCAGGACAAGAATATTGTCGTTGCCGAAAAAGCCAATATCGATCGTTCGGGCGCTGTCGCACAGGGCCTTTATGCTATCAACTGCTACATGGGCACCCGCTGGGGTGAAAATAACCCGGAGGACCATGTCCGCTATGCCCGCATCGACCTGATGGGCCTGGTGCGCGAGGACTTGCTGTTCGACATGGCCCGCCATGTGGACTCTACCGTTCACCAGTTCGAAGAGTGGGGCCTGCCGATCATGAAGAACCCGGAAACGGGGACTTATCTGCGTGAAGGGCGATGGCAGATCATGATCCACGGCGAATCCTACAAGCCGATCGTGGCGGAGGCCGCCAAGAAATCCGCCGACAAAGTTGACAACCGAATTTGCGTCACGCACCTGCTGATGGACGATGCCAAGGAAAACCGCGTTGCCGGTGCCGTCGGGTTCAACGTGCGTACCGGCAACTATCACGTCTACAAGTCCAAGACCGTCATCGTCGCTGCGGGCGGCGCATCCAACATATTCAAGCCGCGGTCTGTTGGCGAAGGCGCCGGCCGCGTCTGGTATGCACCCTGGTCGTCCGGATCCGCCTATGGCCTTATGATCAATGCCGGCGCTAAGATGACACAGATGGAAAACCGC
This sequence comes from Aestuariivirgaceae bacterium, assembly GCA_028282065.1. Lineage (GTDB taxonomy): Bacteria > Pseudomonadota > Alphaproteobacteria > Rhizobiales > Aestuariivirgaceae > JANQIR01. The sequence goes on from JANQIR010000056.1 coordinate 11,807, forward strand.
ATTGTCCTGGCGCGGTTCAAGGATGGCTACGGGCCAGTAGGTGCCTACTTTTTGCACCTGAAGACCTACACACAGAATGGATTGGGCGAAGAGTATGAGTCCAAGTGGTTTCCTGCGCTTCAGAAAATGGTCGGCAAGGAATATCTCGATCCGGAACTTTCGCATAGAACGCACAGGCCGATCCCGACCTGCTTGCGCAACCATGCGATGATCAGTGAAATGAATGCCGGCCGCGGGCCGATCCATATGGTAACCATGCATGCCTTCCAGGATCCGCACCTGGAAGAGGTTGGCTGGGAGAACTTCCTCGGCATGACGGTGGGCCAGGCTGTCCTTTGGGCCGCCACGGACGTGGATCCAAAAAACGAAAATCCCGAACTGACCACATCGGAGCCGTACGTCATGGGTTCTCATGCGACCGGCGCCGGCGGTTGGGCAAGCGGGCCTGAGGATGTCTCACCACCGGAGTATTTCTGGGGCTACAACCGCATGATGACAGTCGAAGGGCTGTTTGGCGCCGGTGATGCTGTTGGTGGCACTCCGCATGCCTTCTCGTCGGGTTCGTTCACCGAGGGCCGCCTGGCTGCGAAAGCCGCCTGCAAATACATCGATGATGGCAAGGCAGAAGGCATTGTGGTGTCCGACAGGCAGATTGAGGACCGCAAGGAAGAGATCTTCAGGCCTATGGAGCGTTATAAGATCTATCGCAATGAGATTGTCGCTGGCACCGTGAGCCCGAGCTACATTCATCCCAAGCAGGGACTCGACCGGCTGCAAAAGCTGATGGACGAGTACTGCGGTGGCGTGACCGTCAGCTACATGACGAACGAAAAGCTCCTCAATATCGGCTTGAAGAAGCTGAAAATCATGGAAGAGGACCTTGAGTGCCTGGCCGCCAAGGATCTCCATGAACTATTGCGCGCCTGGGAGTTGAAGCACCGCCACCGCACCGCTGAATGCGTGACCCAGCACACGCTGTTCCGCAAGGAGACGCGCTGGCCGGGTTACTACTACAGAGGTGACGCCATGAAACTGGACGATGAGAACTGGCACGTTCTTACGGTTTCGCGTCGTGACCCGAAGACCGGCGAATACACCATGGAAAAGGCTCCTTGCTACCACCTGGTGGATGCGAATGAAAAAGACGCCGACACCAAACAGGCTGCCAAGGCGCCGAGAAAGCGAAGTGTAAAGAAACAAGCCGGTGCGGCGGCGCGTTGACGATATCGGTCGCAAAGTGCTCTGATGGAAAACAACCTTGGTGTTGACACTCAATTCATGAACATCACGGAACAAAGTGACGAGGACATACTGGCCATTGCACATCCGATGTGGCGCGACCTCGTCAAGAATTCCAATCAGGGCAACTACGGAGATTTCGTCAAGGGATTTTCCCGTTCAATGACGCTTGCCATGAACGAGGTCGAGGCCGGCAGGCAGTTCGCGACCAGTGAACTCACCAGGAACCTCTCGGAGAACTTCGACTACCTCGGGATCATCCGCCGGGGTGAGCATGTCACCGTGCTGTACCGGCAGCGCAGTTCCAAGAGAGAGGGCGAATGGCTTGGAAGGCTGGTCCTTGGATTTGAGGATGGTGAGATCAGGATTTTCGGTGCGTCCATCTTTTAGAGTCACAAACGCGGGTATCTTGATCTTGTTCGCAGTGTGTCATGAGTGACGTCATCCAGGACAACAAGCTTGTCGAAGTCATCTACAAGGTGACGGACCAGGGAACCGGTGAGGTTCTCACCTCGGTTGAGTTCCCGCTCGGCTACGTTCACGGCCACAACGATGTGCTCGCGCCGCATGTTCTGCGACAGTTGGAGGGTAAATCGGCCGGTGACACGATCAAGGTGCCGATCGACTGCAATCGGCTTTATGGCCCAAGGGATGAGTCATTGGTGTTCACCGATCAGTTGGAAAACGTCCCAGAGGCCTACCGCGAAATCGGCACCACGATCGTCATGGAGAACGACAAGGGCGAGATCCGGAACTTCATCGTGACAAGGATGGACGATAAGACATTGACTGTCGACGGCAACAACCCGTTATGCGGACGCCATGTGGTGTTCACACTCAAAGTGCTCACGGTTCGTGATGCGACCGACGATGAGATAAGAACCGGTGAACCGGAACATGCCGGCTCTGACGTCGACGAGGCCCTGAAGCGGCCGATCTGAGCCACCCGGCATTATGAATTGAAGTTGTTGGTGACTACGGCCGTTTCGGCGTTTTGTATTCCGCTTCTTTTTGAAACGGTTCCCAGACCGTTTCATATCCGACGAAGCCCTTCTCGTTGGGCTCCATCTGGCGCGTCTTGAAGAACCGCGCGTGACCTTCAGGCACCTTGGCTACGGTTTTTTTGT
>JANQIR010000252.1 GCA_028282065.1 Aestuariivirgaceae bacterium
GAAAGGGACAGGATGGCAAGGGTTACAAGTACCGTCGGGTCAGGTGCAATCGCAAAAAGTTCGCCGGCCCTCCAGTTTCTGCCGACGATCCACGGCAAGAGCGGATAGATCAGCACGATTGCGAGCAGCAAGACGATGTGGCCATCCCACCAGGCGCCACCGGGGCCTGCCAGCCTCAGGCCGTATCTTGGCAGTGCGAACGCAGCCAGCATGGCCGCCTGAATTATAAAGATCCATGCAGCGTAGTTTGCCGCCCAGTTGATCGTGGCATAGCGCTGCCATAGGAAAGACCATGCGACCCAGGCCCATGTTACAGCGAGAATTGCCGGGATGAGCCGTTGCGATGCCGGGCCGGGCCGCCACACACAAACAATCAAACCCAGCCCCGTCATCAAAGCTGCGATGTGAAGCGGCCAGAGCGCTTCGTTGTGCAGGATGAACAGGCGTTGGTACGTCCGGGCCGAAAACAGCAGAAAATCAGATGGGCTGTATGTCAGCCAATCCGGCATCAAAGGCCCTGTACATGTGCCGCCATTCTCGCGCGCATCGCGGCATCGGGCAGTGTGCCTGAAGCGGAGGCAACATTTTCGCGGACATGGTCGACCCTTGTCGTGGCCGGGATCGCACAGGTAATGGCGGGGTGAGAAATGATGAACTTGAGTGCGAATTGCGCCCAGTTCTTGGCACCGATTTCGTTGGCAAAACCGGGCAGTGGATGCCGCTCCAGGCTCCTAAGGAGAGATCCGCGCCGAAACGGCCTGTTGGCGATGACCGCGATTCCCCTTTCCCGGGCCAGCCGAAGCAGCCTGCTCTCGGCTTCCCGGTCGGCAATGTTGTACGTCAGTTGTACAAAATCCACCGGATGTTTCGCCATCACCGCTTCGAGATCGCCATGACGCCGGCCATGGGACGTGGTGATGCCGGCATAGCGCAATGTGCCTTGAGATTTCATCTCGAACAGCGTCTCAAGATGGGGCCGCCAGGCCACCAGATTGTGTACCTGCAGCAGGTCGAAACGTTCTATGCCCCAGAACTTGCGCGACTGTTCGATCTGTGCAGGTCCGCGCGCACCATTTGAGACCCAGACCTTGTCTGCCGAAAATACAGTCTTCGGGCGGCCAAGCCGTTTAAGGCTGTGACCGATGGTGGTCTGCGCTGATCCGTACATGGGTGAGGAATCGATCATGCCGCCACCGGCTTGCGCGAAGGCGGTGATCACCGCTGCGCTTTGATCAAGCAATACCGGGTCGCGTCCCACATTGAAGGTGATCCATGATCCCAGGCCAATGGCCGGGATCCGTTCCCCGCTGGATGGTATGACCCTGGTGGCCGGGTTCGCAGCCAGCACGGCGCGGCTCATGACAGGCAGTATCGCCGCCGCGGCCGCCGTGCCGGCGGAAACCATCATTGCACGCCGGTTGATCATGGTACCTCACGGACTGGGTTGGCGCTGATATCGCGAAGTCCATATGTTGTAGATAGCGGGCGTTTTGACAACCGCCTGACGCATAGTGCTCTAAACACCGCAAGGTTGCCTTCGCAGACAGAATTGCGTGCGATCGACAGATCTTGGACCGTTTCGGCGTTCTACTCTCTCACATTGCCCCTTCATAACACTTGCATGTGCCGGTATTTTGTTTTTCAAAACATGATGTGAGAGATAGTAGACTTGGCTGAAGGGTGCACAGCATCTACAACTTATCGTCCGATCTGGATGATACACTAGCTTGATTGCAGGTAGAGGGGGTGAATATGGCAGACCGAGTATTGTTGATGTCCATAGACACGCTGCGGTCTGACGCGATCGGCGTTAATCCGTTCCGGGATTCCATTTCTCGCTTTGACATTGAGTCCTGCTCCAATACACCAACGTTGGACTTATTGTGTTCTTTGGGCACTTTGTTTCCCAATTGCCAAGCGCAGGCACCTTATACGACGGCGTCGCACGGCTCGATGCTGACGGGCTGCTGGCCATACAATCATGGCATCCGGGAATATTTCTTCACCCCTCTGCGGGCTGAGGTTCAAACCCTGTTCACATATTTCAAACGTGCAGGGTACGTGACCATACTGGCAACGGACTTTCCGACCCTGATCGGCCCAATTCTGGGATTTACCGAAGATGTCGATCACTATGTTGACGAAGACGATGACGTGCTTGGCGATCTGTTGCGGCAGCATTCACACGATAAGGTCTTCTGCTTTTGGCACTTTGCCGATCCGCACCTGCCTTACGGCATGTCAGGTTTCGAACGGGATGGGTCGCATTTTCGCAAAGAGAGCGAACGTGTCATGCAACTGGCCGAATTCGAACCGGCGACGGTGCCGGGCGAGGATTGGCTTCTGGAAAGCAACAGGTCCGAAGAGGAGCGCGAACTGCGCCTTGGATACTATACCGCGACCGAGCACCTCTATGACAGCGGGCAATATGATCTGTTGATGGATTTATATCTGCGCGGCGTCGAACGTTTCGATCAGACGAGGCTGACCGGCGCGGTAGAGACGCTGAGATCGCTCGGCTGGATGGAAACGGCATTGATTGCCGTCACCGGCGATCACGGCGAGGAACATAGCGCGCGCGGATATGAACATTTCAATTCCATTTGGAACGGCGTGACGAACGTACCGCTGTTGTTCATCGGATCTGATGTGCCGGAGAACCGAATTGATCCTGAAATGGTCCGTAGCATCGACATTGCTCCGACACTTCTGCAATTGGCCGGTATCGGCCTGACCGACCTAATGGACGGTATCAGTTTGTACCAGCGCCTGCGCAGTAAAGTGCCGCTCGGTTTGGTTTCGCTTTGCGAGGCATGGTTTGGGGATTATCTGGAGGCGCGCGATTATCTGAATGCCTGTCATGCCGCCGGACATCTGCTGGATGTGCCTTCAATCGCCAAGCGGCACCTGGTATCGGTTCGAGATGGGCGGTGGAAATACCTGGTTCACCGCGACCTTTCGGCTGGAACCGAAGAGCGCTTTCTTTTTGATTGCCTGGCAGACGTCAATGAAAGCGAAGATGTCAAAGACCGGTTCCCGCGTGCGGCCGAAAGCCTGTCCAGTGAATTGGCGCCGATTTGGTCGGCTGCAACGCGTGGCGGGGAGCGCAAGGGTAAAGCCATAACCGCCGATATCGCCTCTGGGTTGATCGATATGGGGTACCTGCGCCGGTAAAGTGTTGTGCTAATCCATTGCGTTTTGGTGGCTGTTGGTTCTCGGCTGAACCAAAGACACGCCGACGAGTACCAGGACCAGTGCCAGCCATATCCAGACCGAGTGTCGTTCGCTGAAAAACAGCATTCCCCAGCCGACGCCGGCAAGCGTGACGATATATGCCGCCTGGCTGGTGAACACCGGTCCGGTCTTCGCCACAAGGAAAATGAACAGGAAATAGTCGGCCACCATAACCACCGCCACGCCGAGAAGTGCCCATTCCACCTTGCCCGGTGGCCAGCCGGGAACAAAAAAGGAAGATGACCCGATCGCAAACGGCATGACTGTCAGCGTGGTGAATACAAACATCAGCAACAGCAACGCCTCGGGGGGAACGCCAGACGGCGCCTTGGCGGCGTAATAAAGATGTTCGGCCGCATAGCACAATACAACCCCCAGGGGCAGCACCATCCACAAGGCATCGCCGCGTTCGGGAAGGCTGGTTTCGGGTGCAATGACCAGTATGACCGCCATGGCACCGAGGCCCAGTCCAATGCTGCGGCGAAAATCGGCCCGGTCGCGCTTCATCAATATTGCACCGCCAAAAGTGGCTATGGGTACCAAAGCAATCGCCAGTGCGATGACGCCTGCGGGAAGCTCACGTGCAGCCAAGAACAGCAAAACCGAAGGCAGTGTGGCACCGAGGAGGCTCCATATCAGGCAGAACTGGATGACGGGCTTGGTTAGCCAATCCCAGTTGCCCCTGGCTACAACCGTTGCCAGGATCATAAGCACTGACAGAAGTGAGTACCAAAACACCAGTCCCAAGGGGGTCTGTCCCGCGCTGACAGCGACCTTGATCAGCGAAAACGATGCACCGAAGGTGACGCCTGATAGCAGCAACAAGGCCCAGTAAACAGGATGCGGTGCGGTCCGGGCGGTGAGCCTCAGCATGCGCTAGGCTCTGCCGATGCGAGATTGTTGCGTTCTAGCGGATCTGCTTCGAGATCGTAGACCTCCAGTTCCTCGTCACCAACATGCATGATGACCTTGTAGCGGTTGTCGATCCGGATGGATTTCTTGTCACGCGTCCATTCGAACTTGCCGCCTGAGGCTTCGTTTTGTTCCCGGGGATAGAACGTTTCGGAATATGCTGGTATGGACGGCGGCGTTTCGCTGTGAAGAATGGCACCGGCCAATGATTGTCCGTCGCTGCGATCGAGCGCCGGCATGCCGAGAAGGTCCAGTATCGTCGGTGCCACATCGACCAGACGCACTTGCGTTTCAACCTCACGCCGGGACATGTCCTTCGACCAGAAGACGAGCGCCACCATTTGCGTTTGGTCGTAAAGAAGACAGCCGTGTCCGGCCTCTTCGGGATGGCCATTACTTTGCCCGCCCCGGTCGTTGGGGTACCAGCCTTCGAGATCCTCGCCATGATCGCTGATCAGTACGATCAGCGTGTTGTCCAGATAGCCGCGCTCGGTGGCGGTTTCGATCCATTGTGCAAAGTAGTGATCCATGAAGGCGACTTCGCCCTCGTAGGGGTTGTTCACGGCGACGTCATACGGTTCGCTTGGCGGCGCGTAGGGCCAGTGGGGATCGAAAAAATGCATGAAATGACAAAACCGCCGCTGTTTCGATAATGCCTCAAGTTGCCCCAGGGAGCGTTCGATCACGAGGTCTGCCCGCTTCAGCGCCTGGCCGCGCAATTTCACATCGACCGTTTCGAGTGGATCGGTACCATCCGGCAATCTTGGGATTTCATCGTCCCAGATATCAAACCCACGCCCGATATCGTACCAGGCATTCAGGCCCGGGCAGGAGACGACGCCTGACGTGGCAAAGCCGCCTTCACGTTTCAGCAGTGCGGCAAAGGTGTCGCAGGACCGGTCAAGTTGTTCTTTGAACAGGTGACGGACACCATGATTGTAAGGTTGCAATCCGGTCATCACCGTCGAATGGCTGATCGGCGTCACAGGGGCGGACGAGACGCAGTTGCGGAAGGTCACCCCCTCGGAGCGCAGGCGTTCTATACCGGGAAATTTCCCGGAATACGCGACATCGCTGCGCACCGAATCATAAGAAACCAAAATGACGTTCTTCAGAGCCATAAGCCGGGCCCCCCTTTTGCGTTATTGCCGTCCCGTTGCAGGTCGTTCATCGTGAGCCGATCCCGCCAGTGTGATTTGTTTTACCTGGGCGGGGTAGCGGCGTTCGCATATGCTGCGTGACGGGCTGGTAATCTGCAGGTCGCAGTCTGCGAAATTCGCTAGGGCCTGGAGATGGTGGGTGACCATTATTACCAGGACATCCGAATCTGAGATGACCGTCGCCAGGCGTGCCAGAATCCTGTCGCGTGTGTCCGTGTCCAAGGCGCTGAGCGGTTCGTCCATGAGCAGGCAGCGCGGTTCTACCGCCAGCGCCCTTGCAATGCCGACGCGCTGCTGCATGCCGCCGGACAACTGGTGGGGATAGTCGTCGGCAGCGTCCAAAACGCCCATTTCATCAAGCAGCTGTTCGGCGCGTGATCGACGGGAAACGCGGCTGGTTCCCCGGCATTTCAATCCGAATTCGGTATTTTCCCGGGCCGTCAGCCACGGGAACAAGTTGTGTTGCTGGAAAACTACGGGACGATCTGCGCCGGCCCGCCGGACGGTATGGCCGGCAACCGTCAGTGTGCCGCGTTCCGGCCGGAAATGTCCGGCGAGAAGCCCGAGCAGGGTCGACTTGCCAATTCCGCTTGCACCTCGAATGGTGATAAACCGGCCCTTGTCGAAGCTTGCGGAAAATCCATCGAAAACGACTTTGCCATTCGGGTGCCGGAAGCTGAGATCGGATATGTCCAGTGCGGGCGTCTCAGGCATGTGCCTGGTCCTGTTTGTCGAATGCCTGCGCCAAAGCTCGTAAGATCAGGTTGAGAAGCGCCCCCAAGGCGCCAATGACGATGAGATACGCAAACACCTTGTCCATCTGAATGTTCAAGCTGAGCAATTGCACCCGGTGCCCCAACCCTGAAGAGGCGCCCATCATCTCTGCGGCGACAACGCAGAACCAGCCCAGCCCGCCGCCGACCCGCAGGCCGTGAAACACATATGGGCGCATGGTTGGCAGTGCGACCATCGTGATTTCCTGAACTCGCGTTGCTCCCAGACTGCGCGCCGCGCGCAGGTGCTCGTGGCGTATGGCATCAATGCCCTGCAAGAAACCCAGCCAGATCGGAAAGAACGCGCCAAGCGTGACGATCGCGATGGCAGGTTTGTTGCCGATGCCGAATATGACGATTATCACCGGCACCCATGCGATCGGGGGAACCGGCCGGATCAGTTCCGTGGCGGCTGCAAGCATGTATCGAAATGGCGGCAAGGCCGCTGCCACTATACCAAGACCCAATGCCGTCAGGAAAGCCAGCGACACGCCGGCCAGTACCCGGGCCAGACTGGCGAGCGCATCTTTCGGCAGCTGACCGTTTTCGATCAGGCCGGGAAATTCGGCCAACACCGAACCGAGTGGCGGAATGGCCAACGACCCGGGCCAAATTCCCCACAAAAGAACAAACAGCCCGGTACCGGCCAAAGTCCAAAGGGACGCATGCCCGGTGCCGGTCGGAGTCATTGGACCTTTCCGGCCAGTTCCTTAAAACGGGCCTGTTCCAGCACCCTTTCCAAGGCGCCCGTATCAATCCAGTCACGTACCTTGAAACCGGCCGGCACGATGCCTTTCTTGGCCAGGAAGTCCTGTGCCTCTTCGATGACCAGCACGTCTTCTTCGCTCAGTGTCAGCGACAGGGCATCTATAGACGGCGCGACGTAGTTCGGTTCGATCGATGCGACATCGTCGAGCACGCGCAGCGGTGCGTCAATCGATGCTTCATCGAGAAACAGCCGTCCGAAACGGGCATGGTCCTGGCGAAACTGATCCCAGGCCAGGACAAATCCGGTCAGGAAATCCTCCAACTCGTCGCGACGTTTCATCAGCATTTCATCTGAAGCGACCACAACCGACACGACTTTGCCGCAGGATACAATTCGTGCCAGCTTTTCGCCTTGCCAGATGGCCGGAAGCGGATCGAAGCCGAAAAAGCCATCTACCCCCGCCCAGCGAACCACCTGCGCATCCGCGGAGCGGATGACCGAGTTTTGCTGCGACATATCGAGCTGTCCGATCTGCAGCTTTGCAGCGGATATTCCGGCAGTCTCAAGGGTGCTCATGGCCACGCGTTCGGCAGCGGCGCCTATCGGTCCCATCAGCCTCGTGCCGGCGAACCCGCCAAGATCGGTAATCGGCGACTTGGGCGGAACATAAAGGCAGACACGGTTGTACATCATCCGGCTGACGATCTTGAAGCCCTTGCCTTTCGACAGCAGGACCGCGGCGGGCTGATCGGCCGTCAGCAAGATATCCACCTCATCTGCCAGCGCTGCCCGGTTGAGCGGGCCTCCATAGGAAAAGCCGACGAATTCAGCCTGCAGGTTCACGAGTTCATGAATGTTCGTGTGCTTCAGCGCCTGCACGAGCTGACCCTGTATGGCCCAGGGGATCTGCCAGCCGATTCGTATCTTGCGATCTTTGGCATGGAACGCAGACGCAGAAGAAAAAAGAAAAACTGTGGCAAGGCCAAATAACACGAACGCCCGCACCAGCGCATACCGGTTGATCATACTTTTCATCCCTTTTTGTAGGACGTGATATAATCTTGGGTTTGCTGGATTGTCGACCGAAAAAGGCCTGTCTGAAAAATCGTATCGGTGCGCTGGATTTGAGAAATCGCCCTAATTGCCGTTTTCCGGCAGCTTTGGCAGGGGGGCAACCTCGATACCTTCGTCCAGGAGGCTCTTGGTTTCATCGAGCGAGGCTTCCCCATAGATGCCGCGCTCGGCCGTCTCGCCATAGTGAATCTTGCGGGCTTCCTCGGCGAACTGGTCGCCGACATAGTCTGCCGTTTCTTCCACGTGGCGGCGCAGCTTGCGCATCATATCCGTCAGGGCGCGTTGTTCTGGCGATGCCGGTGCTGAAAAAACCGGCTGCTTCTCGTCTGCCCTGGTGTTGGATTTAGCCGGAATCCGTGGCGCCATGAGCTGTTTGTCAATGTTGGCGGAACCACAGGTCGGACAGGTGATATGCCCCGCCCTTTGTTGCGCATCGTAGGTTGCACTGTCCCTGAACCAGCCGTCGAAGCTGTGTCCTCGATCGCATATGAGATCGTATCGTATCATGATGCGGCTCTTAGCCTGTCCCCCGGTTCCTTGAAGTCTCTATCGTGTTGCAAGGCCGGTATGCGCCGGCGCGCCTCAATTACGTCATTCATGTCGGCATCTGCAACAACAATGCCTGTTTCCACGCCGGCTTCGGCGAGGATTTCGCCCCAGGGCGCGACGATCATGCTGTGGCCATAGGTCTTGCGGCCACTTTCATGCGTCCCGGCCTGCGCCGGCGCTATCACAAAGCACCCGGTTTCAATGGCGCGTGCCCGCAAGAGCACTTCCCAATGCGCCTCACCGGTGGGGACCGTAAATGCGGCAGGAACTGTCAGGATGGTCGCTCCAGCCTGGGCAAGGGCACGGTATAGTCCGGGAAAACGTACGTCGTAACAGATGCTCAAGCCGATCAGGGTCCTCGCGGCCGCGGCAACCACAAGGTTTTTGCCGGGACGATAGTTTCGCGACTCCCGGTAACTCTCGCCACCGGGCAGATCGACGTCGAACATGTGAATCTTGTCGTAACGCGCGACAATTGCGCCGTTGCGGCCAAACAGGATCGATCGGTTCACAAGTCTGCCGTCAGCCGTTTTCAAGGCCAGCGAGCCGGCGAGCAGATCAATGTCGTGTTGCCTGGCCAGACCGGCAAAGCGCCTCACGGCATGATCTTCGTGCTGTTCTCCAACCTTGCTTGACAGCCGGGCGCGATCGGGATCGATGACGTTGGACATCTCCGGTGTTGCGACGAATTCAGCGCCGGCGTGCGCTGCCTGCGCGATGAGATCCGAAATACGGTCTAAATTCGCAGATACATCCAACCCCGCGCAGGTCTGTATGCAGGCCATGCGAACGGTATTGCCCCGGTCGGTTGCGTTCATCACTCCGCTGCGGTCGCCTGAGGAGACAATAGACCGTCCAACTGGCCCTGGTATTCCAGGGCGTAAAGTTCGTCGCAGCCACCTACGTGGTGGTCGCCAAAGAAGATCTGCGGCACGGTCCTGGATCCATTGGCCCGGGCCGTCATCCGTGCGCGTCCGTCGGGATCAAATGTCACGTCCACCTCCTCAAATCGGGCTCCTTTCTTTGCCAGAAGTCTCTTGGCGGCAACGCAATAAGGGCACAACTTAGTGGTGTAAATGATTATATCAGACATTACCATTTCTACTGTCAACGGAGGGCAGATCCCTCACCAACTCCACAATCCCCGTCAGCAGGGGATATGGACATTCTAACCATCCACTACAAGAGCGAACGCCAGAACGCTGACATCGCGGGCGCCTGCGTCTTTCAGCGCCGCCGCGCACGCCTGGACCGTCGCGCCGGAGGTCATGACATCGTCGACAATGACAATATCCGAACCACTGACGTCTGCGACCCTGTCTTGTGGAACGGCAAATGCGCCGTGGACGTTCTTGTGACGTCCGGAATGGTTCAGCCCCACTTGGGAACGGGTTGCGCGCGTGCGCATCAGGACCTCCGGGCGGAAAACGGCGCCGCTGGTGTTTGCGATCCTGGCGGCCAGTAGGGCGGATTGGTTGTAACGCCGCGACCATTGCCGCCACCGGTAGAGCGGCACCGGCACCACGAGGCTGTCCGGGCCGATCAGCCCCGCCGCCGTGCGGGCCATCATATGCGCCATCACGCCGGCCGCGTCGTGCCGGTCATGGTATTTCAGCATGTGAATGAGCCGCCTGGAATGATCATCGAACCGGACGCTTGCGCGTATCCGGTCACAATGATCGGTCTGAGAACCAGCTCCCGGCGATAGCGTTCCTTCCTCGGCTGCAAAGGAAAATGGCCTGCCGGTCCGTTCACAGCGCGGTGCATCTATAATGTCCAATTCGCTCCAGCACGCAGCGCACAGGGAACCTGCCTGCATGATGCGTTGCCTGCACATCACACATTGCGGTGGCAGCAGCACGTCTTCGAGCCGGCGTTTTGCTGAACGCAGGAACGGCAGGACTTGCGGAAATGGATTGGCGAAGGATCCCAGCATTCCCCATCTTTGCTTTACCTAACGGCTGTGGCAAGGTCCAAAGCCGTAAATTGTACAGATATCTCAGTGCATTGAGCCTGTGTGACATAGTCGGCCTGTGCCGGTGGAGTGTGCGGTCGTATGCAATCAGACGGACCAGAAGCGATATTTGACCGAGCGATGGTGAAATTGCGCCTGGCGCGTCAATTGCGGCGTGGCCAATATGCGGACTTTTTGAACCGTCATGCGGTGCAAGCCCTTGCGCAACGCCTGGATGATGTTACGCGGCGGTTCGAAACCGCGCTTGTCCTGGCGCCGCCCGTGCCGGGCTTGGTGGAGCCCATCGCCCGTTCGAAGATGTTCGGCCGGGTCATTCAGGCCTCGCCAGTGGCTGGTTTCGGCGCGGACCTGGTAATGGACGAGGAGGCATGGCCGTTCGCCGACGCCAGCCTTGACTGTGTGATCGTCGTGTCGGGGCTTGATGCGGTCAACGACCTGCCCGGCGCGCTGGTTCAGATCAGCCGTGCGCTCAGGCCGGACGGCCTGTTCGTGGGGAGCGTTCTGGGTGGCGAGACGTTGAATGAACTGCGTCATGCCTGGCTTCTGGCGGAGAGCGAGTGTGCTGGAGGTGTCAGCCCACGCGTTGCGCCGTTTGCCGACCTGCGTACGCTGGGCAACCTGTTGCAGCGGGCCGGCTTTGCATTGCCGGTGGCCGATGCAGAGCGCGTGACGGTGCGTTATGATAGCTGTCTCGGCCTGACGTCCGATCTGCGCGCCATGGGGCTTTCCAATCCGCTTGTCGCACGCAGCAGACGGCCTGTGACGCGGGCCCTGGCAGCCCGGGCGCTCGGTCTTTACGACGAGATGTTCCGGGATGATGACGGGCGGGTGCGTGCGACCTTCGAGATGTTCTATCTGACGGCCTGGGGTCCTGACGAAAGCCAGCCAAAACCGTTGAAACCTGGAAGCGCCAAGCACCGGCTCGCCGATGCCTTGCAGGTACGCGAACACGTTCTCAAGGATGACGGCAGCTCTTGAGCGGCCCGATCATCCGGCCGAGGCACGGCCCAAGGACTTTAGGTCCAATCCCTGATGTCGACAAAGCGTCCCGCCACGGCTGCGGCAGCCGCCATTGCCGGTGAAACCAGGTGCGTGCGGCCTTTGAAGCCCTGACGGCCTTCAAAATTGCGGTTCGACGTGGACGCACAGCGTTCTTCCGGCGCCAGCTTGTCGGCGTTCATGGCCAGGCACATGGAACAACCCGGTTCGCGCCATTCGAAACCGGCCTCAAGGAAGATCTTGTCCAGGCCTTCGGACTCGGCCTGTGCCTTGACCAGCCCGGACCCGGGTACCACCAGTGCGTTGACGCGTTCCTGAACCTTCTTGCCTTCGACGACACTGGCCGCGGCCCGCAGGTCCTCGATCCGTCCGTTAGTGCATGATCCGATGAACACCCGGTCGATTTCGATGTCGGTGATCTTTGTGCCCGGCGTCAGGCCCATATAGGCGAGTTTGCGTTCCAGGGTCTGTTTGTGCAGTTCATCCTCAACCCCGGCAGGATCCGGGACAATGCCATGGATCGAAAGAACGTCCTCCGGACTGGTGCCCCAGGTCACCAATGGCGGCAGAGACGCCGCGTCAAGCCGGATTTCGGCATCAAAATGGGCGCCGTCGTCGGAATGCAGCGTCTCCCAGTAGCGCATGGCTTCGTCCCAGGCAGCACCCTTCGGCGCGCGCGGGCGGTCTTTGATATAGTCATAGGTCTTCTGGTCCGGGGCAATCATGCCGGCACGGGCGCCGCCTTCGATCGACATGTTGCAAACCGTCATACGGCCTTCCATGCTGAGGCCGGAAAAAGCTTCGCCGGCGTATTCTATGACATGGCCGGTACCGCCCGCCGTGCCGATCTCACCGATAATCGCCAGAATGATGTCCTTGGCGGTGACACCGTCGGGCAGCTTGCCGTCGACGGTCACCTTCATGTTCTTGGCCTTCTTCTGGATCAGCGTCTGGGTGGCCAGAACGTGTTCCACTTCCGATGTGCCGATGCCGTGCGCCAGCGCGCCGAATGCGCCATGGGTCGAGGTGTGGCTGTCGCCGCAAACGATCGTCGTTCCTGGTAGGGTGAACCCCTGCTCCGGACCGATGATGTGCACGATGCCCTGACGTTCGTCTGTTTCGTTGAAATAGTCGATGCCGAACTCGGCAGCGTTCCTGGCCAGCGCTTCGACCTGGGCGCGTGCTTCGGGATCATCTATACCTTTCGAACGGTCGGTTGTCGGGACATTGTGATCGACAACGGCCAGCGTGTTCTGCGGCGCACGCGGTGTCCGGCCCGCCATGCGCAGGCCCTCGAAGGCTTGCGGCGAGGTCACTTCGTGCACCAGGTGGCGGTCGATATAGATCAGGCAGGTGCCGTCTTCTGCCTCGTGAACCAGATGGTCGTCCCAGATTTTGTCATAGAGTGTGCGCGGCTGGCCCATGGCGCGAAGTCCTGTCTGTATTACTGAAGTTCCCGGTGACCGGGACGCATAGTGCTCTAGCATCTAGATGAAGGCGGTTCCAGAGCAATTCAAGAACAATGGCCGGATCAATTGTCTTCAGCGGCAGGTTCTTCGACCATGTAGCGGTGCATCAGGGGTATCTGAGCCATGGCAAACACCATGGTGATCGGCATAATGCCCCAAACCTTGAACGCCACCCAGAAATCCGTCGACTGGGTCCGCCAGACCACCTCGTTGATCGCTGCAAGAACAAAGAAGAACAGTCCCCAGCGTATGGTAAGTTTGCGCCAGCCTTCGTCGGTCAGGTGAAATGCACTGTCGAAAACATAGCCCAGGAGAGATTTGCCAAAGGCCAATCCACCCAAAAGTACTGTACCGAACAACACATTTACGATGGTTGGCTTCATCTTGATGAACGTGTCGTCCGCCAGGGCCAGCGTCAAACCGCCAAACACCAGCACGATTACGCCGGTGACAAGCGGCATCACCGCCAGGTGGCGGGTAATAGCCCAACTGGCGGCGAGCGAAATGGTGATGGCGATCATGAACACCGCCGTGGCCAGGAATATCGGTTCCCGGAAAATGGAAAGCGCCTGATAGCTGTCGATCAGTTGTTGCCCGCGGGCGTTGACAAAGAAGAACAGAACGAGCGGGCCGAGCTCCAGCAAAAGCTTCAGCAGCGGATTTTCCTTGCGTCTGACAGTAGCCGTATCGGTCATGCGTCCTGCATCTCTTCCAGTCCGGCAATCGCTTCGGCGAATCCCTTGGCATCGAACGGTTGAAGGTCTTCGATGCTCTCGCCGACGCCGATCGCGTGCACCGGCAGGCCAAAGCGTTCTGCAATCGATACAAGGATACCACCTCGCGCGGTGCCGTCGAGCTTGGTCATCACCAGACCGGTCACTCCGGCGATCTTGGTGAACACTTCAGTTTGCGATACTGCGTTCTGGCCGGTTGTCGCATCCAGCACCAAAAGCACGGCATGCGGTGCGGTTTCATCCTGTTTCTTCAGTACGCGTACAATTTTTTCGAGTTCGGCCATCAGGTCGGCCTTGTTCTGAAGCCGTCCGGCGGTGTCGATGATTAGAATATCGGAACCATCCTCACGGGATTCCTTGAACGCATCGAAGGCCAGCCCTGCCGCATCGGCCCCTGTCGGCCGGGAGACAACCCTGGCGCCGATACGTTCGCCCCAGATGCCAAGTTGTTCAATGGCTGCGGCGCGGAAGGTATCGCAGGCAGCAAGCGTCACCTTGAAGCCTTCCGATGCGGCGATTGCCCCAAGTTTGCCGATCGTCGTCGTCTTTCCGGACCCGTTGACGCCGACGACCAGAATGACGAATGGTTCCTGGGTGTCGTCGAAGTTCAATGGGATCTCGACGGGTGTCAGGACCTTCTCGATCTCGTCTGCGAGCACCTTCTTTACGGCCTGTGGATCAATCGTGCTGTCGAACCGGCCTTTCGATATGGCCTGGGTGACGCGCTCGGCCATGTCGATGCCGAGATCGGCCTGGATCAGAATATCCTCCAGCTCCTGCAGCGTATCTGCGTCAAGTTTGCGGGTGGTGAACACGCTTGTGATGCCGCTACCAATCGCATTGGAGGACTTGGACAGGCCTTGGCGCAGGCGCTTGAACCAGCCACTGCGCTCTTGTTCTGCCTCCGGCTGCAGTTCGGATTCGGCCTCGGGTTCTTCCTTGCGCAGGGAGCCGACCTTGGCGGGTGCCTCTGGGGCGGGTGCCTGCGGCCTTGTTGCCTCGGTAACCTTGAGTGGCGCATCGGTAACCTTGATCTTGGCCTTGGGTTTTGGTTGAGGTTCGGGCTCTGGTTCCGGCTCTGGTTCCGGCTCTGGTTCAGGCTCCGGCTCAGGCTCTGGTTCAGGCTCCGGCTCTGGTTCCGGCTCGGGCTCTGGCTCCGGCTCTGGTTCGGGCTCGGGCTCAGGTTCGGGCTCAGGTTCGGGCTCCGGTTCAGGTTCGGGCTCCGGTTCCTGCAGGACGGCCTGTTCTGCTGCCAGTCTGACTTCGGCCTCTTCGTCCGTCGGCGGCTGCGGAGTTTCCGTTTCTTCCGGTTTGTTGCCGGTGATCTTGTTGAACAGTTTCTTGAAGAATCCGGCCATCAGACCACCTGCCCTTCAAGGGCGTCTTGCGCGACACCTGTTATTTCAACGGGTATGACCGCACCGGGTTCAACGGGCCTGTCGAACAGCACGGGCGCATAGTGCTCGCTGCGTCCGCGGTGAGACGTTTCGG
>JANQIR010000003.1 GCA_028282065.1 Aestuariivirgaceae bacterium
CCGGAATGCCCGTGAAATTGTTGCAAGGGAAGAAAGGCACCTGGCCCGGCGCGGGGATAAATTGCCAAGGAGTGTCAAGCTGGGTGCGATGATCGAAGTGCCCTCCCTGCTATGGCAACTGGACCGGCTTCTGCCGCTGACCGATTTCGTGTCGATCGGCTCTAACGATCTGATGCAGTTCCTGTTTGCCTCGGACAGGGAGCACCCCCGTCTTGCCGGCCGATATGATCCGCTCAGCCCGACGGCTCTTTGCGTTGTGCGGTCGATCGCTGAAAAGGCCGATCAGTATGACGTTCCGGTCAATCTATGCGGTGAAATGGCCGGCCGTCCGTTGGAAGCGATGGCATTGATCGGTTTGGGGGTGCGGTCGATCTCCATGGCGCCGGCGGCTGTGGGACCTGTGAAATCGATGATCTTGAAGCTCGATCAGTCGGATCTGTCCGAATTTATCCGCCCGCTTCTCGATGAGCCGGTCAGGACGCTGCGCAATGAGCTTGAGACCTACGCGAAGAAGCGGAAAATCCCTGTCTGAGGAGCTGCATTTTCGGCCTGATTGGCGGCTGTTTTCACGTGTGAACGACGGCGTTCACGATCTGCTTACCATTTTTCTGCATTGTTTGGCTGTTCTCGGAAACCGGGACGGCTCGTCCTTTGCAGGTTGGCAGGCCTGCGCAAGGTTCGCTGTTTTTACCGGTTCGGACCGATACCTGCCAGGTGAAGACAGTGATCATGAATAGTGTACATCCCTCCGAAGCACAGCAAATGGCTGACACCTACCGGCAAAAGCCGGATGGCGACATCGATCCGGCGGGCGAGGTCGGCTGGTTCATGCAGCGCGAACGTGAACGCCGCGGCTTGAGCTACGAACAGGCCGGGGCGGATATCAACATCCACCCGCATCATCTGGAGGCGATAGAATTTGGTGATCTGACGCGGTTGCCATCGCGCAGCGATGCCCTGTCGATGATCGGCAACTATGCGCTGTATCTCGGCTTTGATCCCCAGCCGATCGTTATGCACTACGCGCAGTTTCTGCCTCAGCCGGTACCGGCACCTGCGGCGCGGGCCAGGCGGAAGGTCAAGCCACGGCCGCTTGGCAGCGCCAAGGTGATCAATTTTCCGTTGGCGGAGCGGCTTAGATCCATGACGTCAGGTGCCGGAGGGGTGGTCAGCTCCGTACTTGCCGTCACTGTTCTGTTCGCGGGTGCCGCGTGGATACTGTTTCCGCAGGGCGAGCCGGTGGATTCCAGAATCGCGCAGGCAGAAAGCCCGGCCGCCATATCCGCAAAGGCACCTGATGGGCACAAACAGGACGAACGCGTGGTTTCGTCGATTACCAATTTGACCGAACAGGTTCTCAATGATGGTGGCGGACAAGCCTCAACCGGTGGTGCACCACAGCCCGGCGGCGGGTTGACAGGTATAGGCGCGCTTATTGAACGGGAGATTCCCGGCACGCAGAGTTCCTCTATCGGGCAGAGTCCGGCCCAGAACCCCAACCCGCAACCTCAGACAAACCCGGCAAAGGCCGTGCAAACAACGGCGAACTCCGCGCCTGCGGCGAGCATACCTCCGGCGGCGATAACCGAACGCAGCGAGCAGGGGCGCATCTATGGCGCCGAACACTCGAATGTGCGGCTGGTTCTCATTGCGAAGTCCGATGTTTGGCTTCGCATTCAGGACAGTTCCGGAAATGTCATTTTTACGCAGACATTGAGCAAAGGAGACCGCGTACGGGTTCCCAACCGCAAGGGCCTCACGGTTATTGCCCGCGATGGCGGGCTGATTGCCTATCAGGTCGATGGCGTCGGCAAGGGCGCGCTGGGCGCACCTGGTGAGATCCTGGTCGGCCGTTCGCTGAACATTGCCACGCTGGCGGCAAAACAAAGCTGACTTGGCCTTTCCCGCGTAATGGCCTTTGCCAAGCCGGGTGAATTGAGCTAGAGCACTATGCGCCCAGATTGAATCAATTCTGTTTGCCGGTACCGGCGCGCGCAGTGTAACTGGCTTTGACATGTCACTTCTGGCTTCTGAAAAAATCGACAAGATGCTGGAGCGGTTTGCCGCTATCGAGACGGAGATGTCGCAAGGCGTCGAAGGTGACGACTATGTCAGGTTGTCGAAGGAGTATGCCGAACTTGAGCCGGTGGTTCACACCGTGCGGGACCTGCTGGATACGGAAAAGCAGCTTGGCGATCTGCGCCAGATGATCGAGGACGGCGGTGACCAGGAACTGGTCGAGCTGGCCGAAACCGAGCTTGAAGCGTTGAGCGCGCGTGCCGGAACGCTCGAGCATGATCTCAAGGTTCAGCTTTTGCCCAAGGATGCCGCCGATGCGCGTAACGTCATCCTTGAGGTGCGCGCAGGTACCGGTGGCGATGAGGCTGCAATCTTTGCCGGCGACCTATTCCGGATGTATCAGCGATATGCCGCCGTGCGGGGCTGGAACGTTGAAGTCATCTCCGCCAACGAGTCCGGTCTTGGCGGCTACAAGGAAATTGTCGCCAACATTTCCGGGTCGGGTGCTTATGCACAGCTGAAGTTCGAATCCGGTGTGCACCGGGTGCAGCGCGTTCCGGCGACCGAGGCGCAGGGCCGAATCCACACCTCTGCGGCGACCGTCGCCGTGCTTCCTGAAGCTGAAGACGTGGATGTGGAGATCGAGGATAAGGACCTTCGCATCGATGTGTTCCGGGCGTCCGGTCCTGGCGGCCAGTCGGTGAATACCACAGACAGTGCGGTGCGGATCACCCACCTGCCGACCGGTCTGGTGGTCTCTCAGCAGGATGAAAAATCCCAGCACAAGAACCGGGCCAAGGCCTTGAAGGTTCTGCGTGCCAGGCTGTTTGAACTTGAACGCCAGCGGCTGGATGCGGAACGGTCCGAAGCGCGCCGCGGGCAGGTCGGCTCAGGTGACCGCTCGGAACGGATCCGCACCTATAACTTTCCGCAAGGCCGGGTGAGCGACCACCGAATCAATCTCACCCTCTACAAGCTCGACCAGATCCTGCAGGGAGAAGGTCTTGAAGAGCTGATCCAGGCGCTGACAACGGAACATCAGGCGGCTTTGCTGGCCGAGGCAGGTGACGGTGGCGAGTGAGCCGATGCGCACGGTAGGTGAAATACAGGCTGAAACGCGTGCGCGTCTGGAGGCTGCTTGTGCGGATACCGCGGCGTTGGATGCCCGCTTGCTGGTGATGCATGTGCTGTCGATCGGGCATGAGGTTCTGATTGGCTATCCCGACCGCCTTGTGGCGTCTTGCGACCAGCGGACCATCCTTGAATTGACAGAGCGGCGCTGCGCCGGAGAGCCAATATCGCGTATCGCCGGAGTTCGGGAGTTTTATGGCAGGCGGTTTCAGATCACGCCGGCGACGCTTGATCCCAGACCGGACACCGAAACGGTCGTGGAGGCGGTGCTTGAAGCTGCCGGCGCGATCTGGCCGGCGGACACGCCATTGCGTGTGCTTGATCTTGGAACCGGATCGGGCGCGTTGCTGATAACCCTGCTGGCTGAGTGGCCTCAGGCTCAAGGCGTGGGAACCGATTTCTGTCAGGATGCCCTAGATGTGGCGCAGGCCAATGCCCAGGCGCATGGCGTTGCGTCGAGGTGCCGGTTCGTGCGTTCCGACTGGCTGGAAGAGGTTGAAGGCCGTTTTGACATCATTGTGTCGAATCCACCCTATATCAGACGTGCTGACCTTGATGGACTGGCTGTCGGGGTAAAGGACTACGATCCGCGTCTGGCCCTGGATGGCGGTCCGGACGGGCTTGACGCATACAGGTTGATTGCAGAGGGAATTGGCGGTTTTCTGTCGCTAGGCGGGTTTGTCACAATGGAGATCGGCGAGGATCAGGCAGAACAGGTTGCCGGGATATTTCAGGCTGTGGGATTGGGCATGCATGATGACCTGCCATGGTTGCGCCGTGATCTGGCGGGGCGGCCCAGGGTGGTAACTCTATCAGCAAATTTCATAGATAAATCGGCAGGTTTGATAAAAAGGGACTTGGAAACGGGGCTGGGAAAGGCTAGGTTCAGGTGAGTTGATCGTCCTTTCTCCGGCGTTGCTGTTAGCATCTGGGTTCAGGGGCCATCGCAAGAGTGATGGAGCCGGAAAGATGAGACGCCGTTTCCAGTACGTGTCGTTAGACCTGCTGGAATCGGAGCGGAGATAACCTAATAGAATCCAAAGAGGGTACGGGCCGGCCTGCCGGCACACTCGCAGAGAGAAACCTGACGGTTTGGAATCTTGACGCAGGCGAACGGTGTCCGGTCCGGCTTGCCTTGCCGGATGTTGAACGGATTGTGCCGGACGGCGGAGATTAATGCGGTATTTTTCGGAAATTGTAGTGTGATGACAGCATGAGACAGGGGCAGCACAAAAGCAGATCGCGTGGGCGTGGACGCCGGCAGAGCAATCCGGTCAACCGCGTCTATGAAAGCAACGGGCCTGACGTGAAGGTGCGTGGAACCGCACAGCATGTCTCAGACAAATATCTGCAACTGGCCAGGGATGCGCAGGCATCCGGTGATTCGGTGATGGCGGAAAGCTATTACCAGCATGCGGAGCATTATCTGCGCATACTGGCGGCGGCCCAGACCTTCCAGCAGCAGCAAAATCCGAATCAGCGCCAGCAGGCTGGTGCCGCGGAGGCCGCATCGGAAAGCGAGGCGGCGGAGGCCGAAACGCCGGATGCGGTTCCGGGCAGCGGCCCGCAACCGGGCGTGGAGAGTGCGGATGCCGGTGAGGGCAAGTCCAAGGATGCCGATGCCGCCGATACGGCGGGGGAAAGCGATGGCAACTGGGGCGATGGTCCGCAGCCTGACTTCCTGCGCAAGCCGGCTGACACATCCGCCACATCCACCGGCCGGACCCGGAAGCGGTCCACGCGCAGCAAGAACGGCAAGGCTGGTGCGGCTGCCAACGGCGATGCGGTCAGTAATGGCGAGGCGTCAAAGGGCAACGGTAGCGATGGAGCCGAGCAGACGTCTGCGCCTGCGTCATCATCGGAAGCGGCTGTTGCCGATGAGAAGGATGATCCCACGCCGGTGATCAACTGAGTTGCGTCCAACCGGGATTAGTAGGCCGGATCAGTCTGTTTCCAGTGAGAGACTGTCGCCTGGCCGCAATTCGCCGCCATTTGTGACTTTCATGTAAACGCCGCAGTCCTGGTGTCCGAATGCGTCGGCCAACAGCCGGGGAATTTGCATGTCGCGACGTCCGGTCTGTGGGGCGACATTGGTTGCAGCGCAGCGCTCAATGCGGTCCATCACCTGAAAAGCCGCACCTGACCGGGTGATCAAAGTCTGGTCCAACCAGTTGAGTTCGCACCATGGTTCACCGGCATCAATGTAAATGTTGGCCCGGAAACGCAACGGGTCGATGTGGTGTCCGCTCACCCGTTCGAGATCACGCACGCTTGCCAGATTGATGCAGGACACGAACCGCGCCGGAATATCGCAGAAGTGATGTTCTTCGGCAGAGACGAGGTGCGGCAAACCGCGGGCGGTCTTTCCGAGATAGGCAGCCAGGAACTGCTCAATGCGCTCGCGTCCGGCGCGTTGTTCAAGGCAGCCGTGTGCCACCTGCTCGCCGTCGCGCAGTATGGTGAGTGTGGCCGTCTGCCCATCGAAGCGGGTTTCGATGCCTGCCAGGGTGTCGTTCGACATCAGCTGCAGGAACTTCACTTTCGGGAAAAATGTCGGCTTTCCGGGATCGAAATCCCGGCTGCCGTTTTCAACGGCCCAGTGGCGATCACCGGGAAAAAGAGATCCCTTGGACATGATGACGCGGTTAAGGCGATCCGGTGACATGCCTTTGATGGGATAGCGGTATAACTCTTTGATAACGTACGAAGAGTCTGACACCTGACGATCTCCCGGGAACTTGGTGGCGGACTTGTTCTCACCACTGGGAACACTATATCTCAAGGGCGGGTCAAGAACCGGGCTTCGGCCGGTGACCGCAAAAGACCATATCCGGTGATGGACCGCGAGGTCCAGGTTCAGCGGCGTTGGGACATCGAGGCGCAGATATGCCGGTGCTTCAGACTGGGAGGCTGGCAAAACAAGCGTGCTAAAGGAGTGAAATATGGAGTTCGAAAAGTACACCGAACGGGCCCGCGGGTTCGTTCAGGCGGCGCAAAACCTGGCGCTGCGCGAAAGTCATCAAAGATTTACCCCCGAGCACATTTTAAAGGTCCTGCTGGATGACGATCAGGGTCTGGCTGCCGGTTTGATCAAGTCGTCCGGTGGAGATCCGGCGGCTGTTCTAGGTGCTGTGGAGAGCCGGCTTGGTAAACAGCCGAAGGTTGAGGGTGGCGGCGCCGGCCAGCTCTATTTGGCGCCTGAAACGGCTCGTGTGTTCGAAGCGGCACAAAAGATCTCAACCAAAGCCGGCGACAGTTTCGTAACTGCTGAGCGGCTGTTGCAGGCATTGGCGGTGGAGCCCAGCGAAGCATCAGCGGCCTTGAAGGCGGGTAACGTCACACCCACCGGCCTGAACAAGGCAATCGACGAGTTGCGCAAGGGCCGCACGGCCGATTCCGCGTCAGCGGAGGAAAGCTATGATGCGTTGAAGAAATATGCGCGCGATCTGACCGAGGCGGCGCGTGAAGGCAAGCTTGACCCGGTTATCGGGCGTGATGAGGAAATCCGGCGCACGATCCAGGTCCTGTCGCGCAGGACCAAGAACAATCCGGTTCTGATCGGCGAACCCGGTGTCGGCAAGACGGCCATTGCCGAAGGACTGGCATTGCGCATCGTCAATGGAGACGTACCGGAGAGCCTGAAAGACAAGCAGCTCATGGCGCTCGACATGGGTGCGCTGATTGCCGGTGCGAAATACCGCGGCGAATTCGAAGAGCGTTTGAAGGCCGTGCTGAGCGAGATCGAATCGGCGGCCGGCGGTATTGTCCTGTTCATCGACGAGCTTCATACGCTTGTCGGTGCCGGCAAGGCGGAAGGGGCCATGGACGCATCCAATCTGTTGAAGCCTGCGCTGGCGCGTGGCGAGCTTCATTGTGTCGGTGCGACAACGCTCGACGAGTACCGCAAGCACGTAGAAAAGGATGCAGCGCTTGCCCGCCGGTTCCAGCCGGTGTTTGTGACCGAGCCGTCGGTGGAGGACACGGTGTCCATTCTTCGCGGGTTGAAGGAGAAGTACGAGCTTCATCATGGTGTGCGGATTACAGACAGTGCACTGGTTCAGGCGGCCGGGTTGTCAAACCGCTATATCACCGACCGGTTTTTGCCGGACAAGGCCATCGACCTTATGGACGAGGCGGCGTCCCGGCTGCGCATGCAGGTGGACTCCAAGCCCGAGGAACTGGATGAACTGGATCGCCGGATCATCCAGATGAAGATCGAGCGTGAAGCCCTGAAGAAGGAAACCGACAAGGGGTCCAAGGATCGTCTCGAAAGGCTTGAAAAGGAGCTGGCTGATCTGGAACAGAAGGCGGCGGAGCTGACGCAGGCCTGGCAGTCGGAAAAGCAGAAACTCGAACAGGCGCAAAAGCTCAAGGAAGAGCTGGATCAGGCCCGGGTTGAACTTGAACAGGCCCAGCGCAGCGGTGACCTGGCAAAGGCCGGCGAGCTTGCCTATGGCCGCATCCCGGAGATCGAGAAGCAGCTGAAGGAGGTTGAGGCGATCTGCAAACCGGCCAATCCGATGATGGATGAGGCGGTGACGGAGAGCCATGTGGCCCAGGTCGTGTCACGCTGGACCGGCATCCCGGTCGACAAGATGCTGGAAGGCGAGCGTGATAAGCTTCTGAAAATGGAAGCAGCGCTGACCGAACGTGTTGTCGGACAACAGGAGGCCATTGCCGCAGTGTCAACCGCCGTGCGGCGGGCCCGCGCCGGCCTTCAGGATCCGAACCGGCCGATCGGGTCGTTTATGTTCCTTGGCCCAACCGGCGTCGGCAAGACCGAGCTGACGAAAGCGCTGGCGAGCTTCCTGTTCGACGATGAGCACGCCATGGTGCGCATGGACATGTCGGAATATATGGAAAAGCACTCGGTGGCCCGTTTGATCGGCGCGCCGCCGGGATATGTCGGATATGACGAAGGTGGTGCGCTGACCGAGGCGGTCCGGCGGCGGCCTTATCAGGTGATCCTGTTCGATGAGATCGAAAAGGCCCATCCCGACGTGTTCAACGTTTTGTTGCAGGTGCTGGACGATGGCCGGCTGACGGATGGTCAGGGCCGGACGGTCGACTTCCGCAATACGCTGATCATCATGACATCCAACCTTGGTGCGGAACACCTGGTCAGCCTGGGCGAGGATCAGGATGCAGATGCGGCCAGGGATCTCGTCATGGAGACGGTGCGTGCGTCGTTCCGTCCGGAGTTCCTTAACCGGCTGGATGAAATCATTCTGTTCCACAGGTTGAAGCGCGACAACATGGCGGCAATCGTCGGTATTCAGGTCGACAGACTGCAGGCGCTTCTCGACGACCGTAAGATCGTTCTGGACATTGATGAAGACGCCCGCAGCTGGCTGGCCAACAAGGGCTATGATCCGGCCTACGGGGCGCGGCCGCTGAAGCGAGTCATCCAGAAATACCTGCAGGACAGTCTGGCTGAACAGATTCTGGCCGGTCAGATTGGCGACGGCGATACCGTGGCCATCAAGGCTGGTTCCGACGGGCTGATCATCAACGGCGCGAGCGCAAATGTACGCGGCGTGGACGTTCTTCCGGCGGGGGATGGGCCGGGTCATGAAGACCGGCCGGCAACCATGCATTGATCGTTCCCGTGCGATATCAGCAAGGGCCCAGGTGTTTCCGGATGCCTGGGCTTTTTGCCGCCTGGTTTTCCGGCTATGAAGAGTTCCAGTGCACCTTCTTAATCGGCAATATAACTGCAAAACGCTCTAAAGAGACACGCTAAAGAGGCGACCCGCGTCGAGCCCTTCAGGAGACCCGTCTTTGATCGACACCGCCGTTGCGACACTGAAGCCAATCTGGCGATGGCTGATGCTGGGATTGGGCAGTACGATCATTGTCGTCGGGCTGTTCATGATACCACTGCCATATCCGCTCGGCCTGCCGATGATCCTAATCGGATCCATTCTGGTATTGGGTAATTCACGCTGGGCGCGGCGGCGGTTCATCAAACTACAAAGGCGTTATCCCAGACTTTTCGGACCGCTTTCCAGGCTGCTGCGCAGACGCCGCAGACAGGCATCCGGCCATAGATGAGTCACTCACCGTCGCTGTTCAGCCGATTGAGGCGGAAGACTTCGACGGGCTGGCGCCGTCCTTTGACGTCAAACTTGCCGACCGGATCGAATCTGAACCCGCTGCCGGCGGCCTGGCGGGTTTCGGCACTGACAAGGATGACGGCCGATGCGCCATCGTCGGTTTGCGAACAGAGCGTTTCGATTCGGCTGCAGACGTTCACGGTGTCGCCGATAACCGTATAGTTGATTCGTCCGGGCGAGCCGATGTTGCCGACCAATAGTGGGCCTGTATGTATGGCGATCTTGACCCTGATCCCGTCCGGCAATTGCCCATTTGCCACCTCATCGTGAATGGCGATCGCTGCGGTGCATGCCCGTGCGGCGTGATCTTTCTGGCGCTCCGGAGCTCCCCAGAAGGCCATGACGGCATCGCCGATATATTTGTCGACTGTGCCATGTGAGTCCTCGATGCAGCGATTGATAACGGTGAAGTGGCTGTTCAGCAGTGTGGCGATCTCGCTGGGAGACATCTGTTCGGACCGGCTGGTATAGCCGATGATGTCGACGAACATGACCGTGAGCTCGGCCTCATGGGGTATGGCGGTGCCGGCCATGGGGTCGCGGATGAGCTTTTGAACCAACCGCTTGGGAACATAAATCTCAAACTGCCGCAGCGCGTCGGTCATGGTGTTGAACGCTTGTGACTGGGCATCGATCTCGACGATCGGGGAGTTTTCCAGGCGGGGCACTGCACTTAATTCGAGTTGCCGGATCTGGTCTGCCGCGGATGATAATGTCTTGATGGGCCGGGCGAGCCTGCGCGCAAGCAGGAACGCGCCTGCCACCGACAGGACTAGGAGCGCGAGGCCAAACAGGATGGAGTGCTGCAGCCGGTCGATCTGCTCGGTGAACTGACCGGTTCTGGCGTGGATGCCGACATGCCAAGGCTGGGAGCCGAAACCCTCGACCGCCCTTGTCATGATGTAATGCGCGTTGCCATCCACAGCCAGCGAACGCGCCTTGAACGTTGCCCCACCGGGCAGTCTTTCGGTCTTTGCAGCCTGCAGGCCGGCCAGAACCGGGTCCGCGAAGCCGGTCAGAACAGGCAGGGGGATGCTGTCTCCAGGCTGGCTGTTCTGATGGCTGGTCTCGGCAAGCCGGGGATGTGCGAGCACATGGCGGTCGCCATAGAGAATGAACTCCGTGACCGCGTCCGCCCCGTCGCGCTGTCTCAGAAAGCTGGAAAGCTCGGTGATCGATACACCGGCAATGACAATGCCAAGGAACTGTCCCTTCACGTATATCGGTGCCCGGATGATCAGGTACGTACTGCGGCCTTCCCGGAAGGGAGGGCCCCAGGAAGGTTTGCGATGGTTCTTCAGTGCGGCCGCAAGTTTGTCCATTTCGTCTCGGCTCGTCGCGTGTCTTGACTGAACGTTCAGCGCATGACCCTCAGCCGCCAGAACATGCAGGCGGTCCAGCGACTGGTTCCAGAATGCAACGCCGGCGATTTGCGGTGCCGAGGCCAGGCTGCCATTCAGGAATCGGAACAGGCGTTGTTTGTCGTCCAGCGATAAATCGCCTTCGCCAAAGCGCACGATGAGTTCGGCGACCAGTGTTTCGGCAGGCTTGAGATGCGCCCGAATATCGTTTTCCAGCGAATCCATCACATTGTCGGCGTAGGTGTAAATCAGTTCGCTGGTGTTTTTGAGATTGGCCCAGGCGGATAGAAGCAGAATCACACCCGCTGCCAGTGCAATCAGCGTCGCAGTGGTGACGGTGAGCAATGCGGAAATGGAAATCTTCACTGTCCGGCCCCAGGTATCATGCCCATGCACAACCCCATGGCCACACTATGCCACGTCCGGATACGGTTCTGCCCGGACGTCTACTGACCTGAAATCTGGGCGTAGCGGCGCGATGTCGGTGCTTTTTGCATCATCGCCAGAACACGTGCCTTGTGCTTCTTGAATGCAGCCAGATTGGCCCCGCGCAACTGAGAATGGTTCGCCATGCGTAGGCGCTTGGGGTTGATCGGACGATTATTGCGCCGCACTTCATAGTGCAGATGCGGTCCGGTCGAGCGGCCGGTCGAGCCGACATAGCCGATAACCTGGCCCTGGCGCACCCGGGTTCCCGGGCGGATGCCGCGTGGAATACGGCTCATATGAGCATAAAGGGTCTTATAGCCCTTGCCGTGATCGAGGATGACCGTGCGGCCATATGCGCCACGCCATCTGGCGTAGGTGACTTTGCCCGAACCAGCCGCCTTGATCGGCGTTCCGCGCGGGGCGGCAAAGTCCATGCCCGTGTGCATCTTCGTGTAGCCGAGAATCGGGTGACGGCGCATGCCAAA
This sequence comes from Aestuariivirgaceae bacterium, assembly GCA_028282065.1. Classification (GTDB taxonomy): domain Bacteria; phylum Pseudomonadota; class Alphaproteobacteria; order Rhizobiales; family Aestuariivirgaceae; genus JANQIR01. The sequence continues at coordinate 11,542 of JANQIR010000003.1, forward strand.
ACCGGATGACATGCGTGCGCCGGAAATCGGCGTGCGCATCAATGCCTTGGTGGCGCTGCGGCCCTTTGCATCATAATAGGCGGTGCGGCCATCAGGTGTGGTGAACCGGAAGAACACTCTCTTGCGGCCCGACAGGGACAGGGACGCGTAGTGCAGCACTTTGCGTTTGGTAGAAGAGCCGGACAGCGGATTGCCATAGAACAAATCGAACGTATCGCCGGGGTGGATCTGACGCTGGAAGTCGACGTCGTAGGCGAAGGCCCGCATCATCTGGCCGATAATGTATTCTGGAACACCGGTGTCGCGCGCCGAGGCGTAAAGACTGGACTTGATCTTGGATTTGGCCCGGTAGTGAGGCGCCTGTTGGGCATAGCGCGATCTGCCGGTTTGTTCCTGCCCCTCGATTCTGGCCGTGAACCGGCCGTCTTCATCGGATTCGACGATGATCTGCTCATTCGGGCCGGGCGAAAACGACACCTGCACCGGGAAGATCACGTCGTTGCCGTAAAAGTCCTGCTGCTCATCCAGGGTGATCGTGAGTTCCTGACCGACCTGCATGAGGCTGGACGGGAAGACCGGCTCAATGGCCTGGGTTAGAGAGTTGGCGACGCTTGGCGACACGCCCAGCTTGACCAGTTGCTTAACCAGACTTTGCCCCTTGGACAGGCGAATCAGCCTGTCGACAGGTTCCGGTGGAGGCGTCTTGGCGATCTGGGTGAAATTCCCATACTGGCCCTGAGATGTGTGGAAGGACCCTTCCAGGACCTGGGGGCGAGAAACTGGAGTGACAGGGTCCTTCAGCGGCGGCAGTGTCGCGGTGGTGATGGCCTGTTCGGTGGCCGCCTGCGGCTGAAGCGCTACCTGTTGCAACGGCTTGGGAACGGTTGCCTGGGCGCTGACGGCTATGCCGCTGAAATCCTGTTTCGCCGTAACGGCCGGGCGCTGCCAGATTTCGATGGACTGTGTGGATGCAAGCGAGGCCGGTGAGGTCTTGCCGGCCATGCGTTCGCCGCCAAAAAGGCCGAGTACCGCAGCGCCGATCATAAGGCTGCCGGCGGCGCCGGCGACACAAGTCGTGATCAGCCAGCGATGATGTTGCGGCTCTTCATCGTAAAACGGATTATGGAGGTCGGTTTCCAGGTGTTCGACGTCGATGATATCGCCAAAGCCGTCCGTTTCCGCAGGCGCAAGGGGTCTGCGCAGGCTGTTGCGATTCCTAAATACTTTCATCAACAACCAATTCCCCTAACAATCCAAAGCCACACAGATCGATGTATTCAAGATGACCGCGTACTGCCCACAAGGGCGCAACGCTTTTCAACTCTCAGCA
>JANQIR010000094.1 GCA_028282065.1 Aestuariivirgaceae bacterium
TATGGCGGGCATAAACACCGGCGCCGGCGGTTGAGTTCAGATTGCCGGTCGAGACGACCGTCAGATCGCCAACACCCTGCAAATAGGCATTGATTGCCCGGTTAGTGGACTGGATCGTGCCGTCGGAGGTCACCGATAGAGTGCCGTTAGCGGGCAGCAGCGCGTCTATGCCGGTTGCCCCTGCCATGATTTCAGCGCCTGAGTCGATGGTAACGTCACCATTGGTGCTCTGCACATATATCGCGGTCTGATCTGAAGTGACCCCGGCGCCGGAGGCGATGTTTAACGTCTGAGTACCAAACGCGCCGCCGCCCATGTTGATGCCGTCAAAGCCGACCGCATTGACCACCACATCATTGTCGACGACAACGGTCAGGTCGGTCACGTCGTAGGTGATGCCGTTCGGGTAGACATTTCCGGCGCTGGTGCAGGTTGCCGTACCGCCGGCAGCGACGACGCCGCATTCGTTAACAGCACCCGCCGGCGTCGGTGCCAGCATCGTTCCGGCCGAAAGAAGCAGGCCGGCAAGAGCTGTCCCCGCCAGGAACGCAACCCTGGTCCTGGAGCGCGTGAGAGCACCTGACGCATCCATGGAATGCGCGCCGAGAGGCGATTGAAATGACTGCCGCAACCCCGTTTTCATGGCCAGTCGCTTTGGTCAAAACACTACAGTCGATGTTTGCAGGCACTTCCCCAAAGTCCGGCGCCCCCGGGCCGGACCGGGTGACGTAAGGTAATCATGCGAAATGATCGTGAGTCAATTCGCACTAGCCCAGAGTGCAGGTGCAAGTATCGGATTGGCTGCGAATTTGTGATTGCTGTTGTATTGCGGCAACAATTGGCGCCGCAATCATCGTATCTTGGTAAGACGCGGCTTGTATCTTTCGGGGATTCGACCCGATTCTAACAGACTATGCCCTTTACCAGCATGATCGCGGTCACCAGGCTGAAAGCGAAGATCCAGCTTGAAACGGTTTCCTGAGTGGAGACCGCCCGAGGTTCGCGGTTTTCGTCGTAGAACATTTCAACGGGTCCAGTTCCTGAACACATACATACAAAGGGGCATACAATGGGGGCATGCTACTCCCACGAGGCTGAACGCCATACGCTTCGACCATTCATCTGCGGTTTACATTCCGGGCTGACGGGATCCCGACAGGTGCGGGCATGCGGTCACTCGACAGGCAACCCCGCGTCTGCCAGCGAGACGATGTCGTCTTCCAGGCGCTGCTTGTCGCGGCGAAACTGGGTTTTCCGCCAAGACGAAATGGTGAAGTCCGGACGCGCTCTCAACAGGTCCCTGGCAGTGGCTCGGGCCTGGTCCAACGCACCCGTCTCGTGATGGATGATCACAAGATCGACCAGGCCAAAACCCGGGTTGCGGGCATGATAGGCCTCGAACGCTTCTATGGCCTCGTCCAGCCGACCGGACATGTGGTAGGCGTTGCCCAGCGCGCCCAGATAGACCGCCGGATAATTCGGGTTGAGGGCAATCGCCTTTTCGCTTTGGACGACCGCCTCTTCGGGATGCCCTGACGGTGTCAGAACGAAGCTCGCCAGCTCCGCCACATCGGCCGACCCCGGCGCGAGCTCCACTGCCCGGCGTGCATCACGTACCGCCTCGTCGAAGCGTTCGCCGATCAGGTGGAGCAGACCGGATATGCTGTGCGCATCCGCGTTTTCCGGGTCGAGTTCCATTGCCCGGTTGATGTAGCCGTGCGCCGTTTGCAAAGCAGCGTCACGCTCGTCCCACCATCCGAAGCGGGCGTCCAGGCAATGCATGAAGCCGAGCATGGCATTGAGCGCGGCGGAGTCCGGATCGAGCTTGAGCGCCTCTTCCCAGTGAAAGCGGGCCGGCCCCATGGTTTGCTTGGTCACCGCCTGGCGGTAGTGGGACATGCCCTTCACCCAGCAGGTCCAAGCCTCGACATTATGGGTCGTCGTGTAGCGCAACCTCGCCTGCTCGCCTTCCGTCAGGTTCACCTGCATTTCGGTTGCCAGCGCCAGGGTGATTTCGTCCTGGATCGCAAATATGTCATCCATGGTGCGATCGAACCGCTCCGCCCAAAGGTGCGAGCCGTCGCGGGCATCAATGAGCTGGGCGGTTATCCTGACACGGTTTCCGGCTGTGCGGACGCTACCCTCCAGAACAAACCCGACGCCCAGCTGGCGCGCCACTTCACGCACATCGGTGGCCTTGCCCTTGTAGGCAAAGCTGGAGTTGCGGGCGATGACGCGCAGCCCGGCCAGTTTCGACAAGGTGGTGATGACGTCTTCCACGAGGCCATCGGCAAACACGTCCTGCTCAGGATCGCCCGATATGTTGTCGAACGGCAGGACCGCAATCGACGGCCGGCCGTCAGAAACCGGCGGCACGGCCGCTGCCGGCCCCGGTTCCTCACCCCGGCAGCCCCAGCGCCAGGCACGCACGGGTGCATCGATATTCTTCAGCTCGTATTCGCCGGCATCGGCAAACTCAGCATCGATCTTCCCCCTGACCTGCGCATGAACGCTGTCCGACACCAGGACACCGCCACGCGGCGCCTTAGCTTCCAGGCGGGCTGCCACATTGACGCCGTCGCCGAATATGTCGCCATCCTCGACGACGATCTCGCCGAGATTGATGCCGATACGCAGGTTCACCGGCTCGTGCCCGGGTCGCGCGGAATTGTATTCAGCCATTGCCTGTTGAGTGGCTATGGCGGCCTCCACGGCATCGACGGCACTGGCAAACTCAGCCAGTGCGCCGTCGCCCATCATCTTCACGACGCGTCCGTCGCGCTCCGCCACTGCAGGATTGAAGATACCGGCCCATATTTGCCGCAGCGCATCGAGCGTTGCCGCTTCGTCTTCCCGCATCATCCTGGAATACCCTGCCACATCCGCGGCCAGGATTGCCGCGAGACGGCGCTGCGGTCTTTTCAATGCCATCGGCCGATGTCACGTCTGTGATGTGCCGGGCCGGCACATTCAATATGAGCGTACGGTCCACACTATATAGAGAAGTCCGGCAGTTATTGAACCGGAAACGCTCAGCGGTTGTTGAGCCGCGACGTCTCTTCCAGAATGCTGATCAGAACATCGCTGATCCGACCATCGATATGCAGATCCTGATCGCGCTGAAACCGGCGGATCGCCTCGATGAGCCGGGCGTTCTTCCGGCCGTCGACTTCGCCCGGCGCATAGCCAAGGATGGCAAGCGCCGTTTGCACATGCCGGACCCGCGGCGAACCTGGGTCGGTCTGGCCGGCGGATCCCGTGAACCGGGCGGCATCGTTGAGATGACGCTGCAGGCGGATATGATCAAGCAGCTTCTGGTCGGCACGGCCGGTGACAGCCAGACCAAAGCGCTTTTGGTAACGAACGACCGCGTCGCGGGTCATCGGCCCATGCAGCCCGTCCACCGGCCCGGAATAGGCCTTGAGTGCCTGCAACTCCTGTTGGACGGCGAAGACCAAACCGGAACGATTGTTGGCGCCCGGTCCCGTTGCGGGCCCCGCATCCACGGTCACATGGGTGCTGTGAGAGTTGCGCGATCCAGCGTCAGGACCGAGAGATCTGACCAGCTTGCCGATCCGGTCCGGCTGCACCGAGACCGTGTCGCCGGACAGGCCGGCAAATTCGCTGTTCTGCGACATTAGCGCATTGTAGGCCACCGCCGCACAGGCCGCCACAATCGCCACCGCGGTGACCAGCCAGCCAATACCTGAACGCATCCGGTCACTCTCTTCGTAATCACGCATAGTCCACTCGCACCAACTCACTGTTTTCGCCCGGGATCCGGGCGGTCTTCCGGGCCGTCCCCAATTGCGGAGAGATCGTAGCGCGGGAGCGTTAACGGTGATTGAACCTGCCAGACAGAAACGGCGCGGCCACGGCCCATCTCAACGCAACCGGGACAAATCGTTCGAATTTTATTCGAAATATAATATAAAACAATATACAATGTTGTAAAAATGACTTTTCCACTTTTATTGTTTGTATCGATTCCTTTGATACAGTCCAATCTGTTGAAAGGGCGCAGTTATGAGTATCATTAGAACAGGTTTTTATTTCACATTGGTGGTATTTTTGCTGCCATCCCCTCCCGAAAACGCAAACAAGACCGCGCAAATTGCCCCTCAAGCCGCTTCACAACAGGTCTTCGCGGCGGCGGCCGGTACAGCGAGCGACGTGAGCGGGTTTTGCGACCGTCAGCCGGACGTTTGCGAAACGGCCAGCCATCTTGTCAAGAAACTGGAGGCCAAAGCCAAGTACTCCGTGCAACTGCTCTACGAATGGGCCAACGAGCCGCAAAGAACGACGGCCATGCCTGACCGGCTCCAGGATCAGGCCTTCAATCAGCCGTTGATCACCGGCAGCATCCGGCAGGTGGCTGATCGTGGGTCTGAATCGCAAAACACGCTACGCATCGAAGATCTGATCCCACAGTGGCGCGGACCGAAACCTGCCGCCAGCAGCCAAAAACAGGCGCGCACATAGGACTTAACAAGACCGCAGGTTTGCCCGCCCGAACACACTCGCGTGGAAACCGGCACACCTATCCCCACCCGGCACACACCCGGGAACCTGTAGCCGCAATGTACCCCTGCCCTTTCGGTACATTGCGGCTTTTTTTTGCTTCCCGGTCGGGCAATCCTGTTCGCTCACGCCAGTCCGGCTTGCGCCGGGCGGCTCCGCGGGGGCGGCTGATCTAAGCGCCCTGTCGCGGCTTCGCCGCTCCACGCCACTTGCTGGCCGGCGCGCGGTCGCGCTTGCCTCGCTGCGCTCGGAGCCTCCTCGCCTCTTCTTAAGTCCCGGTCGGGCGTTCCGCCCTCCTCGCCTCTTCTTAAGTCCCGGTCGGGCGTTCCGCCCTCCTCGCCTCTTCT
>JANQIR010000120.1 GCA_028282065.1 Aestuariivirgaceae bacterium
TCGAACCATGCGAGCATCTGTTCTGTGGAGAAGATTTCGTCGTCGCCGTGACTCCAGCCGAGCCGCACAAGGTAGTTGCGCAGCGCAGCGGGTAGGTAGCCCATATCGCGATAGGCTTCGACGCCCAGCGCTCCATGACGCTTGGAAAGCTTTGCTCCATCCGGTCCGTGGATAAGCGGCACGTGCGCCATTGTAGGTATGTTCCAACCGAGCGCATGGTAAATCTGTGATTGTCGCGCAGCATTCGTCAGATGATCGACGCCTCGTACGACGTGCGTTACCGCCATGTCGTGATCGTCCGCGACCACTGATAGATTGTAAGTTGGGCTGCCATCCGAGCGCAGTATTATCAGGTCGTCCAGATCGGCGTTCTGGTAGGTGACCCGTCCTTGTACCTGGTCATCGATGATGGTTTCGCCAGACTGCGGCGCTTTGAACCGGATGGCCGGTGCGATGCCCTCAGGTGCTTCCGATCGATCCCGGTCACGCCAAGTTCCGTCATATCGTATCGGTTTTCCTTCGGCGCGCGCTGCCTCGCGCATAGCCGTAAGTTCTTCGGGGGAGCAATAACACCGATAGGCATGACCGTCGTCGAGCAGTTTCTGGACGACCTCGCGGTGCCGGTCGGCGCGGCCAAATTGTGAGACTGCATCGCCATCCCAATCCAGCCCAAGCCAAGACAGTCCGTCGAGAATCGCTTCCACTGCCTCAGGCGTTGAACGCTGGCGGTCGGTATCTTCGATTCTGAGCACCATGGTGCCTTTGTTGGCGCGTGCGTACAGCCAATTGAACAGTGCTGTACGCGCACCGCCGATATGTAGAAAACCGGTAGGAGAGGGGGCAAAACGGGTAACGACCGAAGATGACATGCAGGCAGGCTCCACTCCGTCAGAATGGTTCAATCCGGCCAGATAATACTCTAGGGTCCTAACCCTAGTCTGGCCGTGAGTTGGCCGGGGTTGCGCTCGTCTAGCACAGCACCCGGTCAGTGTCAGTCCAAAACACACTGAAGTCGTCGCAGACCAGGGGGCGGAAAGATGGCGGCGGAGCAGATCTGGTACGATGCGCGGGAACAGGCCGATGTTCACATACGGCCTGCTATTCGGCGTGGCTTTGCGCCCCTTGGTGTGGCCCGCGCCATCGCGCGGCAATCGGACAGGTGGTTCCTTTGGCTTCCTGTGGCTCTGGCAGGTGGGATTGCGGCATATCTGAGTTTGCCGGTTGAGCCGGGCTGGCCGGTCTTGCTGGTGTGTATTGCGTTGGCAGTGATTGCGCTGCGCACGGCCCGGGCGGGGCGTAGTCTGCCGTATTCAATCCTGTTTGCAGCCTTTCTAACCGGCTTTGTTGCCGGTAAGGTCAGGACGGAGATTGCCGGTGCGCCGTCGCTTGCGGCGTCAACCGGTCAGGTGGTGATCATGGGATGGCTTGAAGGCGTCACGCCAACAGCAGCCAGACGCTCCAGGTTGCTCATTCGCATTGATGATATCACTGAAATTGCCCGGCATGCCGAACCGGCATTGGTTCAAGTTACGCTCTCAGGCCGTTATGAATTCCCACCTCTGGGAAGTTATATTTCACTGCCGGCGCGATTGTATCCGGTGGCGACACCTGTGGCCCCTGGCGGTTTCGATTATGCCCGCACATTATGGTTTCGCGGAATCGGTGGCAGCGGAATTGCCTTCGAGGCGCCGCAAGCGGTGCCCGGACAGGCGCCCCGTGCCGTCTGGACTGCACCGGTCGAAGCAGCCAGAAGCGCAATCTCCGAGCGAATATCGGCAGCGCTGCCGACCGGGACCGCAGGTTTCGCGAACGCATTGATCACCGGTCAGCGCGGCGGCATTCCGCATGAATATCGTGACGCACTGCGTTCGGCCGGGCTCGCGCACGTACTTGCCATTTCAGGGCTGCATATGACCATCGTCGGCGGAAGCGTCTTTTGGTTGCTGCGCGCCTTGTTTGCCGCCAGCCCGGTACTTGCCGTTCGCCGTCCAATCAAGAAGTGGGCTGCGGCAGGGTCATTGCTGGTATCTGCCGGGTACCTGCTTCTGGCGGGCGGCAGTATTGCAACACAACGGGCTTTCATCATGCTGGCAATCATGTGTATCGCCATCATGCTTGATCGACCGGCCATTTCACTTCGCAATCTGGCGATCGCCGCATTGATCGTTCTTGTGCTGACACCTGAGGCGGTGGTGACGCCGGGATTTCAGATGTCGTTCCTGGCGGTGGCCGCCATCGTGTCGGCCTACGAAGCGGTCTATGCGTGGCGTGTGCGGCGGGAGCCATTGCCGGCGGGCCAGACCCACTGGGCCACTACTCTGTTCAAAATGCTTGTAAAGGCTGTGCTGACATTGTCGCTTACCACCTTAGTCGCCGGACTGTTTACCGGCCTTCCGGCGGCTTTTCATTTCAACCGTGTCGCGACCTATGGACTGATGGCAAATCTGCTCGCCTTACCGGTGATCACCTCGGTCGTCATGCCATCGGCTCTGGCCGGTGTGCTCGCGATGCCGCTTGGCCTTGAGGGCGTGCCGCTGGCGGTGATGGGATTTGGCCTCGAAATCGTCATCATGATTGCGCTTGAGGTTGAAAAGTTGCCAGGATCGGTCATGACCGTTTCAGCCATGCCGACGGTTGCGGGTGGTCTCCTGGGCTTTGGGGCATTGTGGGTGTGCCTTTGGCACGGGTGGCTACGTGCATTGGCGATTGTCCCGGCCATGGCCGGTATGGCGATCATGTATTTCGAGGAAAGTACTCCTGACATCCTTGTGGAACGTACAGGCCGCGTCGTGGCTGTCCGGCAGGCAATGGGCCTGTTGGTTCCCTCAAACGGCCGTCGAGGCCGGCACACGATCAGGAAATGGTTGACGGCTGCAGGCGATCCGGCCACGCCCAGCGAAGCGGCAGCGAGGGCAGGGTGGGCCTGCAAGGAAAAGGCCTGCCGGGCTGATGTCGCGGGCAAATCAGTCGTTCACCTGCAGGAGGGCGCAAAGCTTCCTGCAGGCTGCAAAGATGCATTCATCGTGATTGCGGCATTTCCTTTGCGAAAACACTGCCGGCACGCCAAGGTCCGCATCGACCGGTTCGACCTATGGCGCCACGGCGCGCACGCTTTGCGTATTGCTCCGGATGGTGCGGTCTCGGTCACAACAGCCAAAGCCGAACGTGGCAACAGGCCTTGGGT
>JANQIR010000176.1 GCA_028282065.1 Aestuariivirgaceae bacterium
TCATGTGTCCTGGCCTCCAGCTCCAGCACTCATCTTGAATCAGATCCCAGATGATTTGGGAATCCCAAAAGATTCAGTCAAAGGCGGACCTGCTCTAGACAGTACCACCAGTTGCGGCCGTTCTTCTTGATGCGGTAGTAGCCGCAAACCTTCTTTCCGGAGGGAGCGGCGGCCCGTCTGGTCTTTTTCTCAGCCCTCACAGGTGCCCGCTTGCGTTTCTTTGTTTCCAGCTTGGGTGTCTTAGTGGGTTTCTTTTTGACGTCCGGCTTGGATTTCGGTTGCAGTTTCGCCAGGCAAGCGCCCTTCGCATTGAGCTCCTGGCCACGCGGGCATGTCTTTGCAACGCATCTGCCGTCCTTCATCACCTGCCGGACCGAGCAACGCAACGGACAGACACGTTTGCCTCGCCTGCTGTCGAGCGAGCGCAGTACATCCGTATCCGGCTCCAGTGCCGCCAGACGAATGCCGGCAAACTTGCCGAACTCTTTTAGCGCGGCCCGCGACTTGCGGCCCCAAAACCCGTCAGGCTTGTCATCAATACAACCCACTTCACGAAGACGGTTCTGGATCAGTATCGCAAGCTCGCGCCTGGCAAGGCGTTCGTACGGGTCGTCCGTCGTTGCATCAGGTTGAGGTTCCAGTTTCACAACCTTTGCTGTGAAGGCCTTGCCGTTGTCCTTGGGGGCTATTGCATCCGGTTTGGCTGTCTCCGCCGCAGTCTTCGTTGACCCCGTGGCGATCTCCCTTAGACGCAGCTTGGCGAGCTGTCCGTAAAGACCGTTTGGAAACCGTTCCAGATAGCTTTTGAGCATCTCCGGATTTTTGCTGTCTTTGACACTTGACCAGTAGGCAATCTCCGCCTGCAACAGCAGATCACCAGGCTTCGATGTTTGTGGTTTAACGGGCTCGGCAGGCCGCAGGACAAGACTCGAACTCAGTTCATCATAATACGCGGGCCGCTGGTCGTGCCCGACCGACTTCGCTAAGCGCTGCACTTCTTGGCGCACTTCGCGCGCGATCTGTGAAACGGACTTGCCCCGGCCAAGCAGTTTTTCCGTCAGGACGCGGGTATAGACCGAAGTTTCGGTGGTGTCTGAGTTGTCAAGCCGATCCAGCGCACGTTGACGATAGCCGGCCGAATACATGATGAAGGTGCCGGCTGGTGCCTCTGTCCGCACCAGACCGCGCATTGCCCCGACTGCACGAACCCCGGCCTGCTCGAACGGATTGTCGCGGCAGGCATCAATGACCACGACGCGCGTACGCGCTCCGCTGGCGGCAATCTGGTCTATCAGCCGGCGCACGGGGATCGCTTCATAGGTTACGGCATCAATCTGTGCCCGCTTCGGTTTGGGGATATCCGCCGGCAACAGGTAGTTCTCACCGCGTATCTCCACACCATGGCCGGAGAAATGCACAAAAACGATATCGTCCGCAAAAAGCCTTGCCTTGAATTCTGCGATGGCAAGGTTCAGCGCCCTCCGGTCAGAATTGATGATTTTCGTAACCTGGAAGTTGAGCTTTTCCAACGTCAGCGCCATCGCGTTGGCATCACCGACGGCCTTTTGAAGCTTGGGAATCTCGCGATAGTCATCAATACCGACGACCAATGCCATTCGCCGACCGGCAAACGCATCCGTAACGCCGCTGACAATCAGTAGCGAAAGTCCGGTCAGAAATACTACGAAGCGCCACATTTTCAATCCATAGGCGAATTATTTCCAGCTCAGCGTACCGTCGGCTCAATGAACTATCAAAGATAAACGTAGGGTCAGGACCCATTAATATCATTCATTGTGCGCGAGACGGATTTGTTGGCTGAACAGGCAGGAAAGTGCCGGGAAACAGTGCTCCGATGGAACATACAAGCGGTGGCGCGGCCGTCTTTACGACCTGAACGCAGGATCGCTCGCCCATATTTTCGCCAGTTGCGCCCGCGCCTCATCTGGAAGAGGACCCATGGCCGCCGCCTCACAGGCATGGTCCAGGTGCCAGTCCTCACCGATACCGACAACGATTGTGGAAAGCCCATCACATGCCAGCCCGAACCGGAGTGCCGTTTGCGCCCACGTACCCCATCCATCGCCAAGCGCCCCGAACACCGCTTCGGCACGCGCTTCCTCAGCATCGTTGTCCGCATTGACGGTCACCGGGATCTCCCGCCCGTGGCGTTGGCGCGATGCCGCGTGGCCACCCGCAAAGATCCGGATACCCATCACGCCCATGTCATGCGCCCGGCACTTGTCGAGCACGGCTCCAAAATCCGTCGAGTTCCAGCCTGGCCCCCCGGCCACCATCGCCGTCGGATTGAGCAGATTGTAGTAGATCTGCGCCGCATCGAACCGGCCGGACCCGATCGCTTGCGATATTGCGTCCGGTTCACCAAGGCCGGTCAAACCGACCCAGTCACACAACCCCTCATTACGCAAGGCGTCCAGTGCGTCAGCTGCCCCTCCCGGACGCAACACATTGCTGATCCGCATATGGCGTTCGTCGTCACTGCCTCTTTCATCGGAAACAATCTGATTGTGCAGATAGATCAGCTCGACCTTGTCAACGCCAAGACGTTCGAAACTCGACTTGATGGACGCAATCGCCTGGGCGATCTGATCGCCACCAGGGTCAGCAATACTGAACTTTGTGGACAGCCTTGGACGGTCATCCCCAGCGCGACCGGCAAGCCACTCGCCAATGACCGTTTCCGACACCCCATTGCCATACATTGCCGCGGTATCGATCCAGTCGATGCCGGCCTCGAATGCCCGGTCCAGCACACGCTCACGCCGGGCCTTTTCTTCGCGGATGAGCAAACCGCCGACCCAGCCGCCACCATAAGTCAGGACAGGAATGTCAAGTCCGGTTCGCCCGAAGCGTCTACGCTGTATCGTCATGTTTCACTTCCTACCGTGATGACCGCGCGCCCCCGGGGTCCCGGCCGTGCCGGACAACACCTCATGCGTTGTTGATGTCCGGCGGCCTTGTCTGTTATGGCGGGTTCAAAGGTTGTGCTCAAGCCTGTCACAGATGCGACATTAGAAATCGCCAGTTTTGCATGCTGCATGAATCGCAAACGCTACGGCGAATGTTCAAGCGGAGCCCGCCATGACCGAAATTGCCCCCTTCTCAACGCCCGGACGCTTCTGGCGCGGGAACCTGCACACCCATTCAACTCTTTCGGACGGCGTTCTGGAACCGGAAAAGGTCGTGGCCGCATACAAGGATGCCGGCTATGATTTCATGATGCTGTCGGACCATTTCATGAGCCGCTTCGACTGGCCGGTAGCCGATACGAGAAAGTTCCGCTCAAACAGCTTCACGACAATCCTTGGCGCTGAAATCCATGCCCCGGCCACACAGGTTGGTGAGCTTTGGCACCTTGTTGCAGCCGGACTACCGCTCGATTTCGAGCCGTGCGGTGAAGATGAAACCGGCCCGCAACTCGCCCGCCGGGCCGCCGGTCACGGCGCATTCATCGGGATTGCACATCCGGCCTGGTCGCAACTCACCGTCGAAGACGGCCGGACCATCGATGCTGCACATGCAGTTGAAATCTACAACCATGGCTGCGCGGTTGAGAACGACCGTGGCGATGGATGGTATCTTCTGGACCAGATGCTCAATGAAGGCTGGCGGCTGAGTGCTTTTGCAACCGACGATGCACATTTCCATCATGGCGATTTCGACGCTTTCGGCGGCTGGGTACATGTCAAGGCGGACAGCCTCAATCCCGAGGCGCTTGTTGAAGCCTTAAAGGCAGGCGCCTACTACTCTTCGCAGGGACCGCAGATATACGAACTCTCAGTGTCGCAAAGCCAGATGACAATCACGTGCTCGCCGGTAAACTCCATTGCCGTAATGGGCGGCACATCACGTGCCCTGACCAAGGTCGGGCGGTCGATCACATCGGCAACGTTTGCCTGAACCTTCGATCAGCACGATGCGCAGCCATGGAGCGGGTCCACCACCTGGCTGGGTGGTGTGAAGCTTGTCC
>JANQIR010000191.1 GCA_028282065.1 Aestuariivirgaceae bacterium
CTGGTTCTTGTGAATGACTGTGACAGTGCGGGGCAGCACCTGCGCGGTGCCGTGCTTGGTTGGTGAAAACGCGAATGCGCCCGCGCCCAAGACCGAAACGGCCAATGTCGCAATGGCGATGCGGGTAATCATTTCTGCCTCCGATGACCTGTCTTGTTGCTTGATCGTGCTGATAATGTGCCAGAGTGCGGTGTAACCAAGCCTGAATGCCGCGTTCATCTACCGTTCATCTTTTCCAGCAAGGTGTTCAATTAAATTTCTTGTCTAATTTCAATGTGTTATGATGTTAACCAAGATTGGGGATGGGTTTCGCCGGCACGATAAGACGTTCAATTCCTGAACAAACCTGAACGGCTGTTTATGAACAAATTGTCCCATTGTGGTACGGGGGCTCGTGGCCTAAAGACGCGATATGTGCCGGATTTCCGTCAGTGTCATTGTGGTAATCGCCGCCTTCGCAAGCGCAATCGCGCACTTGCGCGCCGAGACGGTCACAGTTGCGGCGGCTGCGAATTTCGATCCGGCGTTGCGGGCCTTGCGGCGGGCCTTTGAAGACATCTCGGGCCATCGTTTGACCATCGTCAGGGGGTCAACCGGAAAGCTTGCCGCGCAAATTCTCAATGGGGCGCCGTACGATGTGTTTCTGGCCGCCGATGCAGAGCGCCCTGACAGGTTGGTTGATGCGGGGGCTGCATTGGCCAAAGGCAGATTTACATATGCCTACGGCCGTTTGGCATTGTGGTCTGTGACCGGTGGCGTTTCGCTTGAAGCGGGTGGTGAATATCTGCGAACAGGCAGGTTCCGCCATTTGGCGATCGCAAATCCCGATCTGGCGCCGTATGGCCGGGCGGCATGGCAGGTGCTTGCCGGGTTAGGTGTCAAGGATACTGTGTCAGCCAAGCTTGTACGGGCCGAGAGTGTCGGGCAGACCTTCGGTATCGTTGCGGCAGGTGCTGCGGAATTGGGTTTCGTTGCGTTGTCGCAGCTCATGCACGCCGATTGGCGCACCAGGGGGCGTTACTGGCTGATACCCGAAACTCTGCATGATCCGATCCGCCAGGACGCTGTTTTGTTAACCCGGTCGGCGCAGCATGCCGGTGCGGTTGACCTGATGACGTTTCTCAGGTCCGATGCCGCGAAAACGATCATCGAACGTTTCGGATACCGGACCGAGGATTGACGCTTGACGGGTTTCCTACAAAGCCTGGACATGACCGCTGTCTGGCTGACGGTCAAGCTGGCGGCAGTGACCGTGGTGTTGCTGCTGCTGGTAGGCGCACCGCTTGCCTGGTGGCTGGCGTTTACCCGGTCGCGCTGGAAACCCGTGGCAGAGGCACTTACGGCCCTGCCACTGGTTCTGCCACCCACGGTCCTGGGATTTTATCTGTTGATCCTGCTGGGGCCGGCACAGGCACCGGGAAGCTGGTGGGTGAGCCTGACGGGTTCGACGCTGACCTTCTCGTTCACCGGCCTGGTGATCGCTTCGATGGTCTATTCGCTGCCGTTTGTGGTGCAACCGCTGGCGCAAGCTTTCGCAGCTGTCGGTCGTGGGCCGCTGGAAGAGGCGGCCAGCCTCGGTGCCGGACCGGTAGACCGGTTCTTCACTGTGGCTGTGCCGATGAGTTTGCGCGGACTGATCACGGCCATCGTCCTGGGCTTTGCGCATACACTGGGTGAGTTTGGCGTGATCTTGATGGTCGGCGGCAACATACCCGGAAAGACCAAGGTCATTTCAATCTCGATCTACGAGAGCGTGGAGACGCTCAACTACACCCAGGCACATATCTTGTCGGCAGGATTGTTGGTATTTTCGTTTCTGGTCCTTTTGGCGGTGTTCACGTTGAACCGGCGGTTTCCGTTCACGGCAGGTGTGTCGTGAGCACGCTTTATCTCAATGCAAGGGTCTTGCGCGGCGATCGGCTCATTGGACTCGAAGCCGAATTGCCGCTTAAGGGCATTACTGTTCTGTTCGGTCCCAATGGATCCGGCAAAACCACCAGCTTGCGCCTGATCAGCGGGCTTGAGAGGGATAGCGAAGGCAGCATCCGTTTTGACGGTCAGATCTGGCTGGACAGTTCGGCAGGCGTCTTCGTGCCGGCCCACAAACGGCCTGTGGCCATGGTGTTTCAGGACTCCCGGCTCTTTCGACACCTGACCGTCAGGGGCAACCTGGAGTTTGCACGTAAACGTGCTAACGCCGATGGGCCGCAGAT
This sequence comes from Aestuariivirgaceae bacterium, assembly GCA_028282065.1. Lineage (GTDB taxonomy): Bacteria > Pseudomonadota > Alphaproteobacteria > Rhizobiales > Aestuariivirgaceae > JANQIR01. The sequence continues at coordinate 2,214 of JANQIR010000191.1, forward strand.
TGATGTGCATCAGGTCATTACCCAGTTCGACCTTGCCGAATTCATGGACCGCTGGCCGGATACGCTGTCCGGCGGCGAGCGTCAGCGTACCGCGATCGCACGGGCGCTGCTGTCCCGCCCGCGCCTGCTGTTGATGGATGAACCGCTGAGTTCGCTGGATATCGTCCGTCGGGCCGACGTCCTGTCCTATATCGAACAAATCCCCGAACAATTCGGTGTGCCGGTCATCTATGTAACACACTCAATCGACGAACTGGCCCGACTGGCGGATCAGCTTGTCCTGATCCGGGGCGGTGAAATCCTGGCGACCGGCAATGTCCAGGACATGCTGGCGCGTCTTGATCTGCCGCCGCTGACCGGCCGGTTCGAGGCCGGTGTCGTCGTTCAAGGTGTCATCACTGAGACGTCCGCGGCCTATGATCTGACGCTGATAGACATTGGCGGTGCGACATTGCTCGTGCCGAAACTCGGTCTGCCGCCGGGTGAGGCCGTACGGCTGCGCATCAGAGCCCGCGACGTTGCGCTGGCAACCCATCATCCCGAAGGCCTCTCGATCCGCAACGTGGTCTATTGTGAGGTGGCAGAAGTGGTTCGCGAGTCAGACACTGCCTTTGCCGAGGTGCGCCTTCGGGTCGGAGAGCAGGACCTGCGGGCCAGGATAACGCGAGCAGCGGCGGACGATCTCAAGCTTCAGCCGGGTCTTCCGGTCTATGCGCTGATCAAGAGTGTGACCCTTGACCGGCGATTGCTGTCGGCGCCGCGCGGCGGGCAGCGGCAATGAGACTGTAAAACGGGCGATGTTCAGCTCGATTGCCTGGCGATGAGGCCGATCATATTTGCGACAATGCGTGCTGCAGTGAGTGCTCCAATCTCATCGATGTCACGCTGAGGCATGAACTCCACCAGGTCGGCACCGGCGATCTTCGCCTTGCCGGCTATCCCTTGCATCAGTTCGATTGCCTGCCAATAGGTCAAACCGCCCGGTGCGCGGCCAATGACGGCCGGCATGACCGAGGGGTCCAGAGCATCGCAATCAAAGGCGATGACGACGTCCGCTCCCCATGGGACCAAATCGAGCACCGGCTCAATGCCGTCCCTGTGAATGGCCTGGGCGGAGACGAACTGGGCGCCCCAGTTGAGCGCGTCATCATAGTCGCCGGGTCTTGCCGATCCGACCGCGCGCTGTCCGACCTGGATGATACGCTCGACGTGGTCCATTTCCGATGCGCGCCGCATGGTCGATGACAAACCGAGGGATTCTCCGCCCACCTCCTCGCGCCAATCGATATGGGCGTCGATCTGCACAATTGTGATGGGCCCACGTCCTGCATAGGCCTCCAGCATGGGAATCGGGATCGAGTCATCGCCGCCGATCAGCACCGGTACACCCTGACGGTCCAGGACCGTGCGGACCGCCTGCCGGATTTGCTCGCGATTGGCCTCTGGATCGTTTTCGTCCCACGGCAGATCGCCGCAATCGCGCGCCGTGACAATTCCGTTAGGGAACAATGCGCCACCCAGATCGAAATCCATGTGATGCAGGTTGCCGGAATAGCCTTGAAGGCCGGCGCGAATGGCTTTCGGGCCGCCCGCGCAATAGGCACCGACCGCCTTGTAAGGCGTCGCGCAAGGCGCTCCAATCAATGCGATTTTGCCGTCGAATGTAGACAGGTTTTCGCATGTGGGCAGTCCGAGAAAGCTATCGGTGTCCTGCGCTCCGAACATGGTCCCGATGGAGGACGTGCTGGTCATGGTGTTCACTCCTGTGGCGTGGGCGTGTGAAGTGCATGCTGATCTTCGCACAAGCCGATTGGGGTTCAAACGGACATTCGCCGTAGGGCTGGCAATTGCGCCTCCAGGTACTATGATTGCCGGCTGCGGCGTTTGAAAATGGCAGAGGACGGTGATGAGTGAAGATCTGATCTGGCTCTCGGCAAGCGACTTGCTGAAGGGCTACCGCAAAAGGAAATTCTCTCCGGTTGATGTAACCAAGGCCATCCTCAAGCGGATCGAAGAGGCCGATGGGAAGCTGAACGCCTTTTGCCTCGTGGATGGCGAAGGTGCTCTAAAACAGGCCCGAAAATCGGAGAAGCGCTGGTCGCAGGGAAAGCCGAAGGGTGAACTGGACGGCGTGCCGGTGCTGGTCAAGGACATCGTCCTGACCAAGGGTTGGCCGACGTTGCGCGGTTCGCGGACCATCGACACAGCCAGTCCGTGGGATGTCGATGCGCCCTCGACCGCCCGGCTGCGGGAACATAGCGCTGTGTTCGTCGGAAAGACGACGACGCCGGAGTTTGGCTGGAAGGGGGTTACGGATTCACCGTTGTGCGGTATCACACGCAACCCCTGGGATACGTCACGCACACCGGGCGGGTCATCGGGCGGCTCGTCAGCAGCGCTGGCTGCGGGAATGGGGCCGCTTGCCATCGGAACGGACGGCGGCGGTTCGATCAGGATCCCAGCCGGTTTCACCGGCGTGTTCGGCCACAAGCCATCATTCGGGCGGGTGCCGGCATGGCCGTTGAGTCCGTTTGGCACGGTCGCCCATGTCGGGCCGATGAGTCGGACAGTGCGCGACTCCGCGCTTATGTTGAACGTTATGGCCGAACCGGACACCCGGGACTGGTATGCACTACCCTACGAGGGGCGTGACTACACCAAGGGACTGAAGAAGGGCATTGAGGGCCTGAAGATCGCTTACAGCCCGGATCTCGGTTACGCAGAGGTCGACAAGGAAATCGCTGCGCTTGTGAAGACAGCCGTCTCGGTGCTTGAGGACCTTGGCGCCAAGGTGGATCAGATCAATCCCGGCTTCGAGACGCCGGCGCCGATCTTCCGTACGCTGTGGTGGTGCGGTGCGCGCTCGGCACTCGGCAAACTTCCCAAGACCAAGAAAGCGCTTTTGGATCCCGGATTGGCCGACATTATCGAGCAGTCCATGAGCCTGTCGCTGGAAGATTACATGGATGCGGTCAAGGCACGCGAGGCGTTGGGCACGTACATGGGTGAATTCATGGAAGACTATGATCTGCTTGTGACGCCATCTCTGCCGATCCCGGCCTTTCCCGCCGGGCAGATCGCCCCAGAGCAGGACGCGGTCAACAAGTGGGTCGACTGGACCCCGTTCTCCTATCCGTTCAACCTCACGCAGCAGCCCGCAGCATCAGTGCCTTGCGGGTTCACCGAAGCCATGCTGCCGGCCGGATTACAGATCGTCGGGCGCAAATACGACGACGCGACGGTGTTACGAGCGGCCTATGCCTATGAAAACGCGACCGACTGGATGAAGCCGAAGCCAAAGCTCTGACGGCTCAGGTCTTCGCAACGTTGGGCGGCACATCCAGCGCCGGATTACGGTCGAAGAAGCCGGACGGCATCCAGTGAAACGCTGCATATACCACCGGCTGGACCGGCCAGTCCTCCGGCCGCGGCAGGTGATGATAGTTCATCGTGTACCACACGACGATGTCTTCACTATCGAGCGAACGGTCGGCTTCGGTCCATTTTGGAAGTCCGTCGCCGCCTGAGTGCTGGTTGGGAAACCAGCCGGCGGGAAAGCGCTCTTGCGGTGCGTACTGGGTCGCCCAGAAATGCTTGTACATAAAGCTTGCGCGCCGTCCGACTGACGAGTCCGGATGGTTGAAGGGCAGGGCGTTCACGCCGGGCACCAGTTTGTAGGCGACGGGTTTGCCGAGGGCATTGAGTGAACCCGGGTTGCAGACTTTCCAGTACCTTGCGCGGGCAAGGTCCAGTTCGCGTTGTGCCTGCTTTTCCGATGTAAGCGGCGTTTCGACGATGCGGATTGCGTTGCCGTGTGGATTGTCGGAGCCCTGAGGCAGCGGTTCGAAGTCCACTTCGGTGACGGAATTCTTGTCACCATCGACCGCCATTTCGAAGCGGAACGAGAACACGTGCTGATGGACATGGGCATCTATACCGGGACTGACGAGGGCACCGTGCTGGGGGGCCTGACCTGGTGCGATGCCGGTCGGAAGCGGTATCCCCGTCGCCTTGACCTCAATGCCGATCGTGCCGTCCTGGTAGAAGTACCAAAAGAAGCCGTAGACGTAGTTTCCGATGGTGGCGACTGACGAAATCACCAGCCTACGCGACCGGGTGACGGTTGTCTGACCGGTCTTGGGCACCGAGAATTTCCACAAGGTGCCGAAGTCTTCTTCGTGCATGCATACGGCGTTCTTGATGATCGTTGGGTTGCCGTGCCAGTCGTGCGAGCAGACGTCGAAATAGTGGATGTGGCCAACGCAGTCGCATCCGAGCATCAAACTGTCCAGCGCCTGGCCGATGCCGTATTCGCCTGTGTCGAATGCATTGCGGCGATAGTTTCCGCCGGTGGGATCGCCATAGGGCACAACCATTTCGGCCATCGAAGCTCGGTGCATGATGGATCTCAGCCTGTCCTTGTCGCGATAGCCGATGTCGTGCAGCACGAGGCCTTCGCGCAGGTCGAAACCGACATGCAGGTCCCAGTTCTGCCAGGTGACATGGTAACCGTCCACGTCGAAGCTGGGGCCGTCGGGCTGGGTGATCTCCAGCGGTTTGATGTCGGTTCGGGTCTCGGACGCGTTCAGGTTTAATGGCCCCTGATCGGGCGGAAGCGGCACAACGCCGAAGTCGTCGATCCTTAATATCTTGCCCTTTCTCAGGTCGATCACCGGGTGAAGATTGGCAATCGGACGGGCGTAGGGGTTGTCGCCGGCGTCGTTGGCCAGCCAGCAATGGCCATAGGCCAACCGCTTGCCTTCTTCACCCTCTATGCCGAAATTGCCGCCTGCCCAGCTTTCCACCAGAACCTTGCTTGCATCGGTGATGCCGCGTTTTGCAAGCGCAGCGAGAAAATCCGGATCGGCCTTGGCGATCTCGTCGCCACGGGCAAATTCATCCGGCACGATGCGGGCCTGCACGCCCGGCACATGTTGCCAGTCCAGTAGTTTGCGGCCTGTCAGATCAACGATCCCGGCGAGTGTTCGGTTGCTTGACGGCTCATAGCAGCACACATATGCAAAGCGCCCGTCCTGGCCGTGCGTTTTGGTGCGTGGCTCCTGCAGCGTTATTGTCTCGAACCAGCCGGTCTCGTCCAGTCCGCTTTGTTCCTTGATCACGGTAGCTGCAGTGGCGATTTCGCCTTCGTTCAATGGATCCAGGGCGTGCGGAGTGCCTGTTTCAGTAGTTGCCATGGGATGCTGTCGTTTCTGCCGCCCTCTGGGCCGCCAGCTTGCGCTGGTAGCGGCCTTGCACAATGTCAATGATCACCAGAACCGCGATGACAAAGTAGAAGGTCGACTTCGCCATCGGTTCGATGCCGTAGCCGAAAAACTTCAAATGCCCCAGATGACCGCCTTCGGACAGCAGCATGATGCCGACGATAAACAGAATGAACAGGCCAAGCACTTCATACATGCGATTCTTCTTGAGGAATTCCGCAACATGGTCGGCCAGCACGATCATCATAATTCCCGAAACGATAACGGAGGCAGCCATGACCCAGAAGACCTGCGTGAGTGCGAGGGCGCTGAGGATCGAGTCGAATGAGAAGATCAGGTTCATCAGCACGATCCAGAAGATCGCTCCGGCGAACGAGCGTCTGCCGGCACCGTCCTGGAGTGCTTCGATGTCCTCGATGGACAGCATGTGAAAGATTTCCTTCATGGCGGTGTAGATGATGAACACGCCGCCGACCAGCACGATCAGGCTGTGAACGTTGAAGTCACCTTCGGCAACGCCTGGCCAGTTGAAGCTGAAGAACGGTTTCTGGAAATATTGTATGGCCGACATGACAGCAAACAACAGAACGATGCGCAGGACGATCGCCAAGATGATGCCGAGCCTGCGGGCGAGGGCCTGCTGGTGCACGGCAACCCGTTTCGACTCGATTGAAATGTAAAGAAGATTGTCGAAGCCCAGAACCGCCTGCAGAAAGATCAGCATGGCGAGCGTTGCCAGGTTCTCTATCGTGAAGATATCGCCCATTGCCCAATTCCTCCCCAATGCATGCACGTGCGTGTCGCACGCGCGAGGTGTCATGATACGCGAGTCGTATGACGCAAATTCACGGTCGTTTGCCGGGGCCGGTTTTATCTCCGGACCGGTGTGCGCTGCTGACGTTATGCAGCCCGGATCAAGTCAGTGAAACGTTTGAAGAGATAGTGCGAGTCTTGCGGGCCCGGGGAGGCTTCGGGATGATATTGCACCGAAAAGACGGGCTTTCCCTTCAAGGCAATGCCGCAATTGGATCCGTCGAACAGCGAGACGTGGGTCTGCTCGACTTCGCCGGGAAGGCTGTCGGTGTCGACGGTGAAACCATGGTTCATCGATGTGATTTCAACCTTACCGGTGGTGTGGTCCATCACCGGGTGGTTGGCGCCGTGGTGGCCCTGATGCATCTTCTTGGTCTTGGCACCAAGCGCAATGGCCAGCATCTGATGACCAAGACAAATACCGAAGACCGGCTTGCCCGATTGAATCAGTTTTGCAATCTCCGGAACGGCATATTCACCTGTGGCGGCCGGATCGCCTGGCCCGTTTGACAGGAAAATGCCGTCAGGCTCCATTGCGAGGATGTCTTCGGCCTTGGTGGAGGCAGGCACGACGGTAACTGCGCAGCCCTGATCGGCAAGGCAGCGCAGAATGTTGCGCTTCATGCCGTAGTCGACGGCAACGATGCGGAACTCAGGCGTCTCCTGGCGACCGTAGCCCTCGTTCCAGCGCCAGCTGGTTTCGTCCCAATCGTAACGCTGGGCACAGGTCACCTCGCAGGCGAGGTCCATTCCTTCAAGGCCCGGCCATGCGGCGGCCTGTTTGACCAGTGCATCGCGGTCAAACTTGCCGTCAGGATCGTGGGCGATCACCGCATTCGGCATGCCGCCGGTCCGGATCAGGTTGGTCAAGGCGCGCGTGTCGACACCTGCAAGGGCGACAATGCCGCGGGCTTTCAGCCATTGGTCGAGGTGGCGTGTGGCGCGGTAGTTCGAAGGATCGGTTATGTCAGCTTTCAGCACACAGCCGCGCACACCCGAAGTTGCGGCGAGATTGGATGTCTCGATGTCCTCTTCATTGGTGCCGACATTGCCGATATGCGGAAAGGTGAATGTGATGATCTGTCCGGCATAAGAGGGATCTGTGAGAATTTCCTGATAGCCGGTCATAGCCGTGTTGAAGCAAACTTCACCGGTGGCCGATCCTGTGGCGCCGAGGCCGGTACCCTCGATCACCGTGCCGTCTGCCAGGGCCAGCACGCCCGTCAGCTTCGGCTCTGACCACGGGGCGGCTGCCGTTTGATGCTGTTCTCTGCCTTGGGCAGGCCGGCTGATTTCATCGGATTGCAGCGTCATCGGCGTATGTCCCTCAAGCTTCAGGAAGTTTATGAGCGATGATCCGCCCTACGGATTTCGCGACAAACGGCGCGGACCATACGGGAGCGTGGATGGGCAGTCAAGTTACTGATTTTACGTTAATTTATGCAACGGCTTCAACAAGATAGCAAGATTGTCAATGGTTGAATATGCGCAATCTAGGCGCTAAGACTTGCCGCCGGAGGCTGTGGGGGCATAGAATCCCGGCCGACGGGTGAGAGATTTACAGCGTCCAGGTGGGCGGCGAGAAAGGTGGCGGACCCAAATGAGTGAACACCTGCGCGACAAGGTCAATGACGAACTGAAGGAGGCCATGAAATCGCAGGACAAACTGCGCATTGCGACTTTGAGGCTTATCACGGCAGCGTTCAAGGACCGTGATATCCAAAGCCGGGGTACCGGCAAGGATGACCGGCCGACTGAGGCGGATTTGCAGGCAATCCTGTCCAAGATGGTGAAACAGCGGCGCGAATCGGCGAAAGCTTATGAGGCGGGCGGGCGCATGGACCTGGCGACGACCGAGATGAAGGAAATCGAGGTTATCGAGGAGTTCCTGCCACGTCAGATGAGTGAGGACGAAACCCGCCAGGCAGTGGCAGCGGTTCTTAAGGAACTGGGGTGCGAAGGTCTGAAAGACATGGGCCGGACCATGGCCAGGCTGAAGGAGCAGTATGCCGGTCAGATGGACTTTTCCAAAGCTTCGGCGATGGTCAAAGACCAGCTCGGCTGACGTGAGCGGAAATCATGCCGCTTGAAGGCCCGATTGCGTCAGGTTGCAGGCTGGGCGAGGCGCGCATTCGCGATGGACAGCGCGTTTACGCCATTGGGGATATTCACGGTTGCCTGAGGGAATTGACTGCACTGCACAGGCTGATTGAGGACGATCTGGCGACATCGCCTGTTGAAAACCATCGCATTGTTCATGTCGGCGACTACGTGGACCGGGGGCCGGACTCCAGGCAGGTTATCGACTATCTGATCGAGCGCATGGCGTGCGATGCGACGGTCGTCTGCCTGAAGGGCAATCACGAAGACAAGCTGGAGACGTTTCTGAAGGATCCGGAGCAAACCGCTCGGGGATTTTTCGCCTTTGGCGGGGTGGAAACCATGCGGTCCTATGGCGTTGGAGTGGCTCTGGACGCGCCGGATTACGGCAGTGTGTCCGCACTGTGCAGGGCCTTGCACGAACTGATGCCCGAAGCCCACCAGCAGTTCCTGAGCGGGCTGCCTTACAGCCATGTCATCGACGATTATGTGTTCGTTCATGCCGGCATCCGGCCCGGAGTGCCTGTGACCGATCAAGATGGCCAGGACCTGATGTGGATACGCTGGGATTTTTTGAACTATGAAGGTCTGCATGAAAAGATCGTCGTGCATGGTCACACACCGCATGTGGAACCCGAGGTCAAACCCAACCGTATCAATGTTGATACCATGTGCTATGGCACGGGGCGGTTGACTGCGGTTGTGCTGGAGCGGAACTGCTACCGCTTCATCTCGACACAACCGGAATGATATGGCCTGACGTGGTCATATTGTTGCAGACTGCCGCAGAATCACCCGGATAGCTGACGACGACTTGTTGATAGCCAAGTTTGTGATTGATCGGCGAGCCAGCCTCGGCATTATCTTGAGGGTAGGATCTACCAATCTCGCCGCGACAACGGATGAGATTGAGCAGTCACTACCCTAGGTGGCAGGCATCAGGAGCGTTAATGCGGTTTCCCCCATCATTTCTGGATGAAATCCGCGCACGGGTTTCGATTTCCTCTGTTATTGGCCGATCGGTCCAGTGGGACCGCAAGAAGTCAAATCCGGGGCGCGGGGACCATTGGGCCTGCTGCCCGTTTCATGAGGAAAAGACACCGTCTTTCCATGCCGATGACCGCAAAGGGCGGTATCATTGTTTCGGCTGCAAGGCCTCCGGCGACATCTTCCGTTTTCTGACCGAGAAGGAAGGCTTGTCGTTTCCCGAGGCGGTGGAACGGTTGGCGGGGGAGGCCGGGCTCGAAATGCCCAAGCTCACTCCTCAGGAAGCTGAGCGGGAAAAACATCGGGCCACTCTCTACGACGTAATGGATCTGGCCGCCCAGTTTTTTCAGGACAAGCTGCATGCGCCTGAGGGTGCGGCGGCGCGCGGCTACCTTGCGGACCGGGGGCTGAGCGCTGAAATCGTCGCGCGCTTCCGGATCGGTTATGCACCTGGCGAACGCAGGGCTCTGAAAGACTATCTGGCCGCAAAAGAGGTGACCGCCGAACAAATCGCCGAGTCAGGGCTTGTGGTTACAGGCGAAGATATTGCCGTTCCGTTTGACAGGTTTCGTGACAGGATCATGTTTCCGATTCGCGATAACAGGGGGCAGGTGATTGCCTTTGGCGGTCGTGCCATGTCGGCCGATGTCCCCGCCAAGTATCTCAATTCGCCGGAAGGAACGCTGTTTCACAAGGGACGCGTCCTTTACAATATTGATCAGGCAAGGGGGCCTGCCTACGAAAGCGGGACCATCGTTGCGGCTGAAGGCTACATGGATGTTATCGCTCTGACCCGGGCAGGCGTGCCGAATGCGGTCGCGCCGTTGGGAACGGCCCTGACAGAAGATCAATTGCAGCTACTGTGGCGAATGGCGCCGGAGCCTGTCCTTTGTTTCGACGGTGATCAGGCGGGCCTAAAGGCGGCCTATCGTGCACTTGATCTTGCGCTGCCGCTCTTACAGCCAGGCACGTCCTTACGTTTTGCAATGCTACCGGATGGTCAGGACCCGGACGATCTGCTGCGCGGCAGCGGAGCTGAGACGGTGCGTGGGTTCATTCAGGGTGCAGATCCTCTGGTTGGCGTTCTGTGGCGTCGCGCGCTCGACGAAAACAGCAGACAGACGCCAGAGCAGCGGGCGCGGTTTGAGGTGGACCTTGAGCAGTCGGTACAGAGAATTGGCGACCAGAAGGTGCGGGCTCACTATGCAGCCGAAATCCGCGAGAGGATCAAAGCGCTTTGGGCCGGTCAGGGCGGCAGGCAATTCATGCGTGGCGGGCCGGCGAACCGGTGGACCGGGCAAGCGCGAAAAGGCGCCAGAGGCCGTGGCCGCTTTGATGCACGTGACGCGTGGCAGATACCGTCCGCGCCGTCTGCGGCGCTCAAGGCGCTGGCATCGAATTCCGGTGATCCGGTGCGCCGTTGGATAGAGCGTCGTGAACAGCTTATTGTGCTGACTGTGATAAATCACCCGGTGCTGCTGGACATGGATGCCGAATTGTTCTGCGAGGTAGAATTTTCGCGTCCCGAGCTTGACAGGCTACGTAGTGAAATAATAGATATCGCGGCCCTTTGCGAAGGACTTGACAGTTCAGCATTGCGCGACCAACTGAGCAAGAGGGGTAAGACCTCCGATCTCGCCAGGATTGATGGTCAGTCAAAGCGGCTTGAAACGTGGTTTGCACTGGCAGGCGCGGCCTTGGAAGATGCAAGGACAGGCTTTCGCCAAATGATCGCTTTGCACAGGAAAACGGTTACTTTGGAGCGTGAGTTGAAGGTTGCGGAACTGGCGCTTGCTGAGGACCCTAGCGAAACGACGCTCTCTCAACTGAACGGGATACGCGAAGAGCTCAGATCGAGCATTGGTGAAGAAGCGGCGATTGAAGGATTTGGAGAGGCATCCGGGCGCGTGACTGGGTCGGTTGCCTGACTGATGTACCGGACGGCTAAGTCGGCAATGTCGGCTTGAGCGGCCGGTCAACATATTTAAGGAGCGGTTAACGAGGCGAACTGTAAAAAACCAGTGTCGACAAAGGGGCGAATCATAATGCGCTCCTGAATAAGAACACCGGAAAGCTCGTCTTGGCAAGCCTGCCAACAGAAACAAGGATCGACGGTTACATGGCAAACGCTGCAGCTGCCGTAGAGAAAAAGTCCGACGCGAAATCGAAAGCCAAGGACAAGGATGGTTCCGATCATACGCCGGAGACATCGGACGGTCCTTTGCTCGATATGTCCGATGCGGCGGTCAAGAAAATGATCAAGGCCGCCAAGGCGCGCGGTTATGTGACCTATGATGAGTTGAACGAAGTTCTGCCGTCCGAAGAGGTTTCCTCCGAGCAGATAGAAGACACCATGTCGCAGTTGTCCGAAATGGGCATCAACGTGGTGGAAAGCGAAGAGGAGAGCGAGGACACCGCCGGTACGGCGGAGAAAATTCAGGAAGGCCTGCCAATGAAGGTCGAACGGGTGTCGGAGCCCGTTGACCGTACCGATGATCCGGTCCGTATGTATCTCAGAGAGATGGGATCGGTTGAGCTCTTGTCGCGCGAGGGCGAAATCGCCATCGCCAAGCGTATCGAGGCTGGCCGCGAAGCCATGATCCAGGGGCTTTGTGAGAGCCCGTTGACGTTCCAGGCCATCATTATCTGGCGCGATGAGTTGAATGAGGGGCGGATCCTTCTTCGGGACATCATCGATCTGGAGGCCACCTATGCCGGGCCCGATGCAAAAACGCCCTCGGCGCCTGCCGTGCCGGCTGAAGGTTCGGAAAATACGCCGGCGCAGCCGGCGGCAGTGAAAGAGCAGGACGAAAAGACATCGCCGCCGCGCGGCGACAGCGGCGTTCTGTCTGCTGACGATGTGGAGTCAGACGGCCAGACGGAAGAAGACGACGAGGACGATGACGAGGAGGCCAATGTCTCCCTGGCGGCCATGGAAACCGAGCTTAAGCCGCAGGTTCTGGAGACGTTCGACCGCATCGCCAAGAGCTATAAGTCACTGCGCAAGCTGCAGGATCAGGAAGTCGGCGAAAAGACCAAACTGTCACCGTCGCAGAGCCGGCGTTACAAAAAGCTGCGCGGCGAGATCATCGATGACGTCAAGAGTCTGTCGTTGAATGCCGCACGTATCGAGGCGCTGGTCGATCAGCTTTACAGCATCAACAAACAGCTTATCTCGCTTGAGGGAAGGCTGATGCGGCTTGCCGAGACCTACAAGGTTCCGCGCAATGAATTTCTTCAGCAGTATCAGGGCGAGGAACTGGACCCGAACTGGCTGCGCAGGGTCGGGCGGCTGGCAAAATACGGATGGAAGGATTTTGTGGCCGCAGAGCGCGATACCATCAAGGTTCTGCGTAACGAGATCCATTCGCTTGCGACCGATACCGGGTTGCAGATTCCAGAATTCCGCCGCATCGTCCACATGGTTCAAAAGGGCGAGCGCGAAGCGCGTCAGGCCAAGAAGGAAATGGTCGAGGCCAACCTGCGGCTGGTGATTTCGATCGCCAAGAAGTACACCAATCGCGGTCTTCAATTCCTGGATTTGATCCAGGAAGGCAATATCGGGCTGATGAAGGCGGTCGATAAATTCGAGTATCGCCGCGGCTACAAGTTCTCCACCTATGCGACCTGGTGGATTCGCCAGGCGATTACGCGTTCGATTGCCGATCAGGCACGCACTATCCGTATTCCGGTGCACATGATCGAAACGATCAATAAGATCGTGCGTACCAGCCGCCAGATGATGCATGAGATCGGCCGTGAGCCGACACCTGAAGAACTGGCTGAGAAGCTCTCCATGCCGCTTGAGAAAGTGCGCAAGGTCATGAAAATCGCCAAGGAGCCGATCAGTCTTGAAACGCCGGTCGGCGATGAAGAGGATTCCCATCTCGGTGACTTTATCGAGGACAAGAACGCTATCTTGCCAATCGATGCGGCGATTCAAGCCAATTTGCGCGAAACGACCACGCGGGTGCTTGCCTCGCTGACACCGCGTGAAGAGCGTGTTCTGAGGATGCGTTTCGGTATCGGCATGAACACCGACCATACGCTGGAAGAGGTTGGCCAGCAGTTCTCGGTGACGCGTGAGCGTATCCGTCAGATCGAGGCCAAGGCATTGAGGAAACTCAAGCATCCGAGCCGGTCGCGCAAATTGCGCTCGTTCCTGGATAACTAGACCGTTTTCGAGATTGAATTATTCATAACCGGCATGTCGAATGTAATTTTGGCACTCGGTTGCAGATAACTGG
>JANQIR010000246.1 GCA_028282065.1 Aestuariivirgaceae bacterium
TGATCGACTACCGCTACCGCCAGCACTTCAAGGCGTCAGCCGGCGTGCCCGGTATGGGCGCCAACCGCACCGGCCGCTCGGGCAAGGATGTAACGCTCAAGGTTCCCGTCGGCACGCAGATCCTTGAAGATGACAACGAAACGCTGATCGCCGATTTGACCGAAGAAGGCGAAAGGGTAAAGATCGCGCGCGGCGGCAATGGCGGCTTCGGCAATACCCGGTTCAAGACCTCCACGAACCGCGCACCACGCCATGCAAATCCGGGCGAGGAGGGTGAGGAACGCTGGATCTGGCTCAGATTGAAACTGATCGCCGACGCGGGCCTTGTCGGCAAACCCAACGCCGGCAAGTCGACGCTGCTGGCCGCCGTTTCAGCCGCAAAACCCAAGATCGCCGACTATCCGTTCACAACCCTGCACCCGCAATTGGGGGTTGTTAGTACTGGTGACGGCAGTTTCGTATTGGCCGACATTCCCGGCCTGATAGAAGGGGCGCATGACGGCGTGGGCATTGGCGACCGGTTTCTCGGGCATATCGAGCGATGCGCCGTGCTTTTGCACCTGGTTGACGCCAACGAGGAAGATCCAGTGCAAGCCTACCGCATGATCCGCGAGGAACTATCCGCCTATGGCGCCAACCTGGCCGGAAAGCGCGAGATTGTCGCGTTGAACAAGATCGACACGATCCCCGACGACCTGGTGAAAGATATCGCCGGCGAGTTCGAACAGGCAACTGGGATCAGGCCGAGGCTGATATCGGGCGCGACGGGCACCGGTCTCAAGACCGTCATGGCAGAACTTGCAGACACGATACGAGAAAACCGCGAAGCTGTTTCGCAAAACGTGGAAGCGGGCACGTGGCAGCCATGACGAACCAGCTTGCATCCGCCAGACGGATCATCATCAAGATCGGCTCGACCCTGCTCGTAGACAGGCAAACCCGGCAGGTCAGGACAGACTGGCTGTCTTCCCTTGCCGAGGACGTGGCGCAGTTGAAGGCTGGCGGCAAGGATGTGCTGATCGTGTCATCCGGCGCTATCGGCATGGGCCGCGAAGTCCTGGGCCTTGCGCCGGGCGGGTTGAAGCTTGAGGAAAGCCAGGCGGCCGCAGCGGTGGGACAGATCGCACTGGCACAAGCCTGGGCCCGCGCGCTTGGCGCACGCAATCTCGTCACCGGCCAAGTCCTGCTGACGCTGCAGGATACGGAAATGCGCCGGCGCTACCTCAATGCCCGTGCCACCTTGTTCACGTTGCTGCGTCAAGGTGCCGTGCCGGTGATCAACGAAAACGACACGGTCGCCACATCGGAGATCCGCTATGGCGACAACGACCGGCTTGCCGCCCGCGTTACCTCGATGGTCTCAGGTGACTGTCTCGTGCTGCTGTCGGACGTCGATGGCCTTTACACCATGGATCCATCATGCCCCGACGCCGAGTTCATCCCGCTGGTCACCGAAATAACCGAGGGCATCCGGGCCATGGCAGGCTCGTCATCATCCGACTACGGGTCCGGAGGAATGGTCACCAAGGTTGAGGCGGCGCGCATTGCCACGCATGCCGGCGCCAGCATGGTGATTTCCTCAGGCCATCCCTTGAACCCGCTGAACCGCATCGCCAACGGGGCAGCCTGCACGTGGTTTGCCTCCAGCGCCAACCCGGTGGCCGCACGCAAGCGCTGGATCGCGGGAACCCTGGAGCCGGTTGGGAAGATCATTGTCGATGCCGGTGCGGCAAATGCTCTGGACCGGGGCAAGAGCCTGCTGCCGGCCGGGGTGACGGAAATCGCCGGGCCCTTTGCACGCGGTGATGCGGTGAGTATTGTGGATACCGACGGTCGGGAAATCGGCAGAGGACTTGTCGCCTATGATCACAACGATGCTGTAAAGATCATTGGCCGGCGTTCCGGCGATATCTTCGATGTACTCGGCTTTCGCGGCCGTGATGAAATGATCCATCGCGACGATCTTGTATTGACGGGGAATTAGCCCATGAGCGTTGCAACCGAATTTGATCAGACGCTGAACGACATGCTGGAACTCGGCCGCGATGCGCGTGCCGCGGCGAAGGCCCTGGCAAACGCCGGTACCGAACGCAAGAACGCGGCACTGGCCGCCATGGCAGGCGCAATCAGGGCCTCGGTTGATGAGATCCTGAAGGCCAACGCAGCCGACGTGGACCTGGCAAAGTCGCTAGATCGCCGCGCCTCGTTCATTGACCGTCTGACATTGACGCCGGATCGCGTCGAGGCCATTGCCCGGGCCCTGGAGGCAACCGCGTCCCTGCCCGATCCCGTCGGCCATGTGGTCGAGCAATGGGACAGACCCAACGGCCTCAACATATCGCGCGTGCGGGTGCCGATCGGCGTCATCGGCATTATCTATGAATCCCGTCCGAACGTGACCGCCGATGCCGGCTCGCTGTGTATGAAATCCGGCAATGCGGCAATCCTGCGTGGCGGGTCCGACAGCTTCCGGTCATCCGCCGTCATCGTAAGGTGCCTGCAGGACGGCCTGCGCGAGGCAGGCCTGCCCGAAACCGCCATTCAAATGGTCCAGACCACGGACCGCGATGCCGTCGGCCACATGCTGGAAGGCCTGAACGGCACCGTTGATCTGATCGTACCGCGCGGCGGTAAGGATCTGGTTGGCCGGGTGCAGGATCAGGCCCGGGTACCGGTATTCGCCCATCTGGAAGGCATATGTCACGTCTATGTCGACAAGGATGCCGATCTCGATATGGCATGCGACATTGCCGTCAACTCCAAGATGCGGCGCACCGGGATCTGCGGTGCGGCGGAAACCCTGCTGGTCGATACGGCGGCCGCAGACAGGATGCTGAAACCGCTGATCGATGCGCTCACATCGGCCGGGTGCGCCATACGCGGCGACGACGCATCGCAGGCAGCGGACGGCCGGGTAGAACCGGCTACGGAAAATGACTGGCCCACCGAGTATCTCGATACCATCATATCCTTACGGGTTGTTGATGGTGTCGACGAGGCCATGCGGCACATCGAGGCGCACGGGTCGCAGCACACCGATACGATCGTCACGGACAACGCCGCAACGGCCAACCGCTTCCTGAACGAACTGGACAGCGCGATTGTCCTGCACAACGCCTCCACCCAGTTCGCCGATGGCGGCGAGTTCGGATTTGGGGCGGAGATTGGGATCGCCACCGGCAAGCTGCATGCACGCGGACCGGTCGGACTGGAACAGTTGACGACCTTCAAGTACCAGGTCCGCGGTTCCGGCCAGACCCGGCCCTGATCCAAGTGTGCATCTGCCGGAAATGACCAGCCCGTTTTTCAACCTGCCTGCGGTCGCGGGCCAGCGCATCGGCCTGTATGGCGGCTCGTTCAATCCGGTACATCCCGGCCATGTGGCGATCGCCCATGAAGCGGTGACCCGGTTGAGGCTCAATCGCCTGTGGTGGCTGGTTTCGCCCCAGAACCCGTTAAAGGACCCGTCTGAAACAGGTCAGTTCGCCGACCGCTTTGAAGGCGTAATGCAAGCCGCCGGCAATCCCCGGTTCTTCGTGTCGGATATCGAACAGCGCCTCGGATCGAGGAATACGGCTGACACCTTGCGGGCCTTGCGGCCGCTGCTGCGGCGAGGCCGGTTCGTGTGGGTCATGGGTGCCGACAGCTTCGCCGAACTGCACCGCTGGCAGCGCTGGAAGGAAATCCCTGCCACCCTTCCGCTGGCCGTGTTCGACCGGCCGGGCTGGTCCTTCGAAGCGCTGTCCTCTCCCGCCGCTCATATTCTTGCCCGTCACCGGATCGATGCCAGCGATGCGGCGTTACTGCCGGGATCGGCGCTTCCTGCATGGGCATTCTTGTCCATCCCGCTTCGCGACGAAAGCTCCACAGGAATCCGCAAGTCGGTCCGCTCCAGGTAAAGCAGGTTCTTCATACGCTTGTCGCAATGCCCCCCTTGAATCTGCCCTGCTGTTGGATTTAAGGTTGATTCGTCAGCAAAAATGTTCAACGCGAACGCCAAAGGACAGGTGCAGCGATCTGCATGAACATGACATCCGGTGACAGTCCGATGGGCTGCAACACCAGTGGAAAGGAAGTGAACTCTGCCGACACAAACCAAGAAGGGCAGTGCGAAAAAACGCGCTGCCGAGGATAGCGCTTCGCCGAAACGCAAAGCCAAATCCAGCTTGCTGAAGACCGTCACGGCATGCCTTGAAGATGCCAAGGCCGAAGACGTGGTCAGCCTTGATCTAGATGGAAAAGCCGCACTTGCCGATCAGATGGTTGTTGCCTCCGGGCGCTCCAACCGTCACGTATCGGCTATTGCCGACCAGCTTGTCGAAAAGCTCAAGGAAGCCGGCGTCAAGGATGTCCGCATCGAAGGCCTGCCGCATTGCGACTGGGTGCTGGTCGATACGGGCGATGTGATCGTTCATGTCTTCAGGCCGGAAGTGCGCAGCTTTTACAATCTGGAAAAGCTGTGGTCGCCGCACGCCCCCGCGGAACAACGCGCGGCGGGCTGACGCAGGGACCGGTCAGCACGGGCATCGAGGGATGAAGCTTTTCATTGTGGCTGTGGGCAAGCAAAAGCCCGGGCCGGAGCGGGATTTGACGGGACATTTCCTGCAGCGTGCCCGCCAGTCCGGCCGGGCCGCAGGGCTGGCCGGTATCGATGAGATCGAAATCGCCGAATCCCAGTTGAAAGACGCCGGGCAGCGCAAACGGGACGAAGCAAACCGTATCACCGAACGCATCACGCCTGGCACGGCGCTGATCGCATTGGATGAGCAGGGCCAAAATCTCACATCGAAGGCCTTCGCTAACCGCCTGCGAGCGGCAATCGAGGCGGCAGACGACGTAGCCTTCGTGGTCGGCGGCCCCGACGGACTGGACCCCGGCATTGTGAAATCCGCTCGGCTGACCCTCGCCATGGGCAAAATGACCTGGCCGCACCGGCTTGCCCGCGTCATGCTGGCCGAGCAGATTTACCGGGCGGTTACTATTTTGACCAACCATCCCTATCACAGGCAATAAAAACGGCTGAGTTTGCTGAAAAGGCGTTACAATTGCCTGATTCTGGCCATCGCCATGGTGCACAGAGGGTGGCAGCGCGCGACGGCCAAGAGGAGCCGCAGACAGGACAATGCGAATGACAGCACGCCTTGCGGCGCTACTTGTCTGCACGATGTGGTCGGCACACCTGACCGCAGGTCCGGCATTGTCCGAAGGCTCGCAAGCCCAAACCACCGAGCAGGAGAAGCTCGAAGCGGTCGAAAAGGAACTCGACCGGACGCGGTCGCGGTCCGGCACCTTGCAGAAGGAACTGGAAGAGCTGGAGCGCGAGACGGCACAGATCACCACCAAGCTGGTTGATCTGGCGACCCGCATACAAAGCCGCGAGGCAATGATCACCGCATCTGAAACGCGGATTACCACGCTCAGCGCCCAGGAATCGCGTCTGAAGGCCCGGTTGTCGG
This sequence comes from Aestuariivirgaceae bacterium, assembly GCA_028282065.1. Classification (GTDB taxonomy): domain Bacteria; phylum Pseudomonadota; class Alphaproteobacteria; order Rhizobiales; family Aestuariivirgaceae; genus JANQIR01. The sequence continues at coordinate 5,457 of JANQIR010000246.1, forward strand.
AACAGCGCAGTGCGTTGTCTGAATTGCTTGCCGGACTGCAGACGCTTGAGCGCAATCCACCGCCGCCGCTGGCCGCCCGCCCTGACGATGCCGTCGCCGCCATACGCGGTGCCATGTTGTTCGGCGCCGTGGTGCCGGCGTTGCGGGCACAAACCACGACCCTGGCGCAAACGCTGGCACGCATCGACAATGTCCGTGCCCGGTTGGTCCATGAATATGAAGAGATGAAGGATCATACGGCCCGGCTGAACGAATCGCGTGTCAAACTGGCCGCTCTGCACAAGCGTAAGCTGGAACTGGTCGGCCGCACGAATGACGAATTGCAGGAACTCAAGGAGCGTTCCGCAAGGCTTGCCAGGCAATCCAAGACCCTCAAAGCGCTGCTGGCGGCACTGGAAATCGAGCGTAAACGGCGCGCTGAACGCGAAGCCATCAGAGCGACACAGCAGAAACAACGCGAGGCAATTCGCAATTCGAAACCGAAAATCGTGTTTGCCAAGGCCAAAGGGCGGCTTGACTATCCTGCTCAGGGCCAGAAAATACGCAAATATGGTGCGAAGGACGGATTCGGAGGTCACACGAAGGGTCTGTTTATCGCCACCCGGAATAAGGCCCAGGTGACCGCTCCATCTGACGGAAAAGTTGAATTTTCCGGGACCTTCAGGTCCTATGGGCAACTATTGATATTGGATGTCGGTGCAGGGTATCATGTGCTGTTAGCCGGACTTGGGCAGATCACTGTGCGAACGGGGCAGGATGTACGGGCTGGAGAGCCCGTGGGTGTGATGGGAGAGAACCCCGCTCGCGGAACTTTGATCGGCGATCAGTTGGATGATCCAAGACCGATCCTATACGTTGAATTCAGGAGAAACGGTGCTTCGATCGATCCCACCCCCTGGTGGGTCGGCAACCGTAAAGAGGCGCGTCGATAATGCGAAAGAACCTTTTGAAGTCGATCAGTCTGATTGCGTTCGGTGCCATGGCGTCTTCGGGCGTATGGCATGCGCTTGAGGGGGCGAATGCCGCCAACCTCAAGACCTATCAGCATTTGAATCTGTTCGGCGACGTGTTTGACCGGGTGCGGGCGGACTATGTGGAAAGTCCCGATGAATCGAAGCTGATCGATGCGGCCATCAGCGGTATGCTGACCTCGCTTGACCCGCATTCCAGTTATCTCAATGCCAAACGCTTCCAGGATATGCAGGTGCAGACCCGCGGTGAGTTCGGCGGTTTGGGCATTGAGGTCACTATGGAGAACGGCCTCGTCAAGGTTGTCGCTCCGATCGACGAAACACCTGCGGCAAAGGCCGGCCTGCTGGCGAACGACCTGATCACCCATCTGGACGGCGAGCGTATTTTCGGCATGACGCTCAACCAGGCCGTCGACAAGATGCGCGGCCGCGTCAAGACGCCCATCACGCTGACCATCCGGCGTCCGGGCATCGACGAGCCGTTCGATGTCACCATCGTGCGAGACGTTATTCGAATCCGCTCGGTCAGGTTCAATCGCGAGGGCGATGTCGGCTACATCCGGATATCGTCGTTCAACGAGAAAACCCAACCTGGTGTGGAAAGGGCCGTCAAGTCGCTTAAGGAAGAGGTCGGAGACGACCTCAAGGGGTTTGTTATCGACCTCAGAAACAATCCCGGCGGTCTTCTTGATCAGGCCATTTCGGTCTCCGACAGCTTCCTGAAACAGGGCGAAGTTGTCTCAACGCGCGGACGCAATGCCAGCGAGACCCAGCGGTACTCGGCCCAGGCTGGTGAATTGACCGACGGCATGCCCATTGTGGTGCTGATCAACGGCGGTTCCGCGTCTGCTTCGGAGATTGTCGCCGGCGCGCTGCAGGATCACAAACGCGCCAAGGTGCTGGGGACCCGGTCATTCGGCAAGGGCTCCGTGCAGACCATCATTCCGCTTGGCGGCCAGGGAGCCATCCGGTTGACGACCGCGCGGTATTACACGCCGTCCGGCACCTCCATTCAGGCCAAGGGCATCATTCCCGATTACCGGGTGGAGCAGGAACTGCCGGAGGAACTCAAAAAGGCCATGGAACGCAGCAAGGCAAACCGCAATCGCGGGGAAGCCAGCCTGCGCGGCCATCTTCGCAACGAAAAGGGCGAAGAGGCATCGGGCTCGTCGTCTTATGTGCCGCGGGAAAAGGAAAAAGATGTCCAGCTCAAGGCGGCGATTGCCCTGCTGAAGGGTGAGAGTATCGACAGCTTCCTGACCAAGCCCAAAGCCAAGGCAGCCGACAACAAGACCGGCGCCGATGCGGCCGACACCAAAGAACCGGAAAAATCCAGCAATTAGCCGGACTGCAATTCACGAAAAGAGGGGCGAACTGCGGTTCGCCCCTTTTTGTTTTGCGGCGGTATAATGAGCTGATTCGCGAATCACCGGCGGCTATCTAAACCATGAGACCGGACGAACTTAAACAACCGCTTAGGCAGCGGTCGTGGCGTGAGCGTATAAAGTCGCTCATGCCATCGGCATTGCAGGTCACCAGCACTCTTACGGTGCTCGCCGGCGCCGGTGCTATCACATGGGCTCTCACCGCTGGCGTACCGATGACCGGCGAGCCCGTTGTCCGTATGAAGTTGAAGCCGGTTGACCCGATGACGACCGCGACCGTCACGCCGGTTGAGGAAGACCCGGAGCCGGAGGACGAAGATGAACTGGCAGACGACCCGAATCCGCCGGACCGGATCGAGATAATCCGGCCGTCAGGCCAGGTGACGACGGTTCCCGGGCCTGCGGTGCGAGACCGTCAGGCAGCGTTTATCGCGCCACAGGTCAAGTCGCTGGCCCGTGCGCCGATACGCAGCGTTACTCAAAAGGGACCGCTCGGCCTGCTTCCGAAGATTGCCAAGAACGGTAAACGGCCATCCGATGTGTACGCGCGGCCGGTTCCGATCGGCCAGTTACAGGCGTCCATTCCCAAAATCGCCATCCTGCTGGGAGGCATGGGGCTCAACACCAGCCTCACCGGCCGGGCGATCAAGGAGCTCCCGGGCGAGGTCACATTTGCCTTTGCGCCCTATGGTAATGGGCTGCAAAAGCAGATCAACCAGGCCCGCGTGGCCGGCCACGAGATTATGCTGCATCTTCCGATGGAACCGTTCGGCTATCCGTCGGTCAACCCGGGCCCACGTACGCTTCTGGCCAGTGCCCCAAGCGCCGAGAACATGCGCAACCTGCACTGGCACATGAGCCGCTTTTCCGGCTACATCGGCATCACAAACTATCTCGGTGCAAAGTTTGCTTCCGAAGGCGAAGCGATCGCGCCGGTATTGCGTGAACTGAATGCACGTGGGCTCGTCTTCCTGGAGAACGGGGCGGCCGATCAAAGTATGGCAGAGGCAATCGGACAGGTCATCGATCTGCAGGTGCGCCAGACACACGCCGTGATCGATAGTCAGCTGTCATTTGCGGCCATTTCAGAGGCACTGCACGGCCTTGAGAAAACCGCACGCGAGCAAGGCCGGGTGATCGGTTTCGGCACCAGCCTTGCTGTGACGATCGAGGCCGTCGCCAAATGGGCTGAGGGCCTTCCGGAAAGAGGCGTCATGCTTGTGCCGGTCTCTGCCATGTACAAACCCGCCGCCGGTTGAGAATTGGGACCTGTCGCCCTATACCCAACAAAACACAACAGCTTTCGACGAGATACAAGGGGCCGGTAATGAAAACCAATAAAGCTGAAGACCTGCCTTATCGTCCCTGCGTCGGCGTCATGATCCTGAACAGGGACGGTCTGGTATGGATAGGTCACCGGATCGTTCAGAAAAACGACGATGAGGCTGCCGGGGTCGGCATGTGGTGGCAGATGCCGCAGGGCGGCATCGACAGCGACGAGGATCCGGCGAAGGCCGCATTGCGCGAACTGACCGAGGAGACCGGCATCACGTCTGCTGAAATCATTGCCGAAGCTCCGCAATGGTACAACTACGACCTGCCCGATCACCTGGTGGGGATTGCCTGGAAGGGTCGCTACCGCGGCCAGACCCAGAAGTGGTTTGCCTGCCGGTTTACCGGCGACGACGCGGAAATCGATATCTCCGGCGTCGGCCACAAACCGGAGTTTGACGATTGGAAATGGGTCGACATGGGGGAACTCGATAAGGTGATCGTACCGTTCAAACGTGATGTCTACCGACAGGTGGTAAGTGCATTCAGGCACCTTGGCGCTTGAAAATCACCGATAAATTGTTGGCCGGCATCGCCACGGTCTTCGACAGCTTAAGGCCGAACCGGCTGGCACATTCACAGACCACTTCAAGCTCCCTGAGCCCCCATTCGCTGTTGCGCGAACGCAAGGACCGGTCGAACTCCAGGTTGCTTTCGGCAGTGACAACGCCCCTCTGCCTGAAAGGGCCATAGACAAACAGCATTCCGTCCGGCTTCAGCCTGGCGCCCGCCCCTTCCAGCAACCCCTCGCACGCGGACCATGGCGCAATATGGATCATGTTAATCGACATGATGACATCGAGGGTGTCCGCAAGGGGTGGCAAGGCAGTACCGCTGCGCCAGTGTGTTGCGGTGACGTCCAGCCTGATGGGGGACTTGAGATTGTCCAGACCGCAGTGCCGGCGCCAGGCCTCGATGCTTGCCAGGCTTGGGCCATCGACATCGCTTGGCCAAATGGTCGCCGCCTGAAAGGCGCGGGCGAAATGCACCGCATGTTCGCCACTGCCGGATGCTGTTTCAAGTATGTTGCCGGAAGGGTCGGTCCAAACATCCTGCAGAACACCGAGAATCGCATCCCGGTTGCGTTTGGCCGAGGGAGACGACAACCGGCCGCCAGTGTCTGGCCTGCCTGCAAAGCGGTTCATTCACTCGTCCACGAAATTGCACCCGGCCGCCGTGGTGCCTGACCAGCCAGCGAAACGGAGTATCGATCTGGTCTTATGATCGGACATTTCATTGCACGAATCAAAAGATATCCGTTCAAATAGCGCCAGACTGAAACCTGGCGCGAGGGACTATGTCTATTCGTATGGCGAGCGGCTGATCGAAGCCTCACAAATGCCCGACGACAGGAAGGCCGCCCGCGCTGGCTATTCATGCGCGTATCACCTGTCACATGAAGCTGTAGGGGTCGACATCTATGTCCATGCGCAGTGATCCGCGCAGTTTGACACCATCGAGCCATTGCCTGAGATAGGCTTGAACATCGGTTTTCCGGCCAGCCCTGATCAAAAAGCGCCAGCGATAGCGCCCCCTGACGACGGCAAGCGGAGCCGTCGCCGGCCCAAGCACCTGCACCGCCTCGCTGCGTGGCCGGAGTGTCGCAAGCCGTCTGGCGAACAACTCACTCTCGCGTGCATCCTTGCCCGACACGATCACCGCTGCCAGAAGGCCATAGGGCGGCAAATCGGCGTTTTGCCGGATGCGCTTCTCGTGATCGAGAAACCCCTCGCGATCACCGGATTTGAGCGCGGTCATGAGCGGGTGGTCCGGCATATAGGTCTGGATCAGCGCCCGGCCCGGTTTGTCACCACGTCCGGCCCGGCCCGCGACTTGCGCTAGCAGCTGCCAGGTGCGTTCCCCGGCGCGCGGATCGGTCGTCTCAAGCGCAAGATCGGCATCCACCACGCCGGCAAACGTCAGTTCCGGAAAGTGATGTCCCTTGGCCACTAGCTGCGTCCCGATAATCAGGTTGTACCGGCCCTTGGCAATGTCTCGCAATACATCCTTGAGCGCTGCGCCACGTTGCAGATCGCTAGACAGGATGGCGATTCGCGCGTCAGAAAAGCGCTGTTGCGCCTCCTCCGCCAGCCGCTCGACACCGGGCCCGCACGGCACCAGGGAATGCTCCGCCTGGCAGGCCGGACAGTGCTGCGGCACGGGTTCGGCGTGACCGCAATGATGACACACCAGTTGCCGGCGGAACCGATGCTCCACAAGCCACGACGAACAGTCCGGACATTCGAGCCGGTGGCCGCAGGCCCGGCACAAGGTCAAGGGCGCATACCCCCGTCTGTTGAGAAACAGTAATGCCTGTGCACCGCTGGCAAGCGCCTCGTCGACTGCCGCACAAAGCGGCGGCGACAGCCAACGGCCGGCTTCGGGCGATTGTGCCCGCATGTCGACCAGATCGATTTCCGGCAGTTCCGCCCGACCATGCCGGTTGTCGAGCCGGACATGCCGGTACCGCCCGCGTTCGGCATTGACCAGCGACTCAAGCGACGGTGTGGCTGACGACAGCACCACTGGAAACCGCCCCAGCGAACCGTAGACTACGGCCATGTCGCGGGCATGGTAGTTAACGCCATCGTCCTGCTTGAAGGCACTTTCATGTTCTTCGTCGACCACAAACAACCCTGGCTTGCGCCATGGCAGGAACAGTGCCGAGCGCGCGCCGACAACGATCATGGCCTCGCCGCGTGCCACCGCCTGCCAGACCCGTTCGCGCTCCCGCGGTCTGACACCGGAGTGCCACTCCGCCGGGCTTACTCCGAAGCGCTTTTCGACACGGGTGATGAACTGGCCGGTCAGAGCGATTTCCGGCAGGAGCAACAAAACCTGCCGGCCGGCCGTCAGTGCCGCCGCCATCGCTTCGAAATAAACCTCCGTCTTGCCTGAGCCGGTCACGCCATCTAGCAGGCATACCGAGAAATCACGCGCCGTCACGGCCTGGCGCAGGGCTGTTGCTGCCTTCGCCTGACTGCGCGAGAGTTTTACACCGCCCCCTGCCGGATCGGGTGGAGCAAAGGGTGAATATGGCGGCAGCGCCACCGTCTCCAGCGCTCCAAGATCCGCCAACCCTTTGACCACGCTGACCCCCACGCCTGCAGCATCGGCAAGATCGCCTGCCCGCATGGCCATACCCTCGCCAGCCACATCCAAAACGCGCTGGCGCTGGGGGGTCATTCTGTCCGGCAAAACACGACCGGCACGATAGGCCAGCTTTTCATGCACCGGTTCGAACACGCCAGGCGCCCTTAAGGACATGCGCAAGACCGAGCCTGGCTGCTCAAGGTAGTACCCTGCCAGCCAGTCAACAAACCGGCGATGCAACTGCGGCATGGCTGGCATGTCGAAGCGCTGCAGGATATCCCTCAGCCGGGAAGGTTCGCTCAAGCCATCGCAGTTGACGGACCAGACGACGCCGATCATCTGACGCGGCCCGAGCGGCACCCGGACATAATCGCCCACCGCAACCTGCATACCCGGCGGCACCCGGTAGGAGTAGGCCTCCTGCAGGGCCAGCGGCAACAGCACTCGTACAGTAACCGGTGTGGGATCTTGCGATTCGTTCATGCCGGCAGCGTGCGTGATGATGCTGTCAGGATCAACGGAAGTCTGTTGTTCTCAAGCAATTCACGGTTTGATAAAAGGCTGTAAAGCATGTTCCCCCTCAGTTCCGAGATAAGCATCAGGAAACCCGCCGATGAAGTTCTTCGCAGATACTGCCGACACCGACGAAATCCGCGACCTGGCCGACATCGGCCTGCTGGATGGCGTCACCACCAATCCGTCCCTGGTTCACAAATCAGGCCGTGATTTCAAACAGGTGATTGCCGAGATCTGTGAGCTCGTCGAAGGCCCGGTCAGTGCCGAAGTCGCGGCGACGGAGTTCGACAGCATGGTCGCAGAGGGTAGGGAACTGGCCGGGATCGCCGACAATGTGACAATCAAGGTGCCGCTGACCTGGGACGGCCTGAAAGCCTGCCGGGTCCTCAGCCAGGGTGGAACGATGGTCAATGTCACCTTGTGCTTCAACGCCAATCAGGCGCTTCTGGCGGCAAAGGCCGGGGCAACGTTCATTTCCCCCTTCATCGGCAGACTTGACGATATCGGGCTCGACGGCATGGAACTGATCGAGGAGATCCGTGAGATCTACGACAATTACGCTTTCGCTACTGAAATCCTCGCTGCCTCAATCCGCAGTGCCAATCATGTCAAATACGCCGCCATGGCCGGAGCCGATGTTGCAACGGTCCCACCTGCCGTATTGAAGGGGTTGGTCAAGCATCCTCTTACCGACAAGGGGCTCGATGCTTTTCTGGCCGATTGGGGAAAGACCGGTCAGAAGATCATCTGATGGATGATATTAATGGGGCCTGACCCTAAGCCCCCTGGAGTAAATTGCTGGCCATACCTTGCCGCATTTATCGGTTGCTAACCGGCAGGGCATAGTCTTTCGGGCATGAACCAGCCCGATCAAAGCCTAACATTTTCCGTGCGTGGCGATGCGGCCGATCAGATCGTCGCCTGGTTACGGCATCTGAAGGTGGAACGTCAGGTGTCCGAAAAAACAATTGAGGCCTATGCCCGAGATATCCGTCAATTCAGCGCGTTTCTCTCACGGCATCTTGGCGGCCTGGCCAGCCTGAAGGACATGGCGTCTCTCAACGCGGCGGACTTTCGCGCCTTTCTGGCGTACCGGCGCAAATCGCAGGTGGAGAACCGCTCCATCGCGCGGCAATTGTCGGCTATTCGCTCGCTGTTCCGCTATATGGAGCGCAACGGCATCTTGAAAAACCCTGCCCTTTCGGCCATCCGCTCGCCAAAGCTGCCGCACAGCATTCCCAAACCAATGAGCCGGGATGCCGCAATGCGCACGGTTGCAAACGATATTCTCGTTCCGGGCGAAGACAGCCCACCATGGATAACCGCACGCGACACGGCCGTGCTCACGCTGATCTATGCATGTGGCCTGCGCATCTCCGAGGCGCTGGGTCTTAGCTGTGGTGATGCCGGCCGTATGTGCCGCGAAGGCGCTTTAGCGATTACCGGAAAGGGCGGGAAAACGCGCATTGTACCGGTTCTGCCGGCTGCCTGCGCCGCCGTCGAGCGGTATTTGTCGCTATGTCCGGCCGTTCTGCCGGCGGATGGGCCGTTATTCATCGGCGTGCGCGGCGGCCGTCTCAATGCCCGCAATATTCAGCTGCTCGTTCAGCGCTTGCGTGGGGCGCTCGATCTGCCCGACAGCGCCACGCCGCACGCTCTGCGCCACAGTTTTGCAACTCATCTGCTGGGTGCAGGTGCTGATCTGCGTGCCATACAGGAACTGCTGGGACATGCCAGCCTGTCCACCACCCAGGTCTACACCGAAGTCGACCAGGCCCATCTGATGCAGCAGTACAAGAAGGCCCATCCAAGGGCTTAGAGCGCTTCGCAGAAAACTACTCCGCCGCAGCGGACCCGCCGGTTCCCTGCCCCCAGCGGTTGGCGACGTAGTCCTCGACAATCACCTTGAACTGTTCGCTGATGTCATCGCCACGCAAAGTGGTGACCTTCCTGCCGTCTATGTAGACGGGCGCTGCCGGAACCTCACCGGTGCCCGGCAGCGAAATTCCGATATCGGCATGTTTCGATTCGCCCGGTCCGTTGACAATACACCCCATCACGGCAAGTTGCAGTGTCTCGAAGCCTGGATACTGCTCACGCCACTCAGGAAGCCGGTTGCGGATGTAGCCCTGCACCTCCTGGCCAAGCTCCTGAAACACGGTGGATGTCGTACGTCCACAGCCCGGACAGGCAATCACCATCGGAGCGAATGAACGTATTCCCATGGTTTGCAGGATTTCCTGGCCGACAATGACTTCCCGGCTCCTGTCGCCGCCAGGTTCGGGTGTGAGCGAGATGCGGATCGTGTCGCCGATCCCCTCCTGCAGCAATACCGACAATCCCGCGGTGGAGGCAACGATGCCCTTCGATCCCATGCCGGCTTCGGTCAGGCCTAAATGCAGCGCGTAGTCGCTGCGGCTGGCCAGCAGACGGTAACAGGCGATCAGGTCCTGTACCTCGGAAACCTTGGCGGAAATGATGATTTTGTCGCGGCCAAGGCCCAGTTCCTCGGCACGCGCAGCAGATGAAATACCCGACTGAACCATCGCTTCATGCATGACCAGCCGGGCATCGAGCGGCTCGGCCAGCTTGGCATTTTCGTCCATGAGCCGGGTCAACAATGCCTGGTCGAGCGAACCCCAGTTGACACCGATGCGTACCGGCTTGCCAAACTCGACGGCCTTCTCGATCATCATCGAGAAGTTCCGGTCCTGTTTTTCGCGAAATCCGACATTGCCCGGGTTGATGCGATACTTGGCGAGCGCCTCCGCGCAGGCCGGGTGGTCGCGCAGCAGGGTATGGCCGATATAGTGAAAATCTCCGATCAGCGGCACATCGACACCCATCTGATCCAGCCGGTCGCGAATCTTGGGAACTGCAGCTGCCGATTCCTCGCGGTCGACGGTAATCCTCACCAGCTCCGAACCTGCCCTTGCCAGGTCCGCCACCTGCCGTGCCGTAGACTCCGGATCTGCCGTATCTGTGTTGGTCATCGACTGGACGACAACCGGCGCGCCACCGCCGATCTGCACGTTGCCAACCCGCACACCGACGGATTGTCGCCGGTCTTTGACCGCGGAATAGGTCATGATGAGTTCCCTTTCAACAAACCTGCCGGCATCGTTTTGCATGCCAGTGCAATTCGTGCAAGAGGCCGCGCAGCTCCAAGGTTGCCAGGAACATCTGCGCTCCTTTGGTCACATGGTAATGACATGGCACCTGCGCAGGGTATCGACCCGGTTCATTTACCGAGCGCGTAAGGGCCTATCGGCATTTGTGACGATGACACCGGCAAGGCCCATTCAACTGCTGACAAAGCATGGATGACATCGGAATTTAGCGGAAATCTGCAACTTCACCTGTTTCCACCCATCTCGTTCACATTGGGTTCACACGGCCCCGGATACATTTGAACTAAGTTCAACGCCTAACCGGAACTATTAGGAGAAGATGATGTTCCGCCGTGTCACAAATGTCTTACTGGTTGCCGCGCTCGTTGCCGGATCCCTTGCCGGCACAATCGGGGGTGCGTCCGCCAAGACCGTTTGCCGCACGGTAGACGCACTTTACTCCGCAGAAACCGGCCAAAACCCGACCCGTGCCATGACAATGCACCAGCTGCGGTCCAAGGTCATTCAATACGCCTCCCGGCAAGGGTTCCGCCCACGCGGAAATGTTTATTCACGCTGCATGAAATTCGGTTCGATCTGGACCTGCCAGGCAAAGGTCCGCATGTGCAAGCGCAAATCGAAGGCCCTTCCAGCCTGGAATATCTGATCGCTATCACCCGTTCCGCCTGCCTGTCCAAGTCCTGCGCATTGCCGCACGGTTGCAGTTGGTTGTATCATCTAGAGGCAACCCAAGCCTGTGCATGAGGGAGCTTGAAGACATGGCCGACACCGCTGTGGCTGACCGCCAGAACGAAATGCTACTTCTGGAACACCTGCCGTTCGAAACCGATGGAGGAATTGCCGAGCGCGCGGCCATCGGCCTTATCGTATTGGCAACCGACTATACGATCGAACACGAATGGCGGCAGATCATGGCTGGCCTGCCCGGCGTTGCGCTTTACCAAAGCAGAATCTGGAACGATGACCAGATCACGCCTGAGACACTGCGGGCGATGGAACCGGCAATCACCGAATGTACCCGGGTTCTACTGCCCGGCGGAACCATGAAATTCGATGTCGTGGCCTATGGCTGCACGGCCGCATCCATGGCGATCGGTGAGGAAAACGTATTTGCGCGGATTCATGAAGGCCGCCCGGAGGCCAAGGCAACCACACCGATTACGGCCGCATTTGCCGCCATGAAGGCATTCAACGCCCGACGCATCGGCGTGCTGACGCCATACCGGGCCGACGTCAACCGTATTGTCGCGGACTATATCAGTGCGCGTGGTTTCGAAGTGCCGGTCTTCGGATCTTTCAACGAGGATTCCGATGCGGTGGTCTCAAAAATCTCGACGGAGTCCGTAAAGGCCGGTGTGCAACGTATTGCCGGCATGGCCGATATCGATGCGGTATTCGTGTCCTGTACGTCGGTCAGACTGGCAGATGCAGTGGCGGAAATCGAGCGGGAAACCGGCCTGTCGGTGACCTCGTCCAATCACTCTATGGCCTGGCATGCGCTCAGGCTGGCGGGGATCGACGACAAACTGCCCGGCTTCGGGCGGCTGTTCACGCTTTGAGCGACTCAGGTCCCGTCTTCATCCGGCGGGCTTGTGAAGGCGGGAAACGACGCCATGTCTTTGACCTGATCATAGTGCAGCAGGGCCCATCTGACCGAGGGAAAGGCAAGCTCATCCCAGGGAATGTCCTGCCAGTCAAACCAGTCGACTTCCAGGCTTTCAGGACCAGGGCGCACGTCAGGATGCGCCAGGTGTGCAACATGCATGATTTGCACCTGTGAGATGCGTGGGATTGTATAGACGGCGAGCACATTCTCGATGACAATCCGAGCGCATGCCTCTTCCATCGCCTCACGCCTGGCGGCATCCGAGGTGGTTTCTCCAAGCTCCATATAGCCTGCCGGCAACGTCCAAAATCCCGTGCGCGGTTCGATGGCGCGTCGGCACAAAAGCACCCTGCCGGCATCATGAACGACCGAGCCGGCCACCACTTTGGGATTTTGGTAGTGCACAAATCCACATGTTTTGCAGACATCTCGCTCATGCGTGTCCCCGTCGGGAACTTTGCGCACGAAGTGTGATGGTAGTGCCAGATTGGCCATGTAAGTCGTACTTTCGGCGTTTCCCCGCACAATCTGCGCGCTTTGCCTGCAATCTGACAAACGTATTTTGCAGGCGCCAAGTGTGCAACAGGCGAAGTCTTTCAGGGGCATGCAAATAAAAATTGATACGGGAACCCGAACTGATATATTCAACCTATGCGCTAGTAAAGTTTCCGGGGGAATGTTGGACCCATTTCCTGAAATGTCGTCCCGTGAAACAGGAGTATAGGAAGCCATCCGCTTGGCACGGCCTGGCCGGATTTCGAGAATAAAACCGCATAATCGGGGCAGTTGTTTATGACTGGCAGGAATGACGAGAAGTTTCTTACAAAGTCACCTTATCATCTTTTGAAACGCGCGGCTCAATATGCTGCAAACCTTTATACGGATGATGTGGGCAAGGATGGTCTGACACAGCGTCAGTATACAGTTCTAGCGACCGTTGAACAAAATGTGGGGGTGAGCCAGATTCAACTCGTCAAGCTCACTGGTATTGACCGTTCCACTTTGGCCGATATGATTTCGCGACTTGCATCGCAAGGGTTACTGCAGCGGAAAAGGGACGAGGAAGACGGTCGCGCCAATGTCGTAAAGCTGACGGCGGCCGGGCGGCGGGCACTCAAATCTGCCCGACCGGGGGCTTCGAGCGTGGACAAAAAACTGTTGGCGGCAGTTCCTTATGGGCAGCGCAAGGCCTTCATGACAGGGCTTGCGTCAATAGCCATGCAACTGCACGGAGAATCCGAAAAGAACAAGCGCGACAAACCCGTTAAACGGGCCGCGGCAGGCAACAAACCGGCCCGCAAGACCAACAAGAAGCGATCGTCCGCCGGCACATCCAGCTAGGGTCTGGACCCTATAGCGGGATGAGCAAAAGTGTACACACTTTATGCGCCCGCATCCCGCTACAAACCATTAAGAGCGATCAGGTTTCATGACTTTTGGCTGTGTCAGTCAAAAGTCTTCCTGATCCAGAGTGCATTCCGCTGCAGCGGTGAAGCTCCGTCAATGGCGTTGTCCCTCCTGGACGCGGCCATTGCACGACCTTGCGGGGTTACTTGGCGTGCGCCAACAGGGGGCGGGGTTACATGGCGTGCGCCAACAGGGGGCGGGCGAACATCAGGCCAAACCCGGTGGCGGCAAGGATGACACGAACCGGACGGGCGACCGGCGCGCGCACGAAGCCTTCGATTGCGATCACCAGGCAGACCAGGCCTGCAGCAACCAGGCCGGTTGACAAGGCGATCTCCGCAACACTGCCTTTCAATATGAGTGCGTGATCGAAGACGAAGGCGAAGGGAATGACAAAGGCGGCGATAGCGATTCGCACCGCCACGAGTGCTATTCTCAGCGGATTTTCATCTGCAATTGCGCTGGCAGCATAGGCTGCCACGGCGACCGGCGGTGTCAGTGCCGACATAACCGCGAAGTACAGCAGGAAAAGATGGCCGGCCATAACATCGATGGACAGGCTCGTCAGGACCGGAGAAACCAGCACGGCGGCGAGGATATAGGCACTTGGCGTCGGCATACCCAGGCCGAGCAGTATGGTCAGCAACGCCGCCAACATGAGCGAAAGTATGAGGTTCTTGTCGGACAGCAGGAAGACCAGATGGCTGAACTTGGAGGCCAGCCCGGTCATGGTGATGCCGCCGATGACCAGGCCGGCGGCAGCGCAGGCGCCGGCTACAGCAATCATCTTGATGCTGGTCTCATGCAGGATTTCGAAGGCCGACCCTGGTGTCAGGCGGGTGCTGGATCTCAGCATCGAGACCACAATGACCGCTGCTGTGCCGTAAAGTGCCGAATATGTCGGGGTATATCCTTCAAGCAGAGCCCAGGTTATGGCGAGGAGAGGAAGCAGGAACAGTCCGCCATCCTTCAGAGTTTGCATGAACGGAACAACCTGGTCTTCGGCAATGCCCTGGAGATTGTCGCGATGCGCCCTCAGGTCCACCTGCAGATAGATCGGAAGATAGTAGAGCAAGGCAGGGATGAGCGCCGCCAGCGCGATGTCGACATAAGCGATGCCGGTATATTCCGCCATGATGAAGGCTGCCGCCCCCATGACGGGCGGGACCAGGCTACCGCCGGTTGAAGCGGCAACCTCGACACCGCCGGCAAAGGCACGGTGATAGCCGATACGCTTCATGATCGGTATGGTGACCGAACCGGTGGTGACCACGTCCGATGTCGGACTGCCGGAAATCGTACCGTAGAGCCCGGACGAAATCACCGCAATCTTGGCAGGCCCGCCACGCGATCTTCCGGTCAGGGAGGCGGCCAGGTTGAAGAAGAAATCCGCACCGCCGGTCTTGGCCAGTGTCGTACCGAAAAGAACGAACAGGAAGGCGTAGGTCGCAGCCACCCGCAACGGCACGCCGAACAGCCCATCGGTTGTAAAGATCATGATGTCGAGGAAATGTGACCCGGTGATCAGACCATGCGCGAGCGGTCCTGACAACCGGTCGCCGAACAGATTATAGGCCATAAATGCGATGACAATGACCGTCAGGCCAAGTCCGACGGTCCGGCGCATGGCTTCCAGCGTCAGGAAGATGATCGTGCTGGCGAACAGCAGATCATAGGTTGTGAGTTCGTCCAGGAGGGTAATGCGTTGGGCGATCTCGTCGGCCTTGAACACGAAATATGCAGCGCTTGCACTTGCCAGCAGTGCCAGAAACCAGTCGTACCAGGCAATGACCGTCACGGAAGACCGGCCGAACGGGGCAATGAGCAGGAACGTCAGGACCATCATCAAGGCCAGAAAGATGATGGTCAGCGGCAGGACGTCCGTTTCCGAAAAGGCTGCCGCATAGACCGTCCATATGGTTGCTCCGGCAGCATAGATCTTCACGGCAAGACCGGTCAGCCCATCCGGCCTCCGCCTGGCGCCAGTGCCGAATGCAAGGTTGAACAGGGACATCACAAGGCGTCCTTCAAAGTTCAGCCCGGCACTGCAACCGGGCTGAACCGAACATTCATGTTAAACGGTGGTGAGAACAAACGGCAGCCAAATCACCGCAATCCCTTGGCTTTGTAGACCGCCTCGGCAGCCGGGTGATAGGCCACCGTGCTCGCGCTGGCCATCAACTCCGCCGTCAATGGTTTCATTGCCTTGTGAACGCCCGTGACCTTGCCGATCTGCTCGACCAATGCCGTCGTAAGATCTTCGACCATCTTCGCATCGGCATCCTTGTGGACAAACAGTTGCGCCGACAGCGTCACGGTGGGCGTTTCGCCAGGCGCCCAGTCGTAAATGCCTGCCGGGATCGTATAGGTCTGGATCGACCATTCCTTGGTGACCATGTCCGCGGTCTTGCCGGCAACCGGTACCAGCGACAGATCAAGCGCCGAGGCGAGCTGGCGAATGGAGCGGTGATTGACGAACAAGGAGTTCAACAATGCATCGGCCCGCCGGTCGCGCATCAGTTCACCCTGTTCCTTGGAGGCCGCATAGGTGACATTTCCACCCCAGCTCTTGATCATGTCGGGCCCTGCTCCGGCGGCGGAAAGAATGGACGCACCAACTCCGCTGGCGACATTTCCGCGCCGGTTCAGCAGAATGCGCATGGGCACTTTTTTCGCCGCTATGTCATCAAGCGTCTTGACGCCGTGTTCCTCGGCAAAATCCTTGCGCAGGATCAGCTGCATCGGCGCCCAGGTGTAGAGAACGGCAACGGTACGCAAATTCTCGACCGGTGCCTTGAAGGGTTTTTCGCCGGATATGGCAGCTTTGGCTTCCGCATCATGGATAATCGCCAATTCGCACTTTTTGGCTTCGATTTGCGCAACATTGGCAAACCCGCCTCCGGAGGTTTGATAGGTCACCGTCGACCCCGGTTTGGCTGCCTTCAATGCACCGTCGATGCCCGCGCCCAGCAGCGACCACAAGCCTCCCGGACTGGCGCCGCAAAGTGTCAGATTGTAGTCGGCCCTGGCCGGACTCGCGCTGACTGCAAGCACACCTGCAAACGCCAAACTCATGGCAATTCTAGTGATTCGACTCATGGCCGTTTCCTTCCTCCACTTGGGCGGTTCTTTTCGGACCGTCCCTCAACCGGCAGCCATACCTCGTGTGGTGGCACCCACCGAGGATACTTAGATAGCTAACAAAGCCTAGCGCTCACTTCAAAGAGATGTCAATGATGGACCGACTGTGACGAGCAGCCCGGCTAGAGCACTTTGCGATCATATTGAACCATTCTGACGGAGCGAATTTGCGACAAGATCAAGTAAAGACACGAACAGCATATCTGGCATATGGTGGAGGGGCTTTGCGCCGGAATTGGCGCAAATTCGCCCGTCCCGTTACGGGTTTGCGCCCGGCGGCGCCCCGATGACGGAACGCTCTTGCAATAGGGCCCGCCTGTTGCGGCCATCGTTCCGGCTCCGGATGCATCCGCCGGGACGGCAAACGGAATTGATTCAGTATAATCGCAAAGTGCTCTAGTATTGCACTTGATCGCCACGTTTGAGCGTATCACTGTGACGCGGTGGATCGGAGGGGTGGAATGCAAAGCGGACTCAAAGACCCGCTGTCTGTGGCGCGCGTTGTTTGCGAACTTGAAAGAAGGATGGCGGTGCAGGGCCTGACGGTCGAGTTGTCCACCGACTTTAATGCTCTTGCAGCATTCCGTGAACGCAACCGCGGCGCCCGGATTACCCCCCTGTTCGACTGCAAAATCGCCGACATAGACGGTTTTTGGCTCAAACTCACCAACGCTGATGGCGGTGAAGTCGGTATGGGCGCCTACAGGATTGACACGGTGGACAGCAACCTTGCCGATTGGGCACTGGGGTGGATCCTTGGCCACTATATCAAACGGGGGGAGTTGATTCTGCCGGCAGAATTCAAGCCGCCCATGGGGTCGAAAACCGAAACACTGCGCGGGCGGATCGTTTACTACGGTGAACTGTGGCACCACAGCAGTGTGCGCAAAACCGGATTGCTGGAGTTGTTCCCTCGGTTTGGCCACTTCCTTTGCATGCTGAAGTGGCATCCCGATGCCATTTGGGGATTGGCAGGTTACGACATGGCAATGCGCGGCCGGGTCACCAGAATCAGCTTTCCAAGGCTCGAAAGGAACTTCCTGCGCTGGCGCCATCAGCCCGGAGATGCGGACAGCAATGAATGGATTTCAATTGCTGACCGCGATGACCTTGAGTTTCTGGTTGCAGATGAGCTGACCCGGCTGGACTGTGCACACGGCTGACCGCAAAGACGGATTGAGCAGTACCTTCAATCAGACGACCTGAATGTCCACATTGGCCACCTGCGAAACAACCGTCACACCTCTGGTTCCATCCGGAAACAAATGCGGAAGGACGACGCGCTGATAGGGATACCACCTCACCGTTCGGTCGGGCGTGTTCATCGCAGCGAAGACATGGCCATAGTGCGGTTCTCCGGTACGGATCACGCGGGGGTAAATCTCGCTGACAATCTGGTCGTAGCTGCCACCATTGACACATGGATATGCAACAGGCGTTGCGCCGAACAACTCGGCAATCGGAGTTCGATCCCCGACGCGCATAACCTTGAAGCGGTCATCCTTGGGGTCTAGCGCAAGGTCGATCGCAAAATCCGGATTGACTGTGCGGTCCGTCAACGCGTCCTGCAGCAAATCCGGCATGCGGCTCAATTTCGGGTCGGCTTCTTTCACGAAAGTACGCGACATGATGTGCACGTCGCTTTTGGACAACAGCGTGTGTATCCTGTCAACCGCCTCGTGCGCTTCTGCATAGGTCTCGTCGAACCATCCAACCAGAAAGTATTCAAGCCGGAACGGGCCAGGGCTGGTTCGCAACCAATCCATGGTGAAATATAGCGATGCCCAGTTAGACGCAAACACCGACCACCGTACGGTGGTGCCCTTTTCGGAAACGCGGATCTTCACCACGCCTTCGCGATGAAGAAGCTGATCTTCACTATCGGCTACGTGGCTGAGTTCCTGGGGCGACCTGACCAAATGACCGTGTGAGATCCAAATCGGACTAGTATCCATTAATCCTGTAACCTCATGGCCAAGGTGTGTCCTTTACGCCCCGGTGTATCCGGACTCACAGTGGCAATACAGCCCACATACTGTCATTGTGCGGACCATTGGTTCATTGTGTCACGCACGTACAAAAAAAGCCTTAACCCTCTTGCGCAATTTCATTCCAACCAACACAGTTAACATTGTATGAATGCGGCTGAGGCGGACATCAGCAGGAAACTGAGCAATTGGATGGGGTTCCAGGTCATGTGAATTCGGTCTGAATGGCAGTAGCATGGCGTTTCGGAGATTTCATTCGGCTCGCGATACCTGCCACAATATGCGCGAAAGAATACGTATAGACACACGTTCAGAGTTTGGTGGGGATCAGTTTGTACGAGTGTGCTGAGAAACGTGGAAAACGTTCAGCTTCATCATTAAGGGAACCGGGGCCAACATCAGATCGGGATTTTCCCGCATGGCATTTTGCCATGCTGAACGATCCAATCCGTACACGTGTCATCGAAGGCGCAATCGCCGGCTTGCCGCTTGAGGGATTGACGGTCTTTGAAATCGGTTCCGGCTGCGGCCTTGTCGCATTGCTGTTTGCCAAATATGGCGCCCGGCGTGTCGTCACGTGTGAAATGAACCAGACACTGGCGTCCCTGGCGCAGGATGTCGTGTCGCGTTCACCATTTGCAGACCGAATAACCGTTTTGCCAATATCTTCAAGCGAGGCCATTGACGGCGGGCACCTGAGTGCCGAGCTGGACGTCATTTTCACTGAAACGGTCGATTGCGGCGTCATTGGCGAGGGCTTCTTCAGCATCGCCAAGGACATCAAGCGTGTCGCCTATAGCGATACCATCATCCTGCCACACAGGATCAGGCAATACGGGGCCCCTGTGATGTCACCCGCCCTTCACGGCTTGAACTGCGTTGACACGGTAGCAGGTTTCGATCTGACACCCCTCAACCGGTACTCCACGGCGAACTACTTTCCGGTACATTCGGTGATGCACCCGCATACGATACTCGCCCAGCCGGAACTACTTCGCACCTACAGCTACCGGGTTAAGCACGACAACCATCCGGTCGAAATGGTCATCGAACAGAGCGGCTGCCTGCATGGCGCCATCACTTGGTTTGCATTGGAAATGGGCGCGCATGTGGCGACGAACGAACCGGGCGCTGCGAGCCACTGGCACCAAGCTTACCACCCTCTGGCCAATCCCCTTATGGTCGAAAAGGGGCAGAGCATTTCGATTGGTCTCAATGACTGTGGCGAGCTTCATGTGACCGGTTAGGGCGTTTTTTGGTTAGAGCCGGTCAGCTCTATGAAAATCGGTTGTTGCGCGGGAAGCCCTTTGGAGGCATCCGGCCAGCCTGTGCACGCGTCCCCAGCCATTCCGATAACTCGCTGACAGACCAGTTTCTCCCGGATGAATCGACCCAAGATAAGCCGTCCGCCAGGGCCAATGCCTTCGCGTCAGACAGGTTCCCGCCGCGGTATCGCTGCAGCCTGACCCCCCTGCCGCGTGACATTTGCGGCAATTCCGACATCGGGAAGATCAGCAGCTTGCGGTTTTCCCCCACCACGGCCACATGGTCAGCTCCATCCGGCACGATCGCGCAAACATGCGCTTCGGACGGCGCCTTCACGTTCATGACCTGCTTGCCTTTACGCGTGTTCGCAGCGCAGTCGGATTCTTTAACAAGAAAACCGTTTCCGTCGAGCGATGCCAACAGCAGCTTTCTAGAAGGATCATGAACCATCAGCGCAACAATGCCGTCACTGGCATCAATGTCGGCGATCAAACGGACAGGTTCACCGTGGCCGCGGCCGCCGGGCAGCTTGCAGGCGTCGATCGTGAAGAACTTTCCGGAGGATGCCAGCAGCAATAATTTGTCAGTTGTCTGGGCCGAAAATACAAAGCGCTCCTGGTCGCCGTCCTTATAAGACAGGGCCGAGGCATCCGTCAGATGGCCCTTCATGGCGCGGATCCAACCCTTCTCCGAACACACCACGGTGATGGGTTCACGTTCGATCATCGCCTCTTGCAGGTCAATGTCTATGTCAGGGGCGTCGCCGAAACCGGTCCGGCGGGCACCGAGTTCCGTCTTCTGACCAAAACGTTCACGAATGTCGCGAACCTCGGCGGTAATCCTGTCCCATTGGGCATCATCTGAACCGAGCAGCGCTTCAAGCTCTGCCTGCTCTTGTGTCAATGCAGCATGTTCCTTACGAATCTCGATCTCTTCGAGCTTTCGCAGGGCGCGCAGGCGCATGTTCAAGATGGCTTCGGCCTGTCCGTCCGTCAGCTCGAAGCGGGC
>JANQIR010000282.1 GCA_028282065.1 Aestuariivirgaceae bacterium
CGGCGATCATTCTTCAACATGGCCCGCAAATCCGCCCGCGTCTGCCGTGTCAACCGTCGGTCCTGCAGCAGTGCGTCTGCCCGCCTGATGCGGCGGCGCAGTTCTGCTTCGGGCAACAACCAGGACGGGCGGGCGTTCTGCAACAAACGCCGCGCGGCGCGCTCTGCCTGACGGTCGGGCTGAGGTTCGGCGGGCGGTGCCGGTCTTGTCCGTTGTCTGCGGCGGTCAAGCACAGCCTGATCGGCAGCGCGCATCCGCCGCAACTCATTGCTGGTCTTGCGGCGCAGTCGCTGCGACCCGAGCAAATTGCTGACCGTGCGAATTCTAAGCCGTAACTCTCGAGCGGAAAGGCTCTCCGAAGCTCTTGAGCGCTTCAGGAGATCGCGCGCCTGACGCTCTTCCTGAGATATCAGCTTGTCCTGGCCCGTGGCACCATTGGAATTGCCGTCACGCCGTGCAAACAGTTCGGCCCGGTCGCGCTGGAATGCCCGTCTAACCTGATTTTGAACGTCCGGCGGCAAATCGCTGGCCTGCATCAGTTCCTGGGCGGCGCGTATGCGCTGACGCAAATCGTTGACGGACAAAGTTCTGGGCAACCGGTTGTCACGCAACAACTTGCGCGCAGCACGTTCGCTGGCAGAGCGAGGACGGCTGCGGGGCTGCTGTCCGGCCGCAACGCCACGCTGACGCAACACGTTTACATGCTCGCGCAGCAGGGCGCGCAAACCGGCCTTGGTTTGTTCCGTCACCGAGGGATCGTCGAGAAACTGCTGTATCACCTTGACACGGCTCTGAACTCTGCTGGTCGACATTTTCCTTGCAGCCCGGCTCTTGCGGACCATGCGGTTGGCGGAAATCTCGGCTCCCGAAGGCGTGGCCTGGGCAAGGCGTATCGGTCCTTCGGCAGATGCCTGCTGCATCGGACCGGGCCAAAAAAGTGCCACGGCAAGAAAAACCGAAATCCGGAGCAAATTCATCAAATCGTTCTCCCACGGAAGACTTCCGGCATTTCGAATCACCGACACGCCTATGCAATGATAGTAGCGATTTGTGCCACTTTTTGCTGTCGGGCAAATCCACGCATAGCCGGGGGTTCAAAGCCCGGATTTCCTGAGAATCGTGAACGGAGATGAACCTGAGATGAACAAAATCGAGTTCGAGTCGGCCAGCGAAGACGTACAGGCGGTGTACAAGGATATTTGCACCACCCGCAACGTTCCGGACGTCAACAACTTCTGGAAATATCTGGCAAACGAACCACGCATGCTGCGACATGTCTGGGAAAGCCTGAAGGATATCATGGGGCCCGGCGCGCTCGACCCGTTGACCAAGGAACTGATCTATCTTGCAATATCGGTCTCCAACAACTGTCCCTATTGCATGGCAAGTCATGCAGCGGCGGCCCGGGCAAAGGGTGCCAGCGAAGAAATGATCAACGAAGTCTATGCCGTCACCGGGCTTGCCAATATGACGAACCGTCTGGCGAATGCCTATCAGGTGCCTGTCGACGACCAGTTCCAGCCCCCAGGCACAGGCGGCGAGGCAGCTTAGCCGGCGCCGACGGCAGGACCCGGAGCGGATCGAGCTGCCCCGCGGTTCGGAGACGGGCGGTAACGGGGCTTCCCCGACGTTGCGGGATGCGTTAAACCGCGCATCGTCATGCTGCATATCAACGACCTGACATACCGGATAGAGGGACGGCTGCTTATAGAGGCTGCATCGGTCGCCTTGCCGCAAGGCCACAAAATCGGGTTGGTCGGCCGGAACGGTACCGGCAAGACCACCTTGCTCAAGCTGATTCTCGGAGACATTCACCCGGAACAAGGCGGCATCAGCATTCCGCGCCATGCGCGAATCGGCAGCGTGGCTCAAGAAGCGCCAGGGGGCGCCAAGAGCCTTCTTGAGACCGTGTTGGCGGCCGATACGGAACGCGCCGAGCTGCTGTGCGAGGCGGAGACGGCGACGGATCCGCACCAGATTGCCGAAATCCAAACCCGTCTGAGCGATATCGACGCCCATTCGGCACCGGCGCGGGCCGCTATCATTCTGGCCGGGCTCGGGTTTTCGAGCGATGAGCAGAACGCCCCGTGCTCAAGCCTTTCAGGCGGCTGGCGCATGCGGGTTGCCCTTGCCGCTGCGCTGTTTAGCGCACCGGATGTCCTGCTGCTTGACGAGCCGACAAACTATCTCGACCTTGAAGGCGTGATCTGGCTCAAATCCTATCTCAAGACCTACCGGCACACGGTCCTGATCGTCAGTCATGACCGGGACATTCTGAACGACGTGGCTGGCGCAATCCTGCATCTCGACCAGCGCAAGCTGACGCTTTATCAGGGAAATTACGACACCTTTGAGCGGCAACGCCGGGAGAAGCAGGCGCTGCAGCTCAAGCTGAAGAAGAAACAGGATGATGCGCGCCGGCACATGCAGGCGTTTGTCGACCGGTTCCGCTATAAGGCCTCCAAGGCAAAACAGGCCCAAAGCCGGCTAAAAGCTCTAGAGAAAATGCAGCCGGTTGCGGAGATGGTGGAAGACCGGATCAGCGCATTCCACTTTGCTCCGGCCGAAAAGCCCTTGAACCCGCCATTGGTTCGATTTGAGGGAGCTGCCGTAGGTTACAACGGCACGGCGATACTGCATGACATCAACCTGCGGATAGACGGTGATGACCGGATCGCCCTGCTCGGCGCAAACGGCAACGGCAAATCCACATTCGCCAAGCTGTTGTGCGGCCGGCTGCCGGTCCTGTCAGGCGCTATGCGCCACCACAAACGGCTGGAGGTTGCCTATTTCGCCCAGCATCAGCTTGATGAACTTGTGCCAGGTAAAACACCGCACGACTATTTCCGGGAGCTGATGGAAGACGCGACAGAAGCGCAACGCCGGGCGAAACTTGGCATGTATGGCTTCGATGTCCGGCTGGCGGACTCCAAGTGCGAAACCCTGTCGGGCGGTGAAAAGGCACGGCTGTTGCTGGCGCTGGCGGCCTTCAGAGGCCCGCATATTCTGGTGCTCGACGAACCGACCAACCATCTGGACGTGGATGCACGTGAAGCGCTCGTCCTGGCGCTGAATGCGTTTGAAGGCGCGGTCATCCTGATCAGCCACGACCGCCATCTCATCGAGACGAGCGTCGACAGGCTGTGGCTGGTGGACGGCGGAACCGTGTCCAGCTATGACGGCGATCTGGACAGTTACCAGACGCTGGTTCTGGATCAGGCGCGGGCGCGGCGAAAAGCGGCCGGTGGAAATGGTGGCAAATCGGCCTCCACGTCGGGCGATGCATCCCGGAAGCGCAAATCCGGCGCTATCCAGCGCGGCGCCCTGCAGCCCCTGAAGAAAAAGATACAGCAGGCAGAGGCAAATATTCAGAAATTGCAGGAGAAAATCGGTGTTCTCGACAAGGCGCTTGCGGACACGTCGATTTACTCAGAGGAACCGAAAAAGGCGCATGACTTCGCCCGGCTACGGGCCAAGCTGGCCCGGGAACTGGAGCTTGAAGAGACCTTGTGGCTGGAACTCCATGGAGAACTGGAGGCGGCGCAGTAGGGTTTCGGGCCCGATCACCACAGCGTTTCTTTTGCCCGTTCCGGCCACTCCCGATCGTAAGCCGCACCGTCAATGCGATTAGCTGTGCGTTCGATCAGAATGTCTCCCGGTGTCGGCAGCGCGCCGGCTTCGACATGGCGCGATGGATCCCAAAGGTGCGAACGCACGATGGCCCGGGCGCACTGGAAGTAGATCTCGTTTATGGTAATGACCGTGACGGTCCGGGGTGCCTGCCCCTTTGCGGCGAAGCTGTCCAGAACCTCCGGATCCACGGTGATGCCGGCCTTGCCATTCACGCGAATTGTGTTGCCGCTGCCTGGTATCATGAACAGCAACGCCACGCGCGGATCGCGAACGATGTTCTTCAAGGAGTCTATGCGGTTGTTGCCGCGCCGGTCCGGCAGCATGAGTGTCTTTTGATCGGCAACGCGGACAAATCCGGACATGTCGCCGCGAGGTGAGCAATCGAGCCCCTCTGGTCCGCAGGTTGCCAGGATCGCAAAAGGCGAGGCTTGAATGAACTGCCGGTATTGCGGTGTTATGTGGTCGGCAACCTTTGCAAGCGATGCTTCGCTTGGCGGACCGTATAGAGCTTCAAGCTCTTCGTGAGTGGTGATGTCCGACATAAGATAGCCCCCAATCTATCGCTGGAAACGCGCGTGCGAAGACGTCGCCGCGTCAGATGTAGAAAATGAAGATATAGCCCGTCAGCAGGATGAGGATCCACATGGCGGTCGTACTGATCGCCCATGTGCTGCCCAGTATTCCCGTCTGGCTCGCAAGAGCCTCGATGCGGTTTGACGCCGTAGAAATGATCTGACCACCTTCGCGCCGGATGCGGTCCGTGACCTGACGGACAACACGGCGCACGGCGGTGACAAATGCCGGCAGCATCTTTCTGTAGGTCCATTCGACATCGATATTGGTGCTCGGCAACTCCGGCGGATAGAGGCCTCGCAGCTGCAGCCATACAAAGGCAAGCGCGGAGAAGAACAAAAGCTGGCACTGGGTCAGAACATGTGCCCAGGTGTACGGTGCGTAGTCCACAGGATATGGCAGCATCGAATAGAGCCACCACGGATAGCTGCCGATGAAGATGCACAGCGCTGCCGTGAGCCCCATGGCGATCAACATATTCAGCGGGGCCTCCTTGCAGCGGATGCCTGAATCGTGGGCAAAGAAGGCGAAATACGGGATCTTGATACCCGCATGGTGGAACACACCGGCGGAGGCAAACAACAGCGCCAGCCAAACGAACGGATGGCCTTCCTTTATCGCCGCGTACATCACCATGGATTTGGAGACAAATCCCGAAAACAGAGGAAAGGCGGAAATCGAGGCCGCCCCCACAATGCAAAAGACGGTTGTCCAGGGCATGGACTTGTACAGGCCGCCAAGATCCGAGCCGTTCATTTTGCCGGTCCGGTAGAGGACCGCACCCATCGACATGAACAGGAGGCTCTTATAGAGCACGTGGCTGAAGGCGTGCGACACCGCACCATTGATCGCCAACGACGTCCCGATCCCGATACCGCAGACCATGAAACCCACCTGGTTGATCAGGCTGTAGGAGAGCACCCGGCGCAGGTCGTTTTCAATCACGGCAAAGAAGATCGGGAACATTGCCATGGTGGCGCCGATATAAACCAGAAGCTCGGTTCCAGGAAAACCGCGCGCAAAGGCATAGACCGCAACCTTCGTCGAAAACGCGCTCAGGAAAACAGTCCCCGAAGGCGTCGATTCCGGATAGGCATCGGTGAGCCAGTTGTGCAGCGCGGGGAACGCGCATTTGATGCCGAAAGCGATGAAAATGAGGGTGGGCCCCAAGCCCTCCAGGGTCATCTTGTCAAAGGCGAAGGACCCTGTCGTATAGCCAATGACGACAGTGCCGGCGAGAAGAAGAACGCCGGACAGCACTTGAATGATCAGATAGCGCATGCCGGCACTGAAGGCGCGCTCGGTCCTGCGCGCCAGAACCAGGAAGAAGGATGTAATCGCCAGCATCTCCCAGGACAGGAACAGCGTCAGGAGGTCCCCAGCGTAGACAGCACCAAGCGCACTGCCTGCGTACAGCAAAGCCGTGACCTGCTGCATGCGGTCGTTCAGGTGCAAGGAGAAAATGATGCCCAGGAAGGCTGCCAGATGGAACAGGTAGCCGAACAGCGTGGAGAGTTTATCTACCCTGACCACGATCAGTGAATAGTCGAACAGGGCGAACGTGGCATTGAAATCAGCCGCCATCGCATAGAGGTTCAAGGCGCCGACAACAGGCGTTAACAGCATGATGGCCGAACGGACATGGCCGGCCGTAACCGCCACCAGCGCAGCCCCGACGTAGAAGATCAGGAAGGGCGCAATGCTGCCGAAGCTACTCATCGTAGTAGTCTTCCTTCCTCATCAGAACCTTACGCATCTCCGTGGCGATCAGGACCAGGATCACGCAGGCGACAAATCCGTAAATGCAGTAAAATCCCCAAACCGCCTCCAAGGGGTGATCGACGTGTCTGTGAATGACGAAGTCGAGCAGGACGGTCAGGCCGCACACAAAATACAGCCCCCAGAGGACCCGCTTTATGTTCTTCGGGTCATCGAAAATGTAGGTCTTTTCCTGATTACCGGTCTTGTTCGCCATCTCATACCACTCCTAGCGCACCGGGATCATCTTGGTGAGCTGGTAAAGTTGATCGGGGAAGAGAAACAAAAGGATGCATGCTAGCGATGTGATGCCAATCGCGATCAGGCATGGCAGCGGTGCCTCCTTGATGCCGTCCCCCTGTTGACCTTCAGGGAGCTGACCAAAGAGCGCCTTGAGCGGAATGGGCAGCAGATAGGCAATATTGAGCAGCGACGACACCATCAAGACCGTCAAAACGCTGAGATATTCCCCCTCCAGCGAGCCCAGGGCCAGGTACCACTTGCTCCACAATCCTGCCATGGGCGGCAGGCCGATGATGCTCAGCGCACCTATCAAAAACGCCGTGAATGTGTAGGGCATGACACGGCCAAGGCCTGTCATATCGCTGATTTCGGTCTTGTGGGCCGCCACATAAATCGCGCCGGCGCAGAAGAAGAGCGTGATCTTTCCAACCGCGTGGGTGGCTATGTGCATAGCACCGCCGATGACGCCCAGAGAGCTGGCGAGCGCCGCTCCCACAACGATGTACGACAGCTGGCTGACCGTCGAATAGGCCAGCCGCGCCTTGAGGTTATCCATGGTCATGGCGATCAGCGAGGCCAGTATGACGGTGGCGCTGGCAACGTAGATCAGCCATTGGTTCATTCCGCTGCCCGCCAGGAAATCAATCCCGAAAATGTACACGACGACTTTCAGCACCGAAAAGACACCGGCCTTCACGACGGCCACGGCATGCAGCAGCGCGCTTACCGGTGTTGGTGCAACCATGGCGTTGGGGAGCCAGAAATGAACCGGCATCAGCGCCGCCTTGCCAATGCCGAATGCATAGAGCGCCAACAGGATGCCGACCACGGGACCTTCGGCCTTGCCTGCAAGGATGCCACCGACAGTGAAGTCCGCTGTCCCGGTCAGCAACCAGGTCCAGATGATTGCCGGCAGCAACAGAACCATGGACGTCGCCATTAGCAGCAGGATGTAGACCCTGGCCCCCTGCCGTGCCTCGTTGTTGCCCTTGTGCGCCACCAGCGGGTAGGTCGACAGCGTCAAAATCTCGTAGAACAGGAAGAGCGTGAACAGGTTCTTCGCAAACGCAATTCCCATGGCCGATGAAATCGCGATGGCAAAGCAAACGTAGAACGAAGTCTGCCTCGGTTCGTCATTGCCCCGCATGTATCCGATCGAATAGATCGAATTGACGATCCAAAGCGAAGACGCCACCAACGCGAACAGCATACCGAGTGGTTCGACCTTGAAAGCCAGATCGATACCGTCAACGACGTTGAACAGGACAACGTCCGGCACTGACCCCGCGCTGACCCGGCGCCACAACGTGACGGTCACCAGCAACAGGGTGCCAGCCGAGGCAAGCGTCACCGCCTCGCGCAAATTCGGCGCACGATGAAATACCGGGATAAGCGCAGCCCCGATCGCCGGAAGCGCCAATGCGAGCAGGATCAAGGTCGCATCGCTCATAACCCGGCCCCCAGCAAGATCTTCGCGGAGCTTTCAGCAAGCCCAAGGGGCAGTTCGGTGAAAATGCCGAAATAGAAGTTAGCAAGCACCATCGCCCAGGTGAAAATCAGCATGGTGACCGGTGCCTCGCCAGCCTCACGCGACGTCTCGGTAAACTCGCGGAAATAGGCCCATTCGATCACCTTCCAGACATAAATGACGGCCAGGACCGAGGAAACAAGAATGACGGCGGCGATGGCGTAGCCCACCGGCCCGTGATCGAGCGCCGCCTGCAACAGGTACCACTTGGAAACGAAACCCGCCGTCCCGGGCACGCCTATGAGGCTCAATCCGGCGGCCACAAACGCCGCCATGGTCCACGGCATTATCTTGCCGCAACCGGCCACTTCGTTAAGCCTGACGGTCCCCAACCGGTACGCGATACACGCAACCGCCATAAACAGTGCTGCCTTGATCAGGGCGTGATTGAACAAATGCACGACACCGGCTGTCATTCCTGTAAGTGACAGGAAACTTACGCCTAGCAGTATGTAGCCAATCTGAGCCACCGAGGAATAACCAAGCAGCCGTTTCAGGTTGTTCTCAAAGACCGCCACGGTCGATCCAATGAGAACCGCCAATATGGAAACCACCGTGAGAAAACCGGAAAACCGAATGTCATGGCCGGCAAGATTTGGGGCAAAGACGGCAGAATCGAAGCGAATGAGAACGTAAAGCGATACCTTGGTCGCGCAGGCAGCCAGGAAAACGGACACGATGTGGGGCGCGAATGTATAGGCATTTGGCATCCAAACATGCAGCGGAAAGATAGCCGCCTTCAATGCCAGACCGATGGTGACGAACCCTGCGGCCGCCAGCACCGGACGCAGATCCGAAACATCCCCCACCCGGCTTGCCATATCCGCCAGATTGAGCGTCCCGGTCATCATGTAGATCAGGCCGACCCCGATCAGATAGAAGGTCGCACCAATGGTACCAAGCGTCAGATATTTGAACGTCGCCGTAAGGGCCCTGCGGTCCGGGCCACTGCCGATCAATACATAGGAGGCAAGCGACGAAATCTCCATGAAAACGAAAATGTTGAATGCATCGCCTGTTATGGAGATGCCGACAAGGCCCGCCAACGCCAACAGCCAGGCGGCATAGAAATACGGTGCACGCACGGTACCGATCTGCAAATCGAGGCTCATCTTGCCAAAGGCGAGCGCCGCCGTGCTGGCACCCGTCACGATCAGCATCATGACGCAAGACAACTGGTCTATGACAAACACGATACCGTAAGGGGCCGGCCAGCCTCCAAGATCATAGGTAATCGTTGTACCGGGCAGAACCTGTCCCGTCAGGGCGATGGATATGGCAAATGCCGTGGCGCTGGCCGCCAGCGCCACAAGCCAGGGCAGATTGGCGACACGCAGTAGCGTGACCAGCGGAGCGCTGGCCAATGGCACGACAACCTGCAGGGCGGGTAGCTGGGCGCTCAGACTCACGTATCGGGATCCATTGTTCTGATTACATCGTTTTCAATCGACCCGTACTCTTCACGGATGCGCACAACCAGCGCCAGCCCCAGCGCCGTTGTCGAAATACCAACGACGATGGCGGTCAGGATGAGGACCTGAGGCAGCGGGTTTGAGAAAACCCGTGTGTCGGCGTCCGCAAGCAGGATCGGCGCGGTTCCTCCCGTCACCTTGTCCATCGAGATGTAGAGCAGAAATACCGCAGCCTGAAATATCGACAGGCCGATCAGCTTCTTGATCAGATTCTTCTTACCGACGATGGCAAAAAGACCGATCACCAAGAGCAGCGAGAACACCCAATAATTGTAAAGACCGAGTGTTTCGATCATCGCGACCCCCGGCGGGCAAAAGTGTGAAAGATCGACAGCATTACGCCGCAGACCGTGACGCCGACACCGAGTTCGATCAGCAGCAGGCCAAGGTGTTGGCCTTCGGTCTGCGTCTTTCCAAGCACCGAATAGTCCAGAAAGTTGCCACCCAGCAGCATGCACACGATACCGACCGACGTATAAAGCGCGGCTCCGCCAGCCACCATGAGCGCCAGCAGCCACTCGGGAATGAGTTGCCGGCCAATGGCGTCTCCTTCCAAGAGCGCATAGAGGATGATGGCTGCTGCTGCGATGGCGCCGGCCTGGAAGCCGCCGCCGGGGCTGTATTCTCCATGAAACTGGACATACAGCGCGAATAAAACGATGAACGGAATCAGTGATTTGCCGATAAAACGCGGGATCAGATGATGGCGCAGGCTTTTGGCGCGCGTGTCTATTTCATCACCTCCAATGGCGATCATCCGGCGCTCCACACCCAATAGCGACATAACGCCGATACCGGCGGTAAAAACCACAAAAACCTCACCCAACGTGTCATAACCACGAAACGAGCCCAGTACGGCGGTCACGACATTGGGAATGCCGATCAACGTTTCGGTGTTCTCCAGATACCAGGGCGCAACATGGCGATGAACCGGTGCATTGGGGTCGCCGACCAGCGGATTGTCGAAGGATGTGTAGATCAGGACCGCTGCCGTCGCGGCGCTCACCAGGAACGGTATTGTCCGGTTCGGCAACGGGCGGCGCTCGCGGTCTCCGGTAAGCGCCAGCGCGCTCAAGAACAGCACGGTCGAGATTCCCGCCCCGACGGCCGCCTCCG
The DNA here is from genome assembly GCA_028282065.1 of Aestuariivirgaceae bacterium. Lineage (GTDB taxonomy): Bacteria > Pseudomonadota > Alphaproteobacteria > Rhizobiales > Aestuariivirgaceae > JANQIR01. Next base: position 10,324 of record JANQIR010000282.1, read on the forward strand.
TCAGCGCCACATCGGCCGCATCGAGAATGAAGAAGTTGGCGGCCATCAGGAGGCTGAAGATGCCCGCAAGCATCACCGCTGTGAACAGATTCGCAGTATGGACGATCGCAACTGCGGTCGCGACCAGTAATGTGAGGAGAAACAGTGTGAATATCAAAGTCACTTTGCCTTCTCCTCCGCCTCGGACGGTGACGTCAAGGTGATGGAATGCGTTCCGGTCTCGTCGCGTCCAACCGGTCTCAAGCCCGATAGAAGCGCTGAATGGGCAAGCGCGTAGGACGCTGTCGGGCCGGTTACCAGTAGAAACACGAGAATGGCCAGGATCTTGAACGCAGCCAGCCCCAATCCCGCCTGCAGCAGCAGGCCCAGAAGAACCAGGACCGTACCACCGGTGTCGGTGATGCTCGCCGAGTGCATACGGGTATAAAGGTCCGGCATGCGCAGAACGCCGAGCCCTCCGATAAAGACCAGAAGGCCGCCAGCCAGCAGCAAAACCCAACTGATGACATCCAGAACGGCTTCCATCAGTCGTCCTCGTGGCTGGTTTCGACCTGACTGCGCAGTTCGCGGGCGTGGAAGAACTGCAGCACCGCCAGCACACCTATGAAGTTGATCAAGGCATAGGCCAGAGCAAGATCGAGAAAATCGGGGCGCCCGGACAGAAACGACACCACGGCGAGAAACAACACCGTTTTGGTTCCGAACATGTTCACCGCGAGAACCCGGTCGTAAACGGTCGGTCCCGCAAGCGCACGTATCACAGCGAGGATCATGGTGATCAGGATCGCTATGGAACAGGCCTCATACATTGCTGCCGGCTCCCTCGATTTCCGTCACCTTGCGATCCATGGTTCCTTCCCGCAGACCGTCAGCACCCGCGCCAGTCAGTGCATGCACCTGCAAAACGTTTTCGTGAATATCGGTCGTGATCGTTCCCGGCGTCAGTGTGATCGAGTTGCCGTAGATGACCTGCCCGTAAGGGAACCTCTGAGTGGAATTCACAGTGAACAGCACCGGATCAATCGGCAGCTTTGGGTCGAGCACGATGCGAATAACATCCCAGTTCGCAATTGCAATTTCCTTCAAGAGCCACGGAATATAGGTGAAAAAACGCCCTGCCGGCACCCATTCGAGCGCCTCGCCGTCTGTGCGTGGCATGCGCGCCGCCAGCCAGACACACAATATGCAGGAGACCACGCCCAACCCGATGAGCAACGGCTTGAAGAGGCCAGACCACAACAGCCAGATGGCCATCATAATTACGAACAGCGCAAGCAAACGGCCTGGCGGAACCTTAGGGTCAGGACCCTCAAGCCGGCCGTCGTCCCCTCGTTCCATCATTCCCCACCCATGATAGCGCCATGGCAGCAGCCCCCAATCTTGTCTAATCGAAGCATCCGGCGGCGTCCACAATTTACCAATAGAGCCGCTCTATGTTTCAATAGAAATACCGCAGTCCGGAACCTATTGGCAGCCATCCTCGCGCAGCCCTACTGGGTTTGCGACGACAACGACAGGCTGCGCATGTAGTTGAGCAGATCGGCAATCGCGTCGGGCGACAACTTGAATTCGGGCATGTCCGGATGCCCGACCACGATGCCTTCCGCGAAGGCTTCCGCAAGACCGTCGACCGGGTAGCGGTTGGCAATATCGCGAAGCGGCGGGGCTTCCTTGTGGGTGCTTTCGCCGTCGAGCCCGACGGCGTGACAGCGTGCGCACATGTCTTTCACCATCTTGGCGCCGCGTCCGGCCGATGCCTTCTCGTCGCCGGCATGTGCCGCAAGCGGCCACGTGCATGCGAGTCCGGCAAGCAGTATCACGCGAAACGCGGGCCTTAGTGGCATTGAGTTTTCCTTTCAATTGCAATCTGACCAGATCAACGGCGCTGTTGCGGCCAGCCATATGCAGAACATGTCGCGAGAACCGCCGGACCAGTGGTCTTTAAAACGGTCCATTGATGTCCAATAACGTTGAATTCCACCGTTGGCAAACTAACCTGATTGCCCGGTAACGATTTTCCGATGCGTCGTGAGAAATACCACGGCGGCGCAGATAACAATCCAACTACATGGGCGGCGAACTTATGGAACTGAACTCTGACATATTGATGCGTGCAGCGGTGGACAGCCGCGAACTGGAATGGATCGCTTCGCCCTTACCCGGCGTCGACCGGCGCATGCTGGAGCGAATCGGCGGGGAAGTAGCGCTGGCAACATCCATTGTGCGCTATGCGCCTGGCAGTTCGTTCAGCGCCCACACTCATGGCGGCGGAGAGGAATTCATCGTGCTCGACGGTGTTTTCACTGATGAAACCGGTGATTTTCCCGAAGGCAGCTATGTCAGAAATCCGCCCGGCTCGCATCACACCCCGTCCAGCGCCCCAGGTTGCACAATCTTCGTAAAACTCTGGCAAATGCCTCGGGACGATCAGGCCTTCGTCAGGTTGAACCTATTTCAGAAAGAAGGCTGGCAACCCGGTCATGCGGGAGAAGAGGTGCTAACCCTGCACAAGACAGTGCACGAGCAGGTAGATGCGGTGCGCTGGCAGGCCGGCATGCCTGCCCATCAGCATATATACCGGGATGGGGCGGAGTTTTTCGTGGTCCGTGGAGGATTTCGCGATGAGCAGGGCAGTTATGGCGAAGGCGCCTGGCTGCGTCTTCCGCCGGGATCGGAACACACGCCGATGTGCGAGGACGGATGCCTCGTCTACCGCAAAACAGGACATTTGACCAAACGCCCGCCTCCACCCGGTGACTGATCTGCATCAGATGCCGGGCTGCGGGAGGCGGCACACCGAAGGGGGTACAAAAGAGAGTGATGTTTCGCCAGCTATTTGCCGCGGCTGCGGTTCTGTCCTGCATGGCCACACAGGCACAAGGACAGGAAGTTCGCCTTGAAGGATACTTCATTGCGCTAGAGACCTGCGAAGCCAACAAGAAGAAAGACACAGACAACCCGGGCGATGTTCGCCTGCAGAAACTGCACGCTTACAAGACCTTGTCGCGCAACTCGACACCAGGAACGCACTACCGGATCGAAGTTCCCGGCGCACCAGAGAGTACGGCACGCTGGGTTACAATGACCTGCGGCGCCTTTGCGCCGAAGGACTCGCTCATTGTGGCGGACGGCGCGATCCAACCCCAGCCATCACCCTCGCCCGGCACGACCCTCGCGCCCGGAAGCATTGAGAATGTTCTGGCGGCAAGCTGGCAACCGGGGTTCTGCGCAACCCGAAGAGGCCGCGACAAGCCGGAATGCCGGTCGCAGACCGGAGCTCGGTTCGATGCCACGCATTTTTCGATTCACGGGCTTTGGCCCGATGATCTCGACAATACGCAGATCTTCCCATGCTACTGTGACCGCGGAGCTCCGGTGAGCTGCCGCCGCCGGTTCGATGCTGTCTCCAACATTGATTTGTCCACCGAACTGCGGGCCCGGCTAAACAAGGTCATGCCCGGAACGCAATCCAACCTGCATTTGCACGAGTGGACCAAGCACGGCACCTGCTACGAGGACGACCGTACCGGGCCGGATGCCGGCGCGACACCGGAAGAATACTATGCCGATACGATCGCATTGCTCGACCAACTCAATCGGTCGGTCGTGCGGGACCTTTTCACGCAGAACCTTGGGCAGTTCGTATCGCGGGCCCAGATAGCCGCAGCATTCGACTCCGCCTTTGGCCAGGGTGCGGGAGAGCGCGTCTATGTTGTATGCAGGGATGTCGACCGGCAAAATGTCATTACCGAACTGTGGATCGGCCTCAAAGGCAACATTACCCCGCAATCGGACCTTGCAAGCCTCATTCTTGCAGCGCCAACGACCGAAACATCGAGCTCACACGAGATGTGCAACGGTGGGATCGTGGTGAAGGCCAAAGACAGCTAGACCGTTTTCGAGATTGAATTATTCATAACCGGCATGTCGAATGTAATTTTGGCACTCGGTTGCAGATAACTGGTTGATGATTTCACCGACTTTTT
>JANQIR010000070.1 GCA_028282065.1 Aestuariivirgaceae bacterium
GTCGACCCGGCCGCTTTGTCCGGTGGTGAGGCAAGGCGGGTCGCATTGGCTCGCGTTTTGGCGCCGCAACCTGACATCTTGTTGCTGGATGAACCAACCAATCATTTGGATCTACCTGCTATCGAATGGCTGGAAACAGAGCTGCACCAATCCCGCTCGGCACTGGTTCTAATCAGCCATGACCGCAGGTTTCTTGAGAACCTTTCGAGATCGACAGTTTGGCTCGAACGGGGCTCCACCCGCAAGCTAAGCAAGGGATTCGCATTCTTTGAAGACTGGCGCGATGCAGAACTCGAGCGCGAAGACGTCGAACGTCACAAACTCGACCGCAAGATTGCCATGGAGCTTGATTGGGTACGCTACGGCGTAACGGCGCGCCGCAAACGGAACCAGCGAAGATTGCGCGAATTGAATGAAATGCGCGAACGGCGCCGGACTGAAATGCGGGCTGCCGGCAAGGTCAATCTTGCGATTGCGGCCGCGCCACAGTCCTCCAAGGTCGTCATAGAGGCGATTGGGCTTAAAAAGAGTTTCGGCGCAAAGCCGATCGTTACGGACTTTGACTTGAAGATAGCAAGTGGAGACCGGGTCGGTTTCGTGGGACCGAACGGGGCCGGCAAGACAACTTTGCTGAACATGCTGACGGGCCTTCTCGTGCCGGATGAAGGCACCATCCGCATCGGTGAGACGGTCAACATGGTCACCCTCGACCAAAGACGTGAACATCTGGATCCGGAAGAGACGCTGGGTGGCATCATGACGGGCGGCAGCGGCGACACAGTGGTTGCCGGGGAGCGGCGCGTGCATGTTGCAACCTACCTGAAGGATTTTTTGTTCTCGTCAGAACAATTGCGAACCCCGGTGGCCCGGTTGTCGGGCGGGGAACGCGGCCGCCTGATGCTCGCGCGCGCCTTTGCAAAACCCTCGAACCTGTTGGTTCTGGACGAGCCCACCAACGATCTGGATCTGGAGACGCTGGATGTGCTGCAGGAGAAACTCACCGAATACCAGGGAACAGTTCTTCTGGTGAGTCACGACAGAGATTTTCTCGACCGGATTGTATCTTCCGTTGTAACGCTCGAGCGCCCTTCCGTTTGGCGGGAGTACCCTGGCGGTTACTCCGACATGTTGCGGCAACGCGGGAGCGATCTCAAAATACCTGAGGCAAAACCGCAAAAGAAGCTGCGCAAGGTCGCCCCACAGAACGAGGACACTGCAAAATCCAAGAAAAAGCTGTCGTTCAAGGAGCAGTACGCTTTGCAGACATTGCCGGAAGAGATTGCTCGGCTGGAGGAGAATAGGGACAAACTCCGGGAGAAAATCTCTGATCCGCAGCTCTATAACCGTGATCCGAACAGCTTCAACGATCTGACAGCAGCGTTGATCGAGATAGAAGGTGAGCTTCGCGAGGCTGAGGACAAATGGTTGGAGCTTGAGCTGTTGCGTGAGGCGTTATCCGGCAATTGATCAATTGCGGTCACATAAATGCTGACCGGAAAACATACCGAATGAGTATGATTTTCTGCTGTTGGCGGTAAGTTCATTAACGCGTTTGGGCTAAATTTACATTTGGTTTGAGATTAAAGGAAAACGCTTTTGCCAAACGTGTCTGGGATATCTGGATGCTTTTGGGAGAAGGGGGCAACGGCGGACGGCGTCTGTACCTTTACAATGGGTTCGCGCACAAGACATGGCGTCACAAACAAACGTTTCACCTCAAGCGGCAAATGCGCCGGAACAGACGGCGCAATCACCGGCTGCTGTGCCTTCCGGCGCCACAAGTGCGGCGCCGACCATCCGTAAGTCGGCAGGCTTGACCTTGGTCGAACTGCAAACCGCCGTTTTGAGTTTGAATCAAGCCGATTTGTGCCACCTTTTGACCCAACTACCCGCGCACCAACTTGCTGCTGCACTGGAGAAAATGCTTCGGCCGATCGCTCCCGCACAGCAGCCTAGTGTACCGGTCCAACCGACAGATGCAGCTGGGCAGCCGTCTCAAGCGTACGCGCAGCCGCAGCCCAATGAAAAAAGAACAGCTGACCGCAAACGCACACTGCGCGCCGCGAAGATTGTCTATAACAACAATATGAGCGTCGCGAGTTGTGAGTTGCGAGATATTTCGGAAACGGGATGCAGGATCGCGATAGAGTCGACCGCGTATATTCCCAATCACTTTGTCCTACATGTCACCAACAGCGGTATTCGTCACGAATGCGAAGTCGCATGGCGCAAATCCAATATGATGGGCGTGAGATTTCTCACTTAGTGAGGTATTAGCTGACTTCGCGATACGCCGCCTCGACATGGAACGAAAACCAGGCCGTGATTCCTAGTAGTTTCGCGCCGTCTTCGATAAAAAGCCGCAAGTCGGATGCCGAGTGAAACAGGAAGTCGATGCCCGCGCTCATGCCAAGAAAGCCCATCGCCAGGCCGAGCATGACATAGCGGTGCTGCAGGATTTGCCGGTAGGATAGTGCCAGATACGCCAATCCGAAAGATGCATACGCGGCATATGTCACCGGCTCCGGCACGCCGAGCTTCGGCAGGACATCTTCGTGGATCAGAAAGAAATCGTCCAATGTCAGCCAGGCCGTCAACAATCCCGCGATTGTGAGAAACCGGGTGACCTGATCCCAGCCTTTTTTGCTGGTCAGGACAAGCGCTGAAAACAGCAAAATTGCAGCGCTGGAAAACCAAATCAGCACGCCACCATTCGAAACTGCGCCGTAATGAACGTGGCAGCAATCTTTCGACAACTCTGCGACAGCCAGCGGGTCACGCAACAGTTCGGCAATCGGGAAGAATGGCTGAAACCAAATCATCGCCAGAAACAATGTGACCGGCACGAAGGTCAATCCATACAGCAATATCCCTCCATTGAGATCTGGAGCCGCACCTGCTCTTTGGCTATTCCTGATTGCTTCCACGGCGAACGCTGTCTCCACACTCATCTGTCCTGTCTCCTCAAATCGCCTGGGCGCTCGCATCATGATTGCTCTGCGCAACTGAGATGGATCCACACAACAACAGCAAATGCCGTGCCAAACGGTTTGGAAGCGTTGTAAGCTTGCCCGGAAAACTCTAATTTAGATTTAAACTCAGGGAGTTATGCGGAACGTTAGGTGTTCAATGGTGGAAGCGCCGCCGTTCCGGTCACGTCTGTTTGCCAGGCCTCAGACGCTTCATAAACTCCCACACGGGCAGGGCTGTCAGACCGCCGATCACACCTGCCGCATAATTTGGCAGTTCGACAGAGAAAACAGACTGGCAGATGAGGCCGGCGACATAGCTTACCGCAAGCATCGCGATAAACGTCACTGCCAACCGTTGCCATAAGGGTAGGAATAACGTCATGGGCAACTCATAAGTCTGGCGATCCGGTCAACCGCTACTCTTCCACAACTTGTCATATGATTAAAGTGCAACGACTTGTCTGCCGTGGTTGCCACACATGCGGTGAGAACATACCGTTACCCATGTCTCCGGTATCAAATGTAAACCATGTGACCGGTATGGACCGCAATAAAATGGCGGAGGGGGAGGGATTCGAACCCCCGGGACCGTGAAGCCCAACGGTTTTCAAGACCGCCGCATTCGACCACTCTGCCACCCCTCCGCTGGAGTGCTCTGATCTTGCCGATGCGCCTGTCTCTTTCCTCTAGCCAGACCCGGCGCGGAAGGCAAGTCAGCAAATGTTGCCAGCTGCTGGCCAGGCGATCCCCGCGTATAGGTTATTTGTTGACGGCGTCGTCGGGTTTTTCGCTGCGCAGTTCTTTCTTGGATAGCTTTCCGACCATGGTTTTCGGCAGTTCGGCGCGAAACTCGATTTCCTCGGGCATCTCTATCTTTGAGATTTTGGTCTCTAGATGTTTCAAAATGTCCTGTGCAGTTGCATTCCGCCCGTCTTTGAGTCTGATGAACGCCTTTGGCGCTTCGCCGCGATAGTGGTCGGGAATTCCGATAACAGTCACTTCGGCAACTGCTGGGTGTGTATGAATGGCCTCTTCGATCTGACGGGGATACACCTTGAAGCCTGAGCAGTTGATCATGTCCTTGATGCGATCAATGATGTAGATGAAGCCTTCATCATCCATGTAGCCCACATCGCCGGTCCGGAAATAGTCACCGACGAAGGCGTCCGCCGTCTCCGCCGAGCGGTTCCAGTAGCCGGCCATGACCTGTGGCCCCTTGATGCAGATCTCCCCGGCTTCTCCAAGCGGCATCTGCTTTGCCGGGTTGTCGAGCGATCTGATGGAAACAATCGTTCCGGGCACCGGTTGGCCGATAGAATTCGTCTTTTCAAGTCCCTCCAGCGGGTTGGTCGTCACCACCGGCGAAGTTTCCGTCAAGCCGTACCCTTCCACAAGCTTGCAGCCGGAAAATGCTTCAAACTCCTGGCGCACCTCGTGTGGAAGCGCGGCGCCTCCGGAAATGCACAACTTCAACGACGCCAGATCCGCCTGTCTGATATTCTTGTCATCCAGCAAAGCCGTGAACAAGGTCGGAACACCGGGAAGGATCGTCGCGCGGTGCCTCCTGATCAATCGGATCGCCTTCTGCAACTCGAACCTGGGCATTAGGATCATTGCAGAACCGGTTGCAATGCCGAACATCAGGATCGTCGTCATCGCGAATACATGGAAGAAGGGCAGAATTGCCATCACCCGTTCCTGACCAATCCCTGCCGTGGCCGACCACGCGAGTACCTGCTTTACATTAATCGTCAGGTTGGCGTGTGTGAGCATCGCCCCTTTCGGAGTGCCCGTCGTTCCCCCGGTATATTGCAGCAATGCAATATCTACATCGGGCTTGATGATTGCCGGTTTGAATGTGCCGTCATTTGAAACAAGCGCGTCCCAGCGCAGAATTTCGCCGGTCCTTGGTTTGTCGGGTATATCTGCCAGTTCACTGCTTTTCAGCAGTTTGAAGAGAATGCGTTTTATGGAAGGCAGGAGATCGGCGAACGGGCAGGCGACAACCGACTGCACGACACCTAGATCAAGCAAAGCCAAACCCTTGTGAAACAGGATTTCCAAATCAAGGGTGATCATGCAGGCCACGCCAGAATCTCGTGCCTGATCAGCCAGTTCCTCGACCGTATAGAGCGGGTTGAAGTTCACAACAATCGCCCCGGCCTTCAACACTGCAAAATAGCACGCGATGTAGTACGGGCAATTCGGTAGCAGCAGGCCGACCCTGTGGCCCCGGCCGATCCCCTTGGCCAAGAGCCCGGCGGTCAGCCGATTCGTCATATCGGCAATTTCCCCGTAAGTAAGCTGTGCCCCCATGAAGTCGGTGCATGGGGTATCGCGATACGTCACAACGGCCTCATCAAACAGGTCGGGCAGGCTTTGCGCCTCAAGCTGCATCCGGTAGTCGATGCCTGCCGGATAATGCTCAAGCCACGGCATGTGCGGCGAAGGTTGACGGGTCGTTTTCTTCGAGCGTTTGGACTTTGCAGCAGGTGTCTTGGCCTTTGCGGGCCGCTTGCGTGCTGGTGACTTTTTACTCCCGGTGGCCACGGCGGCTTCCTCCAAAAACACTTGATCCCGCAACAAATTAACTGTCAGACTTATGCCATATTGAACACAGATCCTACCAATCACACTGGGCTCACCATTAAGCAAGGACACAGAACGGGCATGGTTGCGCAAAGTCTACTGACCAAATCAATGGTGGTGGCTGGACTGGTGGTCACGCTTGCAGTCGCACCAGCGTCGCCTGTTCGAATTGAATTGTCCAGCGCGTGGGCGCAATCGACCCTGTCCAAACTGTCCTTTTCCAAACGCCTTCGGTTGGCGAGGGCAGGCGACGATGAAGCGCAGGTATCGGTTGGAATATCGTATGAAACCGGCAAAGGCGGCGTCGAGAAGAACGCTGTGGCGGCCGCACAATGGTACCGCAAGGCCGCCAAGAAGGGTAACGCGGAGGGGCAGTTCCGGCTTGCCAGGCTGATCCATGGAGGGGCCAAGGGAATTAAGAAATCGCCTCAACTGGCGGCGACTCTGTACGACTCGGCCGCCAGGCAAGGCCATGCCGAAGCGCAGCATTGGCTGGCATACAGCTATCAGCACGGTGAAGGCATCGACAAGGATATCAAGCTTTCAATTGAGTGGTACACAAAGGCGGCGGCAGGCGGGATCGCCAAATCGGAAAACAATCTTGGGGTTCTGTATCTGCGCGGTACCGGCATTGATCGTAATCTGGAAAAATCGGCTGCGCACTTTCGGAAAGCCGCTGACAAGAAAGATGCTTGGGCGCTCAATAATCTCGGTGGGTTATATGAAATGGGATGGGGCGTTGAGCGCAATGAAGCCGAGGCCTTAAAGCTCTACAATGAGGCGGCGGGGCTGGGCAATTCAGTGGCGGGTAAAAACGCCAGGCGATTGCAGGCCAAGCTGAGCCGGGCGGATGAAGGCGGAACGGGCGGTGCGCGCAACACCGGTTCAAGCAATTCGAGCAGTAGGCCACCTGACGCAATAAACTTCAAAAAGCGCCCGGGAAACTGAACAGCCGATTCGTAAAACAGATTTTCCGATCAGATCCTTACTGATGTTCTCCATATTTGAATCAATTTGTATCGATTAACCATATCGGTGAACGAATCTTTTACCTCACAGGCTTCAGATCACCACAAACAGGGCGCCATGCGTGGAGTATGTGATGAGGATCGGCATGATGCGTGATCATTTCCGCCAATCTATCTGGGGCCGGAACAAGGCAGTGTTCGGGGCAAATGCGGCGATACTGGCCGTTGTTTCGGCTGGTCTTTTGGTATCGGCATGTTCCGGTTCGAAAGTCAGTGATCCGTTCGCTGGTAAGGGAAGCCCGAAGTACACAAAATCCGGACCACTGCCGAAAGGTGGTGGCCGCTATCACATCGGGAAGCCTTATCAGGTCGCAGGCAGAACGTACTATCCGAAAGCCGAACCCGGTTATGACCGTACCGGAATTGCATCCTGGTATGGTCCGCGCTTTCATCGCCGTATGACGGCAAATGGCGAGTGGTATGACATGGAGTATCGATCTGCGGCGCATGCCACCCTACCAATACCCAGCTACGCAAAGGTGACGAATCTGGAAAATGGCCGCGAACTGATTGTCCGTATCAATGATCGCGGGCCATTTTCTTCAAAACGTATCATCGATCTGTCGAAGCGTTCAGCTGAGATACTTGGAACAAAGACCAAAGGGCTTGCCCGGGTGCGTGTCCAATATCTCGGTCGCGCACCGCTGAACGATCAGGGTTCACATCTGGCCTCTATGAATACACAGCTTCAGCGCGGCGCCACGACACGCCAGATGATCGCCTATCTGAACCAAGGCAAAGAACATCGGCGCAGCCCCGCGCAATCGGTGGTAACCGCTCGCAATGAATGGGGCGGGCAGGGTGACGCACTGTCTGCACCGGAAGGTTATTTCATTCAGGTTGCAGCGTACAGCGACGTTAACAATGTGCGGATCGCCAAGGAACGGTTGAGCGGGGTCGGCCCGGTGGTTGTGACGCCGGCATCCAGCGCCGCATACGGCACCGTCTACAGGGTCAAGATTGGGCCGCTGCCAACCCAGCAGGATGCCGACGTCGCCTTGCGTGACGTTGTGTCGGCAGGCCATTCGGATGCCCGGGTCGTCTATGCGGCGAAGTGACTGCTATTGCATATTTGCCAGCGATGCCCGTTGATTTCGTGGTGCCCGCTCACTAGGCTTTTGCGGGTGCCGGGAATTGAGGCCCGGCCGCAATTGGCGAAATGACAAATCTCAAATTGATCCGATCTATCGCAACCCTCGTGCTGCTGGCAGCCGTCACCGTCGTGAGCAGTCGCGCCGATAACGTGGTGGCGCAGTCCGCCGGTGACTTTGCGACCAAAGCCAAACAGGCAATCTTGCTGGATTCGAAATCCGGGCGGGTGTTCTTCGAGAAGAATGCAGACGAACCCATGCATCCTGCCAGCATGAGCAAGATCATGAGCATGATCATCGTGTTCGAGGATCTTAAATCCGGACGGTTGAAGCTCGATGATGAATTCATCATCAGCCCGGCCGCCCGGGGAGCGCCAGGCTCAAGGATGTTTGCAGAAGTAAACACTCGCATCAAGGTTCGAGATCTCATACGCGGGGTCATTGTTCAGTCCGCCAACGACGGAGCCATTGCCATTGCGGAGGGTATCTCAGGCACCCAGGAAGCTTTCGCCGCGCGCATGACGCAGCGCGCCCGCGAGCTGGGGTTGAAGGTATCGACATTCCGCAACGCTACTGGCCTCACGCATCCTGAGCATCTTATGACAGCACGTGAGCTTGCTACGCTAACGCGTTATCTTATTGAGATTTTTCCGGATTATTATTCAATCTATAGCGAGCGTGAATTCACGTGGAACAAGATCACACAGCAAAATCGCAACCCGCTGCTTAAAAGCTATCCCGGCGCGGATGGTGTGAAGACCGGCTACGTGCGTGCATCCGGTTACGGTCTTGTCGGTTCGGCGACCAGGAGCAGCAGACGGCTCATAGTGGTGGTGAATGGGGCCAAGAGCAAGACGGAGCGCAGCCGCGAGGCCAAAAAGCTGCTCGATTGGGGATTCCGGCAATTCCGTAGAACCCATTTGTTCGATCCGGGTGAAACGGTTGGGCGCGCAAGGGTCTGGGGTGGCACGCGCAGTTGGGTAGCGCTCACGACGCAGCAACCTGTTGCAGCGCTCCTGGCCGACGATGAGCGAGATGGTGCGGGGGCCGAACTGGTCTATACCGGCCCGCTGCGGGCTCCGGTTAGACAAGGCGTTCATGTTGGCAAGATCCGGTTGACCGTGGATGGACGTATTGTTGCGCAGGTTCCGGTCTACACCAAATCAAACGTTCCTGCCAGCGGTGAGCTGTGGCGGAAGGCTTGGGATAGTCTGTCATTTCTGGCTTTCGGCGGCTGACTTTGAAACCTTTGCCCTGCAAGGCGATGCATCATGACGGGAACTTTCATAACGTTTGAAGGCGGGGAGGGCACCGGGAAATCAACGCAGGTGCGCCTGCTTGCTGAGCGTCTGGAAGCCCGCGGTCACCACGTTACAAGAACACGCGAACCTGGAGGCGCCGTGGGGGCCGAGCAAATCCGGGCATTGCTTGTAAACGGTGAGCCGGCCAGGTGGTCGGCTCAAACCGAAGCATTGCTGAACTACGCCGCGCGGAGCAATCATTTGGAGGCAACCATCCGGCCGGCGCTTGAGCGTGGAGATTACGTCTTGTGCGACCGGTTTATGGATTCAACGCGGGCGTATCAGGGTGTCGTGGGCAATTGCGAAGCGGGACTGATCCAGGCTCTGGAGACATATGTCGTAGCGTCGACCCGGCCAAGGTTGACCGTTTTGCTGGATCTTGACCCGGAGATCGGCCTGGGCAGGGCTGCGGACCGCGGGCAACAGGCTCCTGAGGACCGTTTCGAGCGAATGGGGCTTGCCTTCCATCTGAACTTGCGTCGCGCCTTTCTGGATATTGCTGCGGCAGAACCTGAGCGCTTTCTTGTCATTCATGCCGATGCGCCGCCGGATGAGGTTGCAGAAAGGATATGGGCCCTGGTTGCGTCCAAGCTGACGCTTTGATATCGCCCCGGTCATGGCCGAACCATCAGACGATCCCCGCGAAACGCCCCTGCATCCCAGGCTGCAAACCCGGTTGCTGGGCCATGCGCATGCCGAACGGCACCTGCTGACGGCCTATCATCAGAGCCATCTGCATCATGCATGGCTGTTTGCCGGACCGCGCGGCATAGGCAAGGCCACTCTTGCATACCGCTTCGCCCGCTACGTGCTGCGAAACCCACAGCGCGACACTGGTAGTGCGTGTCCACCCGATACCATGGACGTCAGCGCGGCAGATCCTGTCTTTAGCCGCATTGCCTCGCGGGGGCACTCGGACCTTCTGGTTCTGGAACGGCCCTTTGACAGCAAGACAAAGCGGGTCAGAGAGGAAACCCCTGTGGAAGCGGCCCGCAAGGCAACAAGTTTCTTTTCGAAGACGGCAGGTGAGGGTGGTTGGCGTGTGTGTATTGTCGACGCGGCTGATGACATGACCCCGTCGGCGGCGAACGCGCTGCTGAAGATCCTCGAAGAGCCGCCCGATCGTGCGCTTTTCATTCTCGTCACGCACGCACCGGGCAAACTGTTGCCGACCATCCGGTCCAGAACAATGCGGCTCAACCTAGCTCCGCTGGCGTCGGAAATCTTAGCGCAGATTGGCACTGGTTTCGA
>JANQIR010000080.1 GCA_028282065.1 Aestuariivirgaceae bacterium
TCTTCTAAAAACCACGCAAGGGATCTTCAGGCCTAACGCCTGAGACCAAAGAACGGCCCGCGGAACACCACCGCGGGCCGTTTGCTTTTGACCGAGCGATGGTAAGAAGCCATTCGGGCGCGGTGGGTGGTTCTCTGTCAGCAAAATCCGGTGTCTGCTATAAGACACTCACGTCAGCAAAAAGGGGCGAATGTTCAGTGACCAGCTTGAGTCGAAAACAACGGCGAATAGCTCAGAAACAACAACGGACAAAGGCGGGGGCGAACACCCGGCAATCCGTCCGCCCTGAGATTGCCAGCGCCATGCAAGCCGCTATTCAACTCAGAGATACCGGGCGATTGCAGGAAGCACGAAACCTGCTCACCACCGCGCTTTCCATCGCTCCCGGCAACAGTGACCTCCACATCCTTCTAGGTACGGTTCACGAAGCCTCCGGGTCCGTCAGCGAAGCCATAGACTGCTATCGTCAGGGATTGGCCGGAGGCGGTCAGAACGTCAGTTTTGGCACGGTCCGGCTTGCCACGTGCCTTGCAAAGATCAACGACTATCCGCAAGCCACAGTTTTATTGGCTGATCTACTTGAACAAGACCCTCACAACGTTTCCTTGCACCAGTTGGCCGCCAACATTTACGTTGCCATGAAGCAGCACGGCCGCGCGGTTCCTCATCTGCAAAAAGCTCTCGAACTCAAGCCCGACCTTCAAACCATGGAGGCCCTCGCGCAAGCGCTTGATCAGCACGGACAACACGAACAAGCCCGAGCCGCATTCGAACAAGCTCTCGCCAAAGGCGCCAATCGACCTGCTACGTTGTGCCATTTGGCAAACCTGGAACTAGCGGGCGGTAAGCTGGATGCCGCCAGGAATTATCTCGACAAGGCTCTGGATGCCGACCCGAACTTTCCGCACGCGCACATGATGCTGGCGAACTATGCCGACATCGATCCGGCCGATGGTCTTCAACCGGCCCTTGCCGCACTCCAGCATCTTAAGCAATCCGCAGCGCCCGAGGAGCAATTCCCTCCGCTGCACTTTGCCATTGCCCGTCATTATGAAAAACAGAAATCCTATGACGCGGCTTTCGAACATCTGGTTCAGGGAAATGACATTCGGGCAACCGCCCATAGTGATCCCACACGGGCGCTGTGCGATGCGTTCGATGCTCACATTGCGGCGTTCACGCCGGACCGGCTCGATCGAAACTCGCCGACGACCTCTCCTTCTCGGCAATTTGTCTTTGTCTTCGGACTGCCGAGGTCCGGTACGACTCTGATCGAACAGATTCTGGCAAGCCATCCACAAGCCGCAAGCGTCGGTGAACTCGGCGCCCTGGAATGGATCGGCCGCTACCTGACGCATCCCGACCCCAACCGCGCCAAACGGGCCGCGGATCAGTATCTGGCCGCCATTCCGACCGCTTTGCACGCCGCGCCGTGCATTGTCGACAAGACGTTGAATGCCTATCTGGTTATCGGCGCCATTCTCGCCATGTTCCCGCAGGCCCGCTTTGTAAACTGTCGCAGACACCCTCTCGACACCGCCATTTCCATGTACAGCCAGCTGTTTGCGGAAGGTGCCGTGGCATTCACCAGTCGTTTGGACCGGATTGCCGGATACTACCGCCTTTACGAACATGCAATGGATCATTGGGACCGCGTGTTGCCGGGCCGAGTTCTTCATGTCCGTTACGAAGACCTCGTCACCAATCCGGAGGCAAATGCCCGCACGCTCGTCTCCCATGCCGGCCTTGATTGGGATCCTGCCTGTCTGGACTTTCACAAACAGGCAAACACCGTGCGCACCGCAAGCGCCGTTCAGGTTCGCCAGTCTGTCTATACGACATCCGTTTCACGCTGGCGGCGGTATGAAACGCATCTGGATACGCTGAAGGACAGCTTGAGCGATCTGATAACCTCTTATGAACAAGCGGCCTGTTAGAGTGCAAAAATGTCACCGTGCCTGGCAGATCTGCCCAGGTTAGGCAAAAGGTCTTGCACATTCAGCCCCATAAGCCGCAATAAGTATGGATCGGCACTCTTGCCGGACGATAGAAAACTGCCGTTTCAGCAATATGTTTGGCCAACAGCAATCAAACGAACTCAGCCGTGCACGCGCGGCCGCCCATCAGGGCCATGTGGACGAAGCCCGGGAACTCTTCAAAAGAGCCCTCAATGCATCGCCACGGAACATGGAAATATTGCTTGAGTTGGGCATCCTCGAAGGACAGTCCGGCAATATGGAGCGGGCCAGGCGCTGGTTCGAAAAAGCCCACAAGCTCAATAAGATGGACCCGAACGTTCATTTCAATCTCGGCCACGTCGAACGCGCCGACAACAAACTGGACAAGGCAGCCCGTCTGTTCACCCGCACCCTGGAACTGGAGGCCGGATATCCGGATGCAGCCTTCGGTCTGGGTGAAACGTTGTACGCTCAGGGCAAGGCCGAAGAGGCTCTTGCCTGGCTCGATCAGGCCCTGCGCGCCGCGCCCCAGGACTCTGAAATCCTGCACGTCAAAGCGCTCAGCCTGAAACAGCTTGGCCGCCAGGACGAGGCGATCGCCGCGTTTCGCGAAACCGTGCGCCTTAATCCCGGGTTCCGAAACGCGCAGATCAATCTTGCAACCACACTCATCAACGATACAGACCTGGACGAGGCAGCGGCCTTGATCGACCGCGCGGAGCAAATCGAACCAATCCCCGATCAGCTCCTCACCCGTGTCGCGGACATCTTTGTGCGCCGTGGCGAATTGCAGCGCGCCACGCACTACGTAGACAGATCCATCAATGCAGGGCTAAACCTTGCTGAAGCAAACGCGGTAAAGGGCCAGATCGCATCGTGGGAAGGAGATTTCGATGAATCCGAGACCGCCTTGCGAAGGGCCATCGAGCTCGATCCCAGACACGGAGTTGCTTACAGCAGGCTTGCACAGATCAAGCGGCTTGAGCCGGAAAAAGCTCCGCTGCTCAAAAAGATCCTCAAGGACGAAACCGCAGGAGCGCCTGCAAGGATCGGCGCCGGTTTCGCTTTATTCTACGCCAATCAGAAACTGAAAAACTATGACGAGGCATTCGAAGCACTCAACGCTGCCAACACTATTCAGTTCGATGCCAATCCGTTCAGCGAGGAAACACACAAGGAAGCGCTCCGCCGGACCTTGAACACATTTACGCCCGAGTTCTTTTCCGCTCACGCAGGCGACGGATTTGACGGCGAGGGAACCGTATTCATCGTCGGGATGCCGCGATCAGGGACAACCCTGGTCGAGCAGGTGCTCGCCTCCTACGACGATGTTAATGCAGGTGGCGAGCGGCTTGACATACCGCTGCTACGCCGCAGCATCGACGACTATCCACACGGCGTGCACGCCTTACCTGCCAGTTGGGCCGGGGATGCCGGCAGGCAGATTCACGAATCGATGTTTGACGGCAATACCGCGGCACGCTTCGCCACCGATAAATTGCCGGGCAATTATGCCATGGTTGGCCTCATTGCCTGGATTTTGCCGAAGTCTAGGTTCATCTATTGTCATCGTGATCCTTGCGATAACGCTCTATCCTTGTTTGAGCAGAATTTTGGTCCCAATCTGCGTTTTTCCGGAAATCTGGAATCAAGTGCCGTGGCATATCTGGCCCATCTCGAGTTTCTGAAACACTGGACCGATACGTGCGGAATTGAGGTATTCGATCTCGATTACGACAAATTTGTTTCCGATCCCGAACCGAATGCTCGCGCACTTGTAAATTACGTGGGGCTGGACTGGAACGAAAACTGCCTTTATCCAGAACGTGTTGAGAGATCCATCGCAACCGCAAGTCAATGGCAGGCCCGCCAGCCAATCAATGCCAAGTCAATTGGCCGCTGGAAGACCTACAGAGACCATATGCAACCGTTTATCGACCGGCTGGAGGCAGGTTTGTGAGACGAGCGACAATCATTGCCCTGGCGCTGCTGGGCGCCGCCTGTACCCAGACGAGCGATCTCTCCGGTCCGCGGGTGATTGATGTTGACACTGGCGCAACACCTGCCGCTCACTCCCTGTCACCAAGTATCAAGGGGCTGCTCGATCAAACCAGCCCGTCCTACGTAACGATCATCGTCCACAAAACCGAGCGCCGGAAGAAAGTCTCGCGCAGCGATATTCTGCCTGATGCCGTGACATCGGGCAGCGGCTTCGTCATCGATGGATCCGGGCATGTCATGACAGCCGGACATGTTGCCGTGAAGAAGGGCTACACTGTCGATGCCCGCGGCGCCGATGGTAAGATCTATCAGGGCCGCGTCATCGGTGTTCGTAAGAACGATGATATGGCGATGATCAGGCTTTCTAATTTCTCCGGCACACCGGTACGCCCGGCCGCCAGTACATGCCTGACCCGTGGCCAACCTGTGTTCTCTCTGGGCAAACCGCATGCCCGCGGCGATACTGCGCGAATCGGTGAGCTGCACTCCATGAGCTTCGGCCGGCCCGTGACCTATGACGGATTTGGCTACCCTGACGCAATGGTGCTGAGGATGAGTACCAAGAAGGGTGAATCGGGCGGGCCGGTGTTCAACGAGCGCGGAGAACTCACAGGCATGGTTGTCAGCACATTGTCTGACGGAAACGGACGCCCATTAAACCTTGCACATGCCCTTCCTATGTCCCGGCTGGCGGATTTTGTGTGTACCACGACGTCCTGCTCAAGTTCGTGGAAAGCCCTGGCAGCCCAATCGGAAAAGAGCTGCCGGAGCTAAACGGCCTTCCCTCGACCGGGGTTTCAAGGCAACAACACGGTCGATCCAGTCGTCGCACGAGACTCAAGGTCAGTGTGCGCCTGAACTGCATCAGACAGGGCATAGCGCTGATTTATCTCTATGCGCACCTTGCCGCTGGAAACAACATCCATCAGGTCGGTCGCCGTTTCCTGCAGATCTTCATCCGCCGCGACATATGTCATCAAAGTTGGCCGTGTGACATAGAGCGACCCCTTGGCCGATAGCAGTCCAAGATCAAAATCCTTTACCGGGCCGGACGCGTTCCCGAAGGAGGCCAGCAAGCCGCGCGGCTTCAGGGACTCCAGGGACGCCGTCACCGTCGCCTGCCCCACGCCGTCATAGACCACCGGAACGCCGGCGCCCTCGGTGATTTCGCGAACACGGGCGGCGACATCTTCGGTCGAATAATTGATAATATGATCGCACCCATGCGCCTTCGCGATTTCTGCCTTTTCCGGAGATCCGACTGTTCCGATGACCGTCGCGCCAAGCGCCTTTGCCCATTGGCACGCGATCAGGCCAACGCCACCAGCGGCCGCATGAAACAGGATCGTATCGCCAGGCTGCACCACATAGGTTGCTCTCAGAAGATATCTGACGGTCATGCCTTTCAGCATCATGGCTGCGGCGGTCTCGTCAGAAATATTGTCAGGAACCTTGCTCACCCGGTTAGCGGGCACATTGCGGGCTTCGGCATAGGCACCCAGAGGCCCGGCGCCGTAGGCAACCCGATCTCCGACAGCAAGTGAGGAAACGCCCGGCCCCACCTCTTCCACGACACCAGCCGCTTCCAGCCCGATACCCGAAGGCAGCGGCAGCGGATAGAGTCCGCTGCGGTGATAGGTGTCGATGAAGTTCAGGCCGATGGCGGTGTGCCGAATGCGAACTTCGCCCTCGCCCGGAGCCGGCAGATCAACCTCCACCAGCTTCATGACCTCCGGTCCACCCGTCGCCTCGATCTGGATTGCTTTCATGGGGGTGCCCTCCCGCTGACCCGTTGGAATGCTGGCCACTTTAGCCTGCGCCCTCGTCAGAGCAAGCTTGACGATGGACCTTTCGTATGGTGGCACTAATCTGATTGAGGTTGGGTGGAGGAATGCGTCACATGGGATACAGGGTTCGGCCGGAAATCACCGGGGTTGATGTTCCGCCGATTTCGGAGTCGTTCAGCTGGCTGGCTGAGGGCAAAAGTGAACGAACGGCGATCCTGCTCAGCCAGGCCGTGCCCAGTTACTCCCCCGCACCAGACCTTCAGACCGAAATCGCGAGGCTCGCGCAAGGCGGCGACACCAATCTGTACACGGAAATTCTCGGGCTTCCAGAACTGCGTGCTGAACTTGCCAGCCACTTCTCCGTCGACTACCACGCCCGAATTCCGGCAGACCATGTCGCCATCACTGCCGGCAGCAATCAGGCGTTCTGCCTCGCGGTCGCATCTGTGGCAGGCCCTGGCAGCAACATCATCGTACCATCCCCCTATTTCTTCAATCACCAGATGTGGCTGCAAATGCAGAACATCGGCTTGAAAATCCTGCCCACCGATGCCAGCAACGCCATGCTGCCCGATCCCGAAGTGGCCAGGACCCTAATAGATGCCAAAACTGCAGCCATCGTCCTGGTGACGCCCAACAATCCGACAGGTGCGATCTATCCACCTGATCTCATTCACCAGTTTTTCCAGCTTGCCCGGACACACGGCATCGCTCTGATCATTGACGAAACCTACAAGGATTTCCGCGCCAGCGAGCAGCCCGCACACGCACTGTTCTGTGAACCCAACTGGCAGGATACGTTCATCCACCTCTACAGTTTTTCCAAGACCTTCGCGATGACCGGATATCGGGTTGGTTCCCTAACGGCCGCCCCCATGCTGGTTGCGGAGATTGAAAAGCTGATGGACTGCGTTGCCATTTGCGCCCCGCATATCGGTCAAGGTGCCGCTTTATACGGCCTGCGCAACCTTCAGAATTGGGCCAGGCAAAAAGCAGTCGTTATGGCCGAACGCGAGCAGGCGCTTCGTGAAGCATTCCGGCACCCGGCGCTGAAGTACCGGATTGTGAGTTCCGGCGCATTCTTTGCCTATGTCGAGCATCCATTTGCAGACGAGACGGGCAAGGACGTGGCCAAGAGACTGGCCCGCGAACACGATTTACTAACTCTTCCGGGTTCCATGTTCGGCCCCAATCAGGAGTGTTTTCTGCGTATCGCCTTTGCCAACGCCGAAGCCGATACGATGCCCGAAGTCGTAGCCAGGCTGCTAGAGAGCCAGTGACACGGCGTCTTGTCGCTTGCTTCAAACCACGGGTGCGTCTGCCGGCACCAGATGCAATTCGTCCCCATCATAGGGATGTGCGTCGGCAACGTCTTCATTGAGCTCGACGCCAAGTCCAGGCGCGTCAGGCGGGATGACATACCCCTCCTCCCAACGGATCGGCTTGGACAGGATTTCGGCATGAAAACCGCCCCAGGTCTGGATGCTCTCCAGGATCAGGAAATTCGGACTGCACGCAGCAAGCTGGATATTGGCCGCACCCTCCACCGGGCCGCAATAAAGGTGTGGCGCAATCTGCGCGTAATGCGCTTCGCCCATACTGGCGATCTTCTTTGCCTCCAGTAAACCGCCGACCCGGCCCAGCGCCATCTGCAGGATCGACGCCGCCCGCGTCTCCAGAACCCGCGAAAATTCGTACTTGGTGGTAAGCCGTTCACCCGTAGCGATCGGAATGGTGGTCTGGCGCGCAACCAGCGCCATTTGTTCCGGCATTTCCGGTGGCGTCGGCTCCTCAAACCACAAGGGATCATAGGGCTCCAACCGGCGGGCAAGCCGGATTGCGCCGGCCGGTGTGAACTGGCCGTGCGTGCCGAACAGCAGATCGCACTTGTTGTCGACCGCCTGGCGGATGCGGTGACAGAACGCCTCGCTGCGCTCCATGTCCTCAAGGCTGGGCTGGCGCGGATCGAATGTTGAATAGGGACCGGCCGGGTCGAACTTCACAGCTGTAAAGCCCATATCCTGGTATTCTGCGGCGCGTGTCGCTGCAACGTCCGGATCGGTGTAAACAGCAGGATCAGAATAGGCATCTCCCTCATCGGCTGCCGGATAGAGGTAGGTGTAGGAACGCAAACGCTCATGCACCTTGCCGCCGAGCAACTCGTAAACCGGCTTTCCAAGCGCCTTGCCGTTGATATCCCACAGCGCCATTTCCAGCCCACTCATAACGCCCATGAGCGTTATGTCAGGCCGCATTGAATAGCCCCGGCCGTAGACCATCCGCCACAGCGTTTCGATCCGGAAGGGATCGGTGCCCTCGATGTGCTTCTGAAAAACATCTTCTATAAGCGGCACAATGGCGTGCGGTGAGAACGTCGCGTTGTAGACTTCACCGATACCGCTGATGCCCTGATCAGTCGTCAGCTTGACAAAAATGAAGTAGCGTCCACCAAAGCGCGGCGGCGGATTTCCAACGACCCAGGTCTTTAGATCCGTGACTTTCATAGGCACTCGGTCTCCAGGAAGATGCTCTCGATTCAGTGCAGCGGTTCGCCATCGATCGTGATGCGATGCATCAGCCGGCGCTGGCCATGGTAGTCGTTGAGCGCGCAGTGCC
>JANQIR010000081.1 GCA_028282065.1 Aestuariivirgaceae bacterium
ACACGTCCTGCGTCGCCGCCGTCCCGCCCTGCATGCCGTCAACCACGACGACGTCGGCACCCGCCTTGACGGCAAGCAGGGCGGGACGGCGGCGACGCAGGACGTGTTCATCGAACATGTCGGCATCCCTACTCTGGCAGCTGTGCGCGAGGCAGTCGCGGCGCTGCAGGAACTGGATATGCACCGCAAAGTGCAGCTTATCGTTGCCGGCGGAATACGTTCGGGTGCAGATGTGGCGAAGGCGCTGGCCATGGGTGCCGATGCGGTTTCCATAGGCACTGCCGCCCTTATCGCCATCGGCGACAACGATCCCAAATGGGATGAGGACTATAAGAGGCTCGGTTCGGCGGCGGGATATTGGGAAGATTACCAGGATGGTAGCGATCCTGCTGGGATCACCACACAGGATCCCGATCTCTATGCCCGGCTCGATCCGGTGCAGGCCGGTCACAAGCTTGCGAATTATCTGCGCGTCCTGACACTGGAAGTGCAGACGCTGGCGCGTGCAAATGGCAAGTCGGATGTGCATAATCTGGAGCCGGACGATCTTGCCGCACTGACGGTTGAGGCGGCCGCCATGGCTGGCGTACCGCTTGCCGGAACGCGTTGGGTGCCAGGCCGAAACGGCGAATAGCAGGGACAAATCTGAGGGAGACACACACTATGGCCGCCGATCTTGCAAGCTATGCTAAGGAAAACAATATCCGCTTCTTCCTGATGAATTTTACCGACCTGTTCGGTTCCCAACGCTCCAAACTGGTTCCGGCCGAAGCCATCGGCGACATGCAGAAGACCGGTGCGGGCTTTGCCGGATTCGCCGCCTGGCTCGATATGACCCCGGCCCATCCCGATATGTTTTCCAAGCCGGATGCGAGCTCGGTCATTCAGCTTCCCTGGAAGCGCGAAGTGGCCTGGGTTGCGGGGAACCTGTGGATGGACGACAAGGAGGTCGACCAGGCTCCGCGTAACGTGTTGCGCCGGGTCAATGCGGCAGCGGCCGAACATGGCATCAAGCTGAAGGCGGGCGTGGAGGCCGAGTTTTATCTTATCAACCCGGACGGCAGCGATATCTCCGATGCCCGCGATATTCAGGAAAAACCCTGCTACGACCAGAGTGCCCTGATGCGCCGGTATGACGTTATTTCGGAGATTTGCTCGACAATGATCGAGCTCGGCTGGGGGCCATACCAGAACGACCACGAGGACGCCAACGGCCAGTTCGAAATCAACTGGGACTATTATGACTGCCTGAAGACCGCCGATCAGCTGTGCTTCTTCCGCTTCATGGTAAAGTCCATTGCCGAAAAGCACGGGCTTAGGGCGACCTTCATGCCCAAGCCGTTCGGCCATCTGACCGGCAATGGCTGTCACGTTCACACGTCTTTATGGAACATGGACGAGAGCACCTGCCTGACCCATGACGACAGTGATGAGATGGGTATTTCGGAAATGGGATATCATTTCCTCGGCGGTGTCATGGCTCATGCCGAAGCTCTTTGCTGCCTCACGAACCCGACGGTCAACTCCTACAAGCGGATCAATGCCCTGGTGACCGCATCCGGTGCCACCTGGGCGCCAAATACGGTGACCTATGGCGGCAACAACCGCACGCATATGGTGCGCATTCCTGATACCGGGCGGTTTGAGCTGCGTCTGGCAGACGGTGCAGCCAATCCCTACCTGATGATGGCCGGTATTCTGGCTGCGGGAATGGATGGCATTGCCAACAAGACCAGCCCGGGCAAACGGCTCGATATTGACATGTATTCGGAGGGCCACAAGGCACGCGGCGCCAAGAAACTGCCGCTCTACCTGATCGATGCTATCCGGATTTTTGCCAAGAACAAGGTGCTGCGCGCGGCGATGGGCGATGAGTTTTACGATGCCTATATCAAGTTGAAGACCAGTGAGTGGAACCAGTACAGCCGCCACCTGACGCAATGGGAGCGTGATACCACGCTGGATTGCTGAGCCATGGTGGGGGCGAGACGGCAATGTGCACCGGCATACGTGCGATCAGGCCGGCTGACAGCCGTTCACGCATGAGGGACGTGTTTCCTGGCAGGAAAAGGTCAGGCGGGCTGCGATATCGGAAGGTTAGTTAGACATTCCGGTGTCGGGCCCGCCGGGCCTCAATGTGAGCAAGGCATGCTGCAAGGGGATGCGTCATTCAGCATGGGTCTTCTGCCGTTCCACCCTCGGGGGATGTCCGAAGCGGGCCGCATAGGCCCTGGACAGATGGCTGGTATTTGCGAACCCGCAGGCGACCGATATCTCGGTAATCGACAACGGTGTCTGGCGGATCAGATCGCGGGCGCGGTCGAGCCGGATGGACCGGTAGTGCTCGGCGAAACTGCGGTTCATGCCATTGGCGAACAGGCGGTCGAGTTGACGGGTCGACAGTCCGATACGCTGGGCGACCTGCTTGCGGTCCAGCGGTTCGCTCAGGTTGTTCTCCATGAGTTCCAGTGCGGCAATCAGTTCGCGCCGGTGAATGCCGTATCGCTCGCTCAAGGACGCCCGCTGTGGGCCGCCGGCGGGGCGAATTTCTGTATGCAGGAACCAGTCGCTCACCTGTGTCGCCAGTTCGCTGCCGTGATCGTGCGCAATCAGCCGGTGCATCATGTCGATGGCCGCCACGCCGCCGGCACAGGTCAGGCGGTCGCGGTCGACCACATACAAAGATCTGCTGAGCATCAGGTCCGGTAGCTCTTCCTGCAAGGCAGAGGCATGTTCCCAGTGGATCGTCATGTGCCTGCCGGACATGAGACCGGCCCGGGCCAATACGTAAGGGCCGCCGGAAACACCACCCATCCTGATACCCTGTTTGGCAAGTCGCCGGAGCCAGGCGAAGGTCGGTTTGTCGGAAAACGATGCCGGGTTTCCGCCGGCGCAGACGAACAGAATGTCGAGCCGGACGTTGTCGCCGACGCGCATTGGGCATGGCACCGAAGCGCCGCAAGAGGCCTGAACATCAGGTTCGCCTGGAGAAATGTGAACCCAGTCGTAGAGGCGGCGGCCTGACAGGGTGTTGGCGGCGCGCAAGGGCTCGACCGCCGATGCATATGACATCAGTGCGAAACCGGGGATCAGCAGGAAGCCGATACGCATGGGCCTTGGTTGCTCACGGACCTTCATGTCAGTGTTTTATTGTTTTGTGTCTCTCAAATGCAAGCCTTTACGGCTGGCGCTGTCAGAGTCTTCAGCAGTGAGGATCAGATCGCAAAAGCCATGAAATACTCCGTTTTTTCGCTCGTCCGTAACGCGTTCGGCGGCCATCGCGGCTGGACGCCTGCCTGGCGCGAACCGGACCCTAAGCCTGAGTACGACGTCGTTATCGTCGGCGGCGGCGGTCACGGATTGGCGACGGCCTACTATCTCGCCAAGGTGCACGGTATCCGCAATGTCGCCGTCCTGGAAAAGAGCTGGCTCGGTTCGGGCAATGTCGGCCGGAACACGACAATCATCCGGTCGAACTATCTGTTGCCCGGCAACGAACCGTTCTACGAGTGGTCGCTGAAGCTGTGGGAAGGCCTTGAGCAGGACTTCAACTTCAACGCCATGGTGTCACAGCGCGGTATTCTCAATCTGTTTCATTCCGATGCCCAGCGCGATGCGGCGGCTCGGCGTGGAAACGCCATGCGCATCCATGGTGTGGATGCCGAATTGCTCGACCGTGAACAGGTGCGCGAGATCGTGCCATTCCTCGATTTCGACAATGGCCGTTTCCCGATCTATGGCGCGCTGCGCCAGCCGCGCGGCGGAACGGTGCGTCATGACGCGGTCGCCTGGGGATTTGCCCGCGGCGCCGACAGCCATGGCGTTGACATCATCCAGAACTGCGAGGTCACCGGTATCCGTATCGAGGGCGGAAAGGTGCTCGGCGTGGAGACCAGCCGTGGTTACATCGGCTGCCGCAAGCTCGGCCTTGCTGCCGCGGGCAATTCGTCGGACGTCGCCGCCATGGCGGGGCTGCGCCTGCCGATCGACAGCCATGTCCTGCAGGCCTTCGTGTCGGAGGGTCTGAAACCCTATATCGATACGGTTGTCACCTATGGAATGGGCCACTTCTACATATCCCAATCCGA